>DAIDVO010000072.1 GCA_027456085.1 Steroidobacteraceae bacterium | reverse complement strand
GGCGCTCTATCCAACTGAGCTACGGGCGCAGCGGGTCTCATCGACCTCCGCCGATTTGCGGGCCGAGAGTCTACCACAATGCCCCCTTTTCGCTACCCCGGGGCGCCGACGGCCACGTCCCAGCCGCCTCCCAACGCTTCGCGCAGCGCAATGCTCGCGACAGGGCGTTCGCGGCGAACGGCCAGAAACGCATCCTCATTGCTGAGTCTTGCGATTTGCGCGCCCAGCACTCGGCTGTAGGGCACGAGGCCGCTTGCATATCGGCTGAGCGCCAACTGCTCGGCCACCCGGGCGTGTCGAACCAAGGCTTCCTGGAAATTGAGTTGATCGGTCAGAATCCGCAGCGCGGCGAGATTGTCTTCGACTTGCTGGAACGCGGTCGGCACGGTCTCGCGATAGACCGCGACGCTGCGGTCGAACGCCGCGCGTGCGCGCGTCACGCGCGCCGTGTGTGCGTCGGCATCGAACGCCGCTTCGGTCAATTACGGGCCGACCGCCCAGGACTGGTACGATGCCTGGAACAGTTGCCGCAGCAGCATGCCTGCCTACCCCGAGGACACCGAGAGCGTGAGATCCGGGTACCAAGCGGCGCTTGCAACGCCGATCTCAGCATTCGCCGCCGCCACCCGGCGCTCTGCTGCGGCACTATCCAGGCGGCGATCCAAAAGCGCAGACGGCACCCCAAGCGGCACGTCCGGCATGTCGTCGCGGTAGGGAGCGCGCTTCAGCGAGAAATTGGCAGGCCGCCGGCCGATTAACACGGCGGTCGCATGCCCGAGCCGCGCGCGCCGCCTTGTCCTCTCCGCGCAGCTCGCAGTAATCGTTCGCGAGCAGCGCCTGAATCGATAGCCGCGCCGAAGCCAAATCCGCGGCGCCCGCTGCGACGACAGCGGTGTCGCGTTCCAGACCGCGGCGGATGCGCCTCAGACATCCGGAGCCCAGATCGCGGTGCCGTCGAGGCTGTTCGGCAATATCGGCCGGGGCAGGGTGCCGTTCATATGTCCGACGCAGGTGCCGACCGTAACTTGCGGAAACAGGTCGGCGCGAGTTTCGGCCACGGTCGCGGCCGTTTCGCGGTACGCGGCTGCGCGTACCAGTCGCTTTACGTCAAGCTTGCGCACGCGAGGAATCCTTACGCATCAGCGCCTTGATGAGCCGAATACCGTGGGAATCGCGACCATCGTCAGGATCGTCGAAGTCACCATGCCGCCGAGCATCGGCACGGCGATGGGCCGCTTGATTTCCGAGCCCGTTCCATGGCTCCACATGATCGGCAGGAGTCTCGCCATGATCGCGGCACGCAGGTCCGCAGGCGTCAAGGCCCGGCGCCCGGTCGCACGAACCGCGGCTTGATAGGCCCGATCGCGATACACGAGCATGACCACATCGGTCTGCGCCGCGACGCTGACACTGAACCCGAGCCAGTACCTCAGCCGCAAGCCGCCGATCAGGGCGAACGGCAGGAACAGAAACACGATCAACGTCTCCGTCACTCGCCCGAAATTCAAATACAGCAGCGTAAAGATGATCAAAAGCGTCAGCGGTACGACGACTTCGAACTGCACCTTCGCGCGCTGCATGTATTTAATCCACCCGCTCCAGACGAGATGAGCGCCCGCGGGCAGACGCATTTTGTCGCGGATGGTCCCCGCGAGATCGAGATATGCGCGACCTCGGCTACGCCGCGCGCGCGGGAGAGCGCGTAGCGTAGATACCAGTCCTGCGGCGCGCGCATATCGGCGAGCGTCTTCTCGGCTCCCAAAATGACGTAGATGAACGAGGCGCCGAACATCGACATTCCGCGCGCCGTCGCCGCGCACGGCACGGTCAAGAGCGCATCGACCAGCGCCGTCTCGACGCCGAGATCCCGCACGCGCCGCGCGCTGATCCGCACTTCGCCCGGATTTTGCGCGGCATTCGCATAGACAGGCACATACTCCATGCCTATCGTGTCCTTGTTCGGCACGGGCTTTGCGCATAGACCCCATGGATGCGATACCTGCTACTCGGGCGAAGAATCGTCGACTCTTAAGGCCCTTAAGGTACGCATCAAGGCACGGATGACCCATCTGACTAGGGGGGATGGCGGAGAGGGAGGGATTCGAACCCTCGATGGGCTTTTGACCCATACGCCCTTAGCAGGGGCGCGCCTTCGACCACTCGGCCACCTCTCCGGCAGGGAATCGGTCCCTTTTGCGGGACGCGCGATGATACCCGCCGAGAGCGGGCACGGTAAAGCAAAAGGCTTGGGGGTAGGGGCAATATCCTCGTCAGACGCCGCTTTTGACGGTCAGGGGACCGCGTGGCGCCGGCGACTCGGCGGATCCACCGCCGCGCGGCTCGTCCTCGCGCTTGATGCGCTCGAAGATCTCTTCGCGGTGCACGGCGACGTCCTTCGGGGCATTGACCCCGATTCGAACTTGGTTGCCCTTGACGCCCAACACCGTCACGGTCACCTCATCGCCGATCATCAAGGTCTCGCCGACCCGTCTGGTCAAAATTAACATTGGCGAACTCCTGGCGGCCTTGGCCCCGTTCGAGACATCGATAAACGCGTCGGTTCTCCCGTATAAGGCAACTCAGATCGCATTTTGTTCGACCGATAGTGTCGATTTATCAATCTCAAGCCCCCAATCCTGTGAATTGCGAAGCGCAAAAAATACGCAGCGACCGCGAAACGGCCGGCATCTTATCATGAAGGTGATAAAAAAATTGAATGGGGCGGCGCGCCCGGAAATCTCTTATTTAACGGCCGTTCAGGAACGCGGCCTCAAGCCGTAAGGCGGCTGCGCACGAGCGCTTCGACGCCGGCGAGCGCCGCGCTCAGGTTTTCGGGCTGCGTGCCGCCAGCCTGTGCAAAATCGGCGCGGCCGCCGCCGCGGCCGCCGACTTGCGCCGCTACGGCGCCGGCGATGTCCCCCGCCTTCAACCGATCGACGACATCCGCGGAAACTCCGGCGACGAGCACGACTTTGCCGTCCTGTATGGTCGCAAGCACGATGACGCAGGAACCGAGCGTGCCTTTGAGCTGATCGACAGCCGCGCGCAGGCTCATCGCGTCGGCATCCTCGATCCGCACCGCCAATACCTTGATCCCATCCACATCTTTCGCCTGCGCGGACAGGTCGCCGCGCTGTCCGCCGGCGAGCTTGGCTTTGGCCTGCTGGACCTCCTTCTCCAATTTGCGCGAACGGTCGACCAGTTCGCGCACCTTTTGGTCCACATCGTCGCGGCCGCCGCGCACGATACCGGCGATCTCGGCGAGAATCCGTTCGGTATTAACGACCCATTGATAGGCCGCCTCGCCGGTCAGCGCCTCGATGCGGCGCACACCGGCCGCGACGCCGGCCTCGCCGCTGATCTTGAACAGGCCGATGTCGCCGGCGCGCGCCACGTGCGTGCCGCCGCAAAGCTCCTTCGAAAAATCGCCGATCGACAAGACCCGCACGTCGCTCGCGTATTTTTCGCCGAACAGCGCCATCGCGCCGGCGGCGACCGCATCGTCGAAGCCCATGACACGCGTCTCGACCGGCGCATTGCCGCGGATCTGGGCGTTGACGCGCTGCTCGACGCGCCGCAACTCCTCCGGCGTCAGTGCCTGATTGTGCGAGAAGTCGAAGCGCAGCCGGTCGGGCGCGACCAGCGAGCCCTTTTGCTGGACGTGCTTGCCGAGCACTTCGCGCAGCGCCGCATGCAACAGATGGGTCGCAGAATGGTTGAGCGCGAGCGCCCGCCGTCGAGCAACGTCGACTTGCGCTTCGAGCCGGTCGCCGACCTTGATCTCGCCGTTTTCGAGCACTCCAGCGTGCGCGTGCGCGGCGCCGATTTTCTGGGTGTCGTGGACGGCGAAACGGGCGGCGGCGCCGACCAGCACGCCGGTATCGCCGACCTGGCCGCCGCTCTCCGCGTAGAACGACGTGCGGTCGAGCACGACCTGGCCTTGTTGCCCGCCGGCAAGCGTCTCGACCAGCGCGCCATCCGCGATCAACGCGGTGACGCGGCCGCCGTCGGCGTAGCCGTCGTATCCGGTAAATTGCGTTTTCTCGTCGAGTTTGACCGAGCCGCTGAGATCGACGCCGAACTTGCTCGCGGCGCGCGCGCGGCCGCGCTGTGCGTTCATCGCGGCATCGAATCCCGCTTGGTCTATCGCCAAGCCGCGCTCGCGCGCGACGTCAGCCGTCAAATCCAGCGGAAATCCGTACGTGTCGTAGAGCTTGAACACCGTTTCGCCGGGTATCACCGGGCCTTTTAGCTTCGCGGTTTCCGCATCAAGCAGCGCCATGCCGGTCGCCAGCGTTTCGGCGAAGCGTTCCTCTTCCAGCGCAAGAGTCTGCGCGGCGCGCGCCTCGCCGGCGATCAGTTCGCCGTAGTAAGAGCCCATCTCGCGCACGACCGCCGGAACGAGCCGGTGAAAGAACGGCTGCGTGTATCCCAATTTGTAGCCGTGACGTATCGCGCGGCGGATAATGCGCCGCAAAACGTAGCCCCGTCCTTCATTCGAGGGCACGACGCCGTCGATGATCAGGAACGTGCTCGCGCGAATATGATCGGCGATGACGCGCAAGCTCGAGGACGCGAGATCTTTCGTCTCCGTGGCCGCGGCCGCCGCCTGGATCAAGGACTTGAATAGGTCGATATCGTAATTGCTGTGTACGCCCTGCATCACGGCCGCGACGCGCTCCAAGCCCATGCCGGTGTCGACCGAGGGCTTCGGTAGCGGCGCGAGCAAGCCGTCGGCCGCGCGCTCGTACTGCATGAACACGAGGTTCCAGATCTCGACGAAGCGGTCGCCGTCCTCGTCCGGCGATCCTGGCGGGCCACCCAATATTTCGGGCCCGTGATCGTAGAAAATTTCCGTGCACGGCCCACAGGGGCCGGTCTCGCCCATCTGCCAGAAGTTCGACTTTTCCCCAAGCCGCGTACAGCGCGTCGGGTCGACGCCGATCTCTTCGGTCCATATCCGCTCCGCCTCGTCGTCTTCGCGGAATACCGTGACCCAAAGGCGCTCCTTCGGGATACCGAGCGTGCCGGTGATGAAATTCCACGCGAAGTGGATCGCCTCGCGCTTGAAATAATCGCCGAAACTGAAATTCCCGAGCATCTCGAAGAACGTATGGTGCCGAGCCGTGTAGCCGACGTTCTCCAAGTCGTTGTGCTTGCCGCCCGCGCGCACGCAGCGCTGTGCGCTCGCCGCGCGCGAGTAGTCGCGCTGATCCTTGCCGAGAAAGACGTCCTTGAACTGCACCATGCCGGCGTTCGTGAACAACAGCGTCGGATCGTTGCCCGGCACGAGCGAACTCGACGGCACGACCGTATGTCCGTTCTTGCGGAAGAATTCCAGGAAGCTCGCCCGGACTTCCGCGCTCGTCATCGTTCTCACTCTAGAATCCCGTTTCATGTCTCTCGATCATCCACGTCCACGTCTGATCCTAATGCGGATCGTATCTGCGCGCTCGTGAAGCCGCGGTAACTTAAGAAACGGGCCTGGCGCACTTTTTCGACGAAATTCGCGGGCGGCCGCGCGCCGAATTTCTTGTCGCGGGCGGATTTCAGGTGGGCGATCCACTCGGGGAATGCGGCTAAGCGCTCCTCCACGATCTCCCCCACGACGCCCTTCTGGCGCAATTCCGCGCGCACGCGCAGCGGCCCCTGGCCGCGCGCGGCATGATACGCGATGAAATTCCCGACGTAACGGCAATCGTCGAGTAATTTCTCGGCGACCAGGCGCTCGATCAGCGCCGTGACCACCGCGGCCTCGTAGCCTCGGCCGCGCAGCAGGCGCCCCAAATCCGCGCACGCATAATCGCGCCGCGCCAGCGCCGCGAGCGCCGCCTGGCGCGCCGCGCGCGCATTGGTCGGCTCCGAAGGATCGCGGCGCAGGCTTCTAAGCCTCCTTCGCCTCGCCGCCGCGGTTCATCGTCGCTTTCTCCGGAATCAGCTTGGCGCGGATTTGCTGTTCGATGTCCTTCGCGATTTCCGGGTGTTGCAGCAGGAACGTGCGCGCGTTGTCCTTTCCCTGGCCGATGCGCTCTGCCTTGTAGCTGTACCAAGACCCGGACTTCTCGACCAGATTATGCAAAACGCCGAGTTCGATGAGTTCGCCTTCGCGCGAAATGCCGGTTCCGTACATGATCTCGAATTCGGTCTCGCGGAACGGCGGTGCGACTTTGTTCTTGACCACTTTGACGCGCGTCATCGAGCCGACGACTTCCTCGCCGTTCTTGATCGCGCCGATTCGCCGGATGTCCAGGCGCACCGAGGAATAGAATTTCAGCGCGTTGCCGCCCGTCGTCGTTTCCGGATTGCCGAACATCACGCCGATCTTCATGCGGATCTGGTTGATGAAAATCACGATCGTATTGGAGCGCTTGATGTTGCCGGTCAGCTTGCGCAAAGCCTGCGACATCAGGCGCGCATGCAGGCCCATGTGCTGATCGCCCATTTCGCCTTCGATTTCCGCCTTCGGCGTGAGCGCAGCGACCGAGTCGACGACGACGACATCGATCGCGCCGGAGCGCACGAGCATGTCGGTGATCTCGAGCGCCTGCTCACCGGTATCGGGTTGCGATACGAGGAGATCATTGACATTGACGCCGAGTTTCTCGGCGTAGACCGGATCCAGAGCATGCTCTGCATCGACGAATGCCGCCGTACCCCCGTTGCGTTGCGCGGAGGCAATGATCTCGAGCGTCAGCGTCGTCTTGCCGGAGGACTCGGGGCCGAAGATCTCGATGACACTGCCGCGCGGAATGCCGCCGACGCCGAGCGCTATATCGAGTCCGATGGAGCCGGTTGGAATCGTATCGACCTCATAGATGGCGCCCGCATCGCCCAAGCGCATCACCGATCCCTTGCCGAACTGTTTCTCGATTTGACTGAGCGCCGCGGCCAGCGCTTTTTTGCGATTTTCTTCCATCGGGAGCCCTCAACGAAGTGTGGGCCCATTATTTCATATTCGGCGCCGCTCGCTCATCCCATATGCGGCCCGATGGCGGAGTTTTTTCACGCGTTCGGCGTCTCATCCAGTAGTGGCCAATGGTCGACTACTGTATAAACCGCCGCCGCCGCTTCCGTTTGCGAACGCACGAGGCAAAGCGCCGCGGCTTTCCATGCAAACGCCGGCAGCGCCGGCAGCGAAGGCGCCGCGGCGACGCGTCTCGCCAAGGTCACGTGCGGGCGCAGGCGCTTCGGCTCCAGCACGAATCCGGCGCGCGCGAGTTCGTCGTGCAATTCACGCCAGAGTGCATCGAGGCCAGCCGGCGTCGCACGCGCGGCGGCGACGACGACCTCGGGCTTCGGCCAGTATTCGTACGCATCGAAGGAGAGCGCAAAGCGCGCGCACGCTTGCGCGCCGCCCACCCTGCGCAAGCGCTCGACTTGCGCAGCCGGCACATCGCCGACGAACGCGATCGTCAGATGATAATTCTGCGGCGGCACGAGGCGCGCACCGTCGGCAATCGGGAGCCCTGCAGCGGCGCGCGCCGTACGCTCGCGCTCCGCCGCCGTCGGCCACAGCGCGTAGAACAGTCGCTGCGTCGCGTCGGAGGCGCTCACGGCCCGAGCAACCCCTCGAGCGCGAGCCTAACGGTCTTGCGGCGCACCACCTCGCGATCGCCGCGGAAATGGCGAACCCGCGCGCTCAAGCCGACGCCGGCGCCGTACCGCCGTGCCCAGCAGAACCAAACCGTGCCGACCGGCTTGCCCGAAAGTGCGCCGCCCGGCCCTGCAATGCCGCTGACGGCGACCGCAAAAGCCGCACCCGACAGCGAAAGTGCGGCCCGCGCCATCGCGCGCACGAGCGCTTCGCTGACCGCGCCGTGCTTTGCGATCAGCGCGGGCGGCACGCCGAGGGTGTGCGACTTGGCGGCATTGCTGTAGGTTACGAACCCTTCGACGAACCACTGTGAGCTGCCGGCGATGTCGGTCAAGGCTTTCGCAATCCAGCCGCCGGTGCAGGATTCCGCCGTCGCAACCGTCTTTCCGCACGCCGCCAAGTGGCGGCCGACGCGTACGGAGAGACATTCGAGGTCGCGGTCGTTAATTTTCATGCGTCGCACCAATTTACCTCATCCGCGAACCTCTACAATAGTCCCCAATGAGCCACTTGGAATCCCACACCCCGATGATGCAGCAGTACCTGCGCATCAAGGCTGACTACCCAAATGTTCTCCTGTTTTATCGGATGGGCGATTTCTATGAGATGTTCTACGAGGACGCACGCCGCGCGGCAAGGCTTCTCGACATCGCGCTGACGCAACGCGGCGCTTCCGCCGGCGCACCGATCCCGATGGCCGGCGTCCCCGCCGCGACGCTCGATACCTACCTCGTGCGCCTGGTGCGGCGCGGTGAATCGGTCGCGATCTGCGAACAGCGCGGCGAGCCCGGCAAGACCAAAGGTCCGATGGAGCGCGAGGTCGTGCGTATCGTGACCCCGGGCACGATCACGGACGAGGCGCTGCTCGAGGAGCGGCGCGATCAGCTGCTCGCGAGCGTCGCGGTGGCCGGCGGCCGCTTCGGGCTCGCGTGGCTCGATTTGTCCGCGGGCCGCTTCTGCGTCATGGAACTCGAGGGCCCGAGCGAGCTGGAATCCGAACTCGAACGGCTGCGCCCGGCGGAGCTGATCGCTTCCGAGGGGGACGCGAGCCTCGCCGCCCTGCGGCGGGAAAACGGCGCACAGCCGTTAACTTTGCGCCCACCCTGGCAATTCGACGTAAGCTCGGCGGAGCGCGCGCTGTGCGAGCAATTCCAAACCCGCGATCTGACGGCCTTCGGCTGCGCCGCCAAGCCGCAGGCGATCGCCGCCGCAGGCGCGCTGCTCGCCTATGTGCGCGAAACGCAGAAGTCCGCGCTGCCGCACCTGCGTGGGATCATGACCGAGGAGCGGGATGCGGCCTTGCTGATGGACCCCGCCACGCGCCGCAATCTCGAACTCGATGAAAGCCTCGCCGGCAAGCCGGAACTGACCCTCGCGGGCGTATTCGACCGCAGCGCGACGCCGATGGGCGGAAGACTCATGCGCCGCTGGCTGCATCTGCCGCTGCGCGACCACCCGACCCTGCGTGCGCGCCACGATGCGGTGGAGCGGCTCAAGCGCGATGCCGCGCACGCCGCGCTCGCCCCGCCGTTGCGCGCGATCGGCGATTTGGAGCGAATCCTCGCACGCGTCGCGCTGCGCTCGGCACGGCCGCGCGCTCTTGCGCAGTTGCGCAACGCGTTGTTCGTACTGCCGGACTTGAAGCTCGCGCTGGCGGATCCCGAGACCGCGCTGCTGTCCGCGCTCGCCGCGGACATCGGCGCACACGCGCACTTGCAAGCGCTGCTTGCGCGTGCGCTCGTCGAGGCGCCGCCGCACTACTTACGCGACGGTGGCGTGATCGCCGCCCACTACGACGAATCGCTCGATCAGCTGCGCGCGCTCGGGCAGGACACGGACACGTTTTTGCTGGACCTAGAGCGCAAGGAGCGCGAACGCAGCGGCTTGTCGAGCCTGAAGCTCGGCTACAACCGAGTGCAAGGCTTCTTCATCGAAGTGAACCGCAGTCAAGCCGACAAGGTTCCCGCCGATTACTTGCGCCGCCAAACCGTGAAATCCGCGGAGCGCTTCATCACGCCGGAACTGAAGTCGTTCGAGGACAAGGTTCTGGGCGCGCGCGATCGGGCGCTCGCGCGCGAACGCGAGCTGTACGACGGACTTCTCGATCGTCTGACGGCCGAACTCGCGGAGCTGCAGCGGACCGCGGCCGCGATCGCGGAGCTCGACGTGCTCGCGGCGTTCGCAGACTGCGCAAACGCGCAAAACCTCGTGCGCCCTGAGTTCGTGGCCGAACCCGTGCTGCTGATCGAGGGCGGCCGCCACCCGGTGGTCGAGCGCGTCGGCCGCGAGCCGTTCGTGCCGAACGATCTTAACCTCGACGAATCGCGGCGCATGCTGATCATCACCGGCCCCAACATGGGCGGCAAGAGCACCTACATGCGCCAGACCGCGCTGATCGCGGTGCTCGCGCACATCGGCGCGTACGTACCGGCGGCGCGCGCCGTGCTCGGGCCGCTCGATCGCATCTTCACGCGCATCGGCGCATCCGACGATCTTGCCGGCGGCCGCTCCACCTTCATGCTGGAGATGACCGAAACTGCGAACATTCTGCACCATGCGACCGAGCGCAGCCTCGTGCTCATGGATGAAATCGGACGCGGCACGAGCACGTTCGACGGCATGTCGCTCGCCTGGGCCTGCGCGGCGCATATCGCGACCGAGATTCGCGCGTTCACACTGTTCGCGACCCATTATTTCGAACTGACGAGCCTCGCGGGCGAGTTGCCGGGAGTGGCCAACGTGCATGTCGAGGCCGTCGAGCACGGCGATCGGCTCGTGTTCCTGCATAGCGTTCGTGAAGGACCGGCGAATCAAAGCTACGGCCTGCAGGTCGCCGCGCTCGCCGGCATTCCGAAGCCGGTGACGGCGGCGGCGCGCCGCTATCTTGCCGAACTCGAGCGCGAGCGCGACGCACTGCGACGGCCGCTTTCGCCGCAAACCGAGTTCGACCTCGGCACGGGCGCCGCGCCCGCGGCGCAAAACCCCGCACTCGCGGCGTTGCGGGCCGCCGATCCCTACGTGCTGAGCCCGCGCGAAGCGCTCGACGTGCTGTACCGCTTGAAGCGGCTGGACCCCGGCCCGTGAGCGCGCGATGTCAGCGCTCGAAGCGCCCCTGCGTCAAGAATGCCGCGGCCTGGCGCGCGACCGCGCGTGAGAACAACAGGCCCGCATGATGCGCATCGAGGACGATGTGATCGGTCGCGCCGGGCAGACGGGTTTCCTCGACGAGAACGGTGCCGTCGTGCGGCGCGCCGAAACGGGCGACGAGTTGTCCGGGACCGAAGCCGGCGCGGCCGGCGATGATGCCGATGTCGCGCGTACCCGGCCAGCGCCGCGGTTCGATCGCGCGCCGCGCGGCGCCGTCGAGCACGGCCTCCTCGATGCCGCGGCCCAGCAGGCGCCGGCCGAACGGTAACCGCGCAAAACCTTGCGCGGCGCGGCTGCCTTGAATCGGAGGCCCGAGCAGCACGATCCTGCCCGGAGCCAGCGCGAGCGGCTGCTCGAACAGCTTCAGGATCACGAGACCGCCTATGCTGTGGCCGACCAAGTGCACGGAGTCGGCGCGCAACCGAGCCAAGAACGCCGCGAGCGCCGCGGCGGTTTCGCTGATCGTCGCCGCCACCGAATGATACGGAAAATTGCACTCCTCAGCGCCCAAGGAGGCGGCCAGGCGGCGCCGCAAAAGAATCGCCTCGTGACCCGTGAACCACAAGCCGTGCACGAATACAACGAGGGTTTTCATGCCCGCCGCACCTCTTGCGTCTGCCGGGTTCAACGCAGAAGGTGCTGAATGACGGTGCGGTCGGTATGCGAGGACGCCGTCGCGGCCGCTTCGGCTGCGCCGCCCCACTGAAAGCGCCGGTGTTCCTTCGGGCTCAGCGTGACCGGCACCCGGTCCGGGAGCAGCAGCGCAAACGCGTGCTCGCGATTGTGCGTGATCCCGGGCGCAAAGGTATGCCCGAACTCCGGCAGGATTTCATAGACCTGCGACCAATTGAGGTCCGAGAGCAGCCCGTCGGTGATGCCGGTTTCCTCGATCACCTCGCGCCGCGCCGCCTCTCCCGGCGATTCGCCCCATTCGAGGCTGCCGGTCACCGACTGCCAGAAGCCGGGCGGCTTACGGCGCTCGATCAATAGAAATTCTCCGCGCGCCGTGTGAATCGCGATCAGAACGGATTCGGGACGCCGCCATTGCATGACGCCTACTCGACCTTGACCGGCACCCGCACCCGAATATGCAGCTCCCGGAGTTGTGCCTCGCTGACCTCGGTCGGCGCGTCGGTCAGCGGGCAAGCCGCTGTTTTGGTCTTCGGAAACGCGATCACGTCACGAATGCTGTCCGCACCCGCCATCAACATGCAGAGCCGATCCAGGCCGAACGCGATTCCGCCGTGCGGCGGCGCGCCGAATTTGAGCGCGTCGAGCAGGAAGCCGAACTTCAGCTGCGCTTCCTCAGGGCCAATGTCGAGCAGGTCGAACACCGTCGACTGCAGCTCCTGCAGGTGAATGCGCACCGATCCGCCGCCGATCTCCGAGCCGTTCAGCACGAGGTCATAGGCTTTCGCGATCGCAGTGCCGGCACTCGCGGCGAGCGCCGCGTAATCCAGATTGACCGGGCTCGTGAACGGATGATGCATCGCCGCCCAGCGCTTCGCTTCGCCATCCCACTCGAACATCGGAAAATCGACGACCCAGAGCGCGCGCCAACCCGGCTCGCCGAGTTTGAGGTCCTGCCCGACCTTCACGCGCAGTGCACCCAGAGCTTCGCTCACGACCTTGGCGCTGTCGGCGCCGAAGAAAATGAGGTCGCCGTCGTTCACGCCGGTGCGCCGCATGATGCCCTCGACGGCCGCATCGCTCAGGAATTTCAGGATCGGGGACTGCAGACCGTCGCGTCCCTTCGCCGCTTCGTTGACCTTGACGTAGGCGAGGCCCTTCGCGCCGTAGCGCGCGACGAACGCGGTGTAGTCGTCGATTTCCTTGCGTGTGAGCTTGCCTCCTCCCGGCACCGCGAGCGCCGCGACGCGCCCGTTCGGATCCGACGCGGGGCCCGCAAACACCTTGAAATCGCAGCCCTTGACCAAATCCGCCACATCGACGAGTTGCAGAGGGATCCTGAGGTCGGGCTTGTCCGAGCCGTAGCGGCGAATCGCTTCCTGGTAGCTCATACGCGGCAGCGGGCGCGGCAACCGCACGCCGAGCACCGAATCAAACAGATGGACGATGAGCCCCTCCATCAATTCGAGGATCTGATCCTGGTCGAGGAACGAGGTCTCTATGTCCAACTGCGTGAACTCTGGCTGCCGGTCGGCGCGCAGATCCTCGTCGCGGAAACAGCGCACGATCTGGTAATAGCGGTCGAAGCCGGCGACCATCAACAGCTGTTTGAAGATCTGCGGCGACTGGGGCAGCGCGAAGAACTTGCCGGCATGCGTGCGGCTCGGCACGAGGTAATCGCGCGCGCCTTCGGGCGTCGCCTTGGTCAGCATCGGTGTTTCGATGTCGACGAAGCCTGCCGCATCGAGGTAGCCGCGCATCGCGCGCGTGATCCGGTGGCGCAGCAGCAAGCGCTCGCGCATCTCCTCGCGGCGCAGGTCGAGATACCGGTACTTGAGCCGCGTCTCTTCGCCGACGTGCTCGTCGAGTTGGAACGGCAGCGGCTCGGATCGATTCAGGATCTCGAGCTTTTGGCCCAGAAGCTCGACCTGGCCGGATTTGAGGTGCGGATTTTGCGTACCCGCGGGCCGCGCGCGCACGAGGCCCGTGACCTCGAGGACGAACTCATTGCGTACGCGCTCGGCCTGCGCGAACATCTCGGCCGCGTCCGGATCGAACACCAGCTGGATGAGCCCGGCGCGATCGCGCAGGTCGATGAAGATCACGCCGCCGTGATCGCGGCGGCGGTGCGCCCATCCGGCCACGGTCACCACCTGGCCGATCTCGCCCTCGCCGATTTCACCGCAATAGTGGGTACGCATCAGTCCTTGCACGCTTTAGGGGGAAAGCGCGCGATGCTAAGGCTTGCAGACTTCGCGGGCAACCCCCGGGCGCCTTCAGCGGCGGCGCGCCGGCGCCTTTTTGGCGGGCTTTTTCACCGCACGCTTCGGGGCGGCCGCCGCGCCGCGCCGCTTAAGCTTCGCGCCGGCCGCCGGCCGTTTGGCGGCCGTCTCCGCAGCCGGCTTGGGCGTAGCCTTGTCTTCGGTCTTTTCCTTCGCGGCGGGCTCCGTGGCCGCGCCTTTGTCGCCTTTACCGGCATCGCCTTTACCGGCATCGCCCTTACCGGCATCACCGTTGCCGGCACCACCTTTGCCCGCATCGCTCTTCACCGCGTCGGCTTCCGGTCTATCGGCCAGATTGCGCTTGCCCTCTTGATCGGACTTGAAATCGGTCTCGTACCAGCCGCCGCCCTTCAGCCGGAACACCGGCGCGGACATCAGGCGCGTAAGCCCCGACTTGCCGCAGGCCGGGCATTTCTTCAAAGGCGCATCGTTCACCTTCTGCATCGCTTCCAGGTGGTGGCCGCAATGTTTGCACTGATACTCGTAGAAAGGCATTTGCGTCCTCTGATTCAAGCGCGGACCCGGAGCGGGCCGCCGGCTTCCAGTATAGCGAAGGCCGGCGGCCGCCCCGAGATCTTCAGTGCACGCGTTCCTTCTCGAATACCAGTTCGGAGCGCTTCAGCGTCGCGACGATCCGGTCGCCCGGCGCGAAATTGCCGCGCAAGATGGCTTGCGCGAGCGGGTTCTCGATTTGCGCCTGAATCGCCCGCTTCAAAGGCCGCGCGCCGTAGACGGTGTCGAAACCGGCCTCGCCGATCTTGTCGCGCGCCGCGTCGTCGAGCCGCAGCTGGATGTCGCGGCCCGCGAGACGCTCGCGCAGACGGCTGAGCTGAATATCGACGATCGCACGGATCTCGGTGCGTCCAAGCGGGTGGAAGACGACGATTTCGTCGACCCGATTGATGAACTCGGGGCGGAAATGCTGGGCGACGACCTGCAGGACCGCGGCCTTCATTTTCGAATAATTCGCCTCGCCCGACAGCTCCTGGATCACCTGGCTGCCGAGATTCGACGTCATGATGACGACGGTGTTGCGGAAATCGACCGTGCGTCCCTGACCATCGGTCAGACGGCCGTCGTCGAGCACCTGGAGGAGCACGTTGAAGACGTCGGGATGCGCCTTTTCGATTTCATCGAGCAGAATCACCGAATAAGGCCGCCGGCGCACCGCTTCGGTCAAATAGCCGCCCTCCTCGTAGCCGACGTAGCCCGGCGGCGCGCCGATCAGGCGCGAAACCGAATGCTTCTCCATGAACTCGGACATATCGATGCGCACCATCGCCTCTTCGGTGTCGAACAGGAATTCGGCGAGCGACTTGCAGAGTTCGGTCTTGCCGACGCCGGTCGGCCCGAGGAACATGAACGAGCCGGTCGGACGATTCGGATCGGCGAGCCCCACGCGCGAGCGGCGAATCGCGTCGGCGACCGCTTTGACCGCTTCTTGCTGGCCGACGACGCGCGCGCCGAGCACCTCTTCCATGCGCAGCAGCTTGTCGCGCTCCCCTTCGAGCATGCGCGATACCGGAATGCCCGTCCATTTCGAGACGATTTCGGCGATCTCCGCTTCGGTCACCTCGTTACGCAGCAACTGCGTCGGCTTTTGCTCCACTTCGAGCGCCTTCGCGAGCCTGGCTTCGAGATCCGGAATGCGCCCGTACTGCAGTTCGGACATGCGCGCGAGGTCTTGCGCGCGCCGCGCCGTATCGAGATCCATGCGCGCGCGCTCGATCTCTTCCTTGATGTGGGCGGTGCCCTGCACGGACGCCTTCTCGGCTTTCCAGATCTCCTCGAGATCCGCGTATTCCTTCTCCAGCGACTTCAACGATTCCTCGAGCACGCCGAGGCGCTTGCGGGACGCCTCGTCGTCCTCTTTTTTCAAGGCTTCGCGCTCGATCTTCAGCTGAATGATGCGCCGCTCGAGCTTGTCGAGCGCCTCCGGCTTCGAATCGATCTCCATGCGAATCAAGGCACCCGCCTCGTCGATGAGGTCGATCGCCTTGTCCGGGAGTTGGCGATCGGCTATATACCGATGCGACAGCGTCGCCGCGGCGACGATCGCGGGATCCGTGATTTCGACGCCGTGATGCACCTCGTAGCGCTCTTTGAGGCCGCGCAGGATCGCGATCGTGTCCTCGACCGACGGTTCGTCGACCAGAACCTTCTGGAAGCGGCGCTCGAGCGCGGCGTCCTTTTCGATGTACTTGCGGTACTCGTCGAGCGTCGTCGCGCCGACGCAGTGCAACTCGCCGCGCGCGATCGCGGGCTTCAGCATGTTGCCCGCGTCCATCGCGCCTTCGGCTTTGCCGGCGCCGACCATCGTATGCAATTCGTCGATGAACAGGATGACCTGGCCTTCCTGTTTGGCGAGATCGTTGAGCACCGCTTTCAGACGCTCTTCGAATTCGCCGCGAAACTTGGCGCCGGCGATGAGCGAGCCCATGTCGAGCGCGAGGATGCGCTTGTTGCGCAAGCCTTCCGGAACTTCGCCGTTGACGATGCGCTGCGCGAGCCCTTCGACGATCGCGGTCTTGCCGACCCCCGGCTCGCCGATCAGGACCGGGTTGTTCTTCGTGCGCCGCTGCAGCACCTGGATCGTGCGGCGGATTTCATCGTCGCGGCCGATCACCGGGTCGAGCTTGCCCTGGCTCGCCCGCTCGGTCAGGTCGATGCTGTATTTCTCGAGCGCCTGGCGATTTTCCTCGGAACTCGGATCCTCGACCTTGGAGTCGCCGCGCACCTCGTCGATGGCCTTCTCCAGCGCCGCGCGCTCCGCGCCGCAATCCTTCAGGATCCGGCCCAGCTCGCCGCGGTCGCCGCAAGCGGCGAGCACGTACAGTTCGCTGGAAATGTATTGATCGCCGCGCTGTTGGGCGAGCTTGTCGGTCACGTTCAGCAGCTTGTTCAAGTCGTTTGAGAGGTGCACTTCGCCTCCGGCACCCTCGACCTTCGGCAAGCGGTCGAGCGCGCCGGCCAGTTCCGAGCGCAGCTTCGCGACCTTGGAGCCCGCCTTCTCCAATAGCGGCCGCGCGGTGCCGCCCTGCTGGTCCAAGAGTGCCGCCATCAAGTGCACCGGTTCGATGTACTGATTGTCGCGGCCGACCGCGAGCGACTGCGCGTCGGAGAGCGCCGATTGAAATTTGGTCGTGAGCTTGTCCATTCGCATAAAGCACCATTTAGGGGTACGCCTCGAATGAGCCTTAGTTGGGGATGGGGGCTCTCCAATTCAACCGGTGTTTAACGCCCATCGAGCCAAATCAGCGTCGCCTGCCGGCCGCATTGACCGTCGCGCCGATGCGAAAAATAACGATTCTCATCGCTATAGGTGCAAACCGCCGCCCCGAAAATGCGTTCGATCCCGATGCTTTCGAGCCTGGTCCTGGCGAGCCGGGGCAAATCCGCGAGATATCGGCCGTTCGGCCGTTCGCGGAACGCGGCCTGCGCGGCCGGATCGGACGCTGCGCATGCCGCGCGCACTTCCGCTCCGACCTCGTAGTGGCGCGGCCCGATGCCGGGACCGATCCACGCGATCAGGTTCCGAGGCTGCACCCCGAGCGCCCGCACCGTGCTCTCGAGCACGCCGGCCGCGAGGCCGCGCCAGCCGGCATGCGCGGCGCCCACCGCCTCGCCGCGTTCGTCCGCAAACAGCAGCGGAAGGCAGTCGGCCGTCAAGATCGCGCAGACCGGCCCCCCCTGCCGCGTGATCGCCGCATCGGCCGCGAGCACCGGGGCGGGGGCGTCCAAATCGGCGACTTGTGCGCGATGCGCCTGGCGCAACCACGTAGGCTCCGAAGGCAGCCCCGCCGGCGCGGCAAGCCGCCGCCTATTCTCCGCAACCGCCTCCGGCGCATCGCCGACGTGATCACCCAAATTGAGCGATGCGTAGACGCCCAGGCTCACGCCGCCCGTACGCAGGCTCGAGAGCGCACGCACGCGCGCCGGCGCCGGCCAATCGGGTGTGATCCAGGATGGCTTCATGCCCCCCCTGCCTCGCCGCCGAGGTCACGGCGCAACACGGCCAATAGGTGCTCGAAGTCCGCGGGCAGCGGGCTTTCGAACGCGACCCGCCGGCCGCTTCTTGGATGGTCGAACGATAGAATCGCCGCGTGCAGCGCCTGCCGTTTGAACGCGCGCAGCGCTTCGACGAGTTCCGGGGTCGCCCCGCGGGGCCGCGTGGGCCTGCCGCCGTAGACCGGATCGCCGACGATCGGATGATGCGCATGCGCGAGATGCAGGCGTATTTGATGCGTTCGGCCGGTCTCGAGCGATACCGCGCACAGCGTATGCGCGCGAAAGCGCTCGAGCACCCGATAATGGGTGACCGCCGGCCGCCCGTCGCCGCGAACCGCCATCCGCACCCGGTCGCTGCGGTGCCGGCCTATGGGTTGATCGATGGTTCCGCCTCCGGTCGGCAAACCGCGGCACAAGGCCCGGTATTCCCGCGAAACGGTGCGCGCCGCGAGCTGCCGCGATAGCGAGGTTTGCGCCTCGAGATTGCGGGCAACGACAAGCAGACCGCTCGTGTCCTTATCCAGCCGATGGACGATCCCGGCGCGCGGCACGGCGGCGAGCGTTGGATCGAGCGCCAGCAATGCGTTTTGCAGCGTGTGGCGCGGGTTGCCCGCGCCCGGGTGGACGACGAGGCCGGCCGGCTTGTCGATGACGAAGCAATCCCGGTCGCGGTGCACGACGTTGAGTTCGATCGCCTCGGCGAGGACCGCCGTCGTGGACGCCACCGGCCCGATGCGCACGCGCACGCGCGCCCCGCGAGGGGCCGGATCGCTCGGTTTGCAGCGGCGCCCGCCGACCTCGACGTCGCCCGCGTCGATCCAGCCGCGAATGCGCGTCCTCGAATGTTCCGGCAACAGCCGCGCGAGCACGCGGTCCAGCCGCTCCCCGGTCAATTCCCGAGGAATTTCAAGGTCGATCAGTTGGAACTCCGTGCTCATAAGGGTACTCGAAGAGAAGCTTGGAGCATCGGGTATACTGCCGCGCTCTATCGGCCCCGACCATTGTAAGGAATCCATAGTGAGACCGCGCGATCTTGAACATTCCGCCCGCGTAATTGCCATCGCCCTGATCGTCGCGGCGCTCGGCACGGGCTGCCGCACGCATCGCGGTGATGAGGACGCCAAATCCGGACCGCAAATACTCTACCAGCATGCCGCCAAGAGCCTGCATGACGGAGATTTCGCGGCCGCGGCGAAGCAGCTCGAAAATCTCGAGGCCAGATTCCCGTTCAGCGAACAGGCGCACCAGGCCCAGATCGATCTGATCTACGCGTACTACAAGAACCGTAAAACGGACCCGGCGATCGACGCGGCCGACTCGTTCATCCGCGAGAACCCGACGAATCCACGCGTCGACTACGCGTACTACATGAAGGGCCTCGTCTATTTCTCGCGCCAGCGGAACTTCCTCGAGCGGTATTTCAAGGTCGACTTGTCCGCGCGCCCGCCGACCAATTCCCTGAAATCGTTCAACGCATTCTCGCTGCTGATCAAGAAATACCCGCACAGCCCGTACGCCGCGGATGCGCGTCAGCGCATGATTTACCTGCGCAACCGCCTCGCGGGTTTCGAGATGCACGTCGCCGACTATTACATGCGCCGCGGCGCCTACGTCGGCGCGATCGACCGCGCCAAATACTGCATCGAATATTACGATGGTGCGCCGGCGGTGCGGGATGCGCTCACGGTGCTCATCGAGGCCTACAAACGCCTAGGAATGAACGATCTCGCGGCGAGCGCGCAGCGCGTCTACGACGCGAATTACAGCGGCGTCGCCGCGCCCGCGCGCGCGCCCAAGAAACACTGGCATTTCTGGAAGCTCTGGTAGCAGCCGCTAGCGCGAGCGATAGCCGCTCGTGATCGGATAGCGCCAATCGCGGCCGAACGCACGGCCGCTGACGCGCACGCCCGGCGGCGCCTGACGGCGCTTGTATTCATTGCGCTTGACCAAATCCAGAATGCGGCCGACGGTCGCCCGATCGAAGCCGCGCGCGGCGATTTGATCGACCGACAGATCCTCCTCGATGAATGCCTCGAGGATCGGATCGAGCACCTCGTACGGCGGCAGACTGTCCGTGTCCTTTTGGCCGTGGCGCAACTACGCCGACGGCGGACGTTTGATGACGCGCTCGGGGATCGCGCGCGCACGGCCGTTGCGCCAGCGTGCGAGCCGGTACACGAGCAACTTGCTGCAATCCTTGATCGGCGCGAATCCACCCGCCATATCCCCGTACAAGGTCGCGTAGCCGACCGACATTTCGCTCTTGTTGCCGGTGGTGAGCAGCATCTTGCCGGTCTTGTTCGATATCCCCATCAACAGCACGCCGCGGCAGCGCGCCTGGATGTTCTCTTCCGCGGTGTCCGGCGGATAACCGGCGAATTCTCCGGCAAGCGCCGCGAGCGTCGCCTCGAACATGCCTTCGATCGAGATCTCGCTGTGCTTGACGCCGAGCCACGAGGACTGCAGCGCGGCATCCTCGCGGCTCATCGCCGAGGTATAGCGCGAGGGCATAGCGACCGAGTGCACGCGCTCCGCGCCGACCGCATCGACGGCGATCACCAGCGTCAAGGCCGAATCGATGCCGCCCGAAAGCCCAACGACGACGCCGGGAAACCGGTGCTTGTCGACGTAATCCCGCGTTCCCTGGACGAGCGCGCCGTACACGCTCTCATCCTCGCCCTGCAGCGCGTCGCTCGGGCCCGGCGCCGGCTCGACGACGCCGGAGGGCGTCACGCTCAAATCGACCGTGTACAAGCCTTCCGTGAACGCCGGCGCGCGCTGCGTCACGCGTGCGTTGCGGTCCATGACGAACGAATTGCCGTCAAACACGAGTTCGTCCTGGCCGCCGACCAAATTGAGGAACACCAACGGCACGTCGATTTCGCTGACGCGGCGCGCGGCGACCAAGGTTTCGCGCTGGATTTGCTTGTGCACTTCGTACGGCGAGGCGTTGATGACGAGCAGCACTTGCGCGCCGGCGGCCCTCGCGGCGCGCGCCGGTTCGGTCTCCCAGATATCCTCGCAGACCAGCACCCCCGCCTTGATGCCGCCCAGCTCGATCACGGTCGGCGTCGTGCCCGGCGTGAAATAGCGCTTCTCGTCGAATACGCGGTAATTCGGCAAACAGGCCTTGCGGTGGTTCGCAAGCAATTGGCCGTCGCGGATCACCGCCGCGGAGTTGAAGATGTGCGTATCCTCGTACTCCGGATAACCGACGATCATCGTGATGCCGCTCACCTCGCGCCGCAAACGCTCGAGCGAGCGGGCTACCTGCGTGCGCAATCCCTTGTGAAACAGGAGATCCTCGGGCGGATAGCCCGACACCGCGAGTTCCGGCAACAAAACGACATCGGCCGCGCGCTGATCGCGCGCCTCGCAGGCAGCCTCGATGATGCGCGAGGTATTGCCGTCGACGTCGCCGACGAACAAATTGAGCTGCGCCATGACGCAGCGCAGCCGGCGAGGATCGTTCAATCCGCTCCCCTATTTCGGGCGTCGGGCGGGCCGCGGCGCCCGGTGCGCGCGGCGCGCGCCGGCACTTCGGGTCGGCCGCGGCGTTTTGGCCTTAAGCTTAACTTTGGCATTTGCCTTGGCCTTTGTTCGAGCCTTGGGCCTCGACGACTTGGCCGGCTTCGCCGCGCCCTTGCCCTTGGCCTTGACCGGCTTGGCCGCGCCACGGCGCGGCTTCAGGCGCAGCGCGATCGCCGATCCGAGTTCCGCGGGCGAGCGCACCGTCGTAATGCCCGCGGCCTCGAGCGCCGCGAATTTCGCGGCGGCGGTGCCCTTGCCGCCGGCGACGATCGCGCCGGCGTGGCCCATGCGCTTGCCGGGCGGCGCCGCGACGCCGGCGATGTAGGCGACCACCGGCTTCGTGACCCGCTTCGCGATGAACTCCGCGGCCGCCTCTTCGTCGCTGCCGCAGATCTCGCCAACCATGACGATGCCCTCGGTTTGCGGATCCCGTTCGAATAACTCGAGCACATCGATGAAATTCATGCCGCGCACCGGATCGCCGCCGATGCCGACGCACGTGCTCTGGCCCAAGCCGTTGTTGGTCGTTTGGAAAACGGCCTCGTAGGTCAGAGTGCCGGAGCGCTAGACGATGCCGACGCGGCCCTTCTGGTGGATGAATCCCGGCATGATGCCGATCTTGCACTCGTCCGGCGTGATGATCCCGGGGCAATTCGGGCCGATCAGGCGTGTTTTGTAGCTGGCGAGCGTCGCCTTGACCCTGACCATGTCGTTGACCGGAATGCCTTCGGTGATGCAGACGATCAATTCGACGCCCGCGTCGGCCGCCTCGAGAATCGCATCCGCCGCGAACGGGGCGGGCACGTAGATCATGCTGACCGTTGCGCCGGTCTTCTCGACCGCCTCTCTCGCCGTGTCGAACACCGGAAGGCCGAGATGGTGCGAGCCGCCGCGCCCGGGCGTCACGCCGCCGACGAGCTTCGTGCCATAGGCCAGGCATTGCTCAGAGTGAAAAGTCCCTTGCTTGCCCGTGAATCCCTGGCAAATCAACTTCGTGTTCTTGTCGACCAAAATACTCATGAATGCGCTCCCGCGAGACGGACGGCCTTGGTGGCCGCGTCGGTCAGATCGGCCGCCGCAGTGACGCCGAGGCCGCTGCCGGCCAATAATTCGCGCGCGCGCGGCGCGTTCGTACCCTCCAGACGCACGATGACCGGAATGGTCACGCCGACCTCTTTGACCGCCGCGATGATGCCCTCGGCGATCATGTCGCAGCGGACGATGCCGCCGAAAATATTGATCAGGATCGCCGTGACCTTCGGGTTGGACAAGATCAGCTTGAACGCCGCGCTGACGCGCTCCTTGGTCGCGCCGCCGCCGACGTCGAGAAAATTGGCCGGCGCACCGCCATGCAGCTGGATGAGGTCCATCGTCGCCATCGCGAGGCCGGCGCCGTTGACCATGCAGGCGATATTGCCGTCGAGCGACACGTAGTTCAGCTCGTGCTCCGCTGCCTTGCGCTCCATCGCGTCCTCCTGCGACGGATCGCGCATTGCGGCGAGGTCCTTCTGGCGAAAGAGCGCGTTGTCCTCGATATTGATCTTGGCGTCCAAGGCGATCAAATCGCCGCTGCCGGTGACGATCAGCGGGTTGACTTCGACCAAGCTCGCGTCGCGCTCGAGGTAGAGCTTGTAAAGGGCGCGCGCGATGTTGCCGAATTGCGCGACTTGTCCGCCGGACAGCCCTAAGCCGAATGCGAGCTGCCGGCACTGGTAATCCTGGAGCCCCGCCGCCGGATGCACGTTCACGCGCATGATCTTCTCCGGCGCGTGTTCGGCGACCTCTTCGATATCCATGCCGCCGGCCGCGGACGCGACGAACGCGATGCGTCCCGCTTCGCGATTGAGTACCAGGCTCAGGTAGATCTCGCGCGCGATATCGGAACCCTGTTCGACATAGACTTGATGCACGGGCAGGCCTTCGGGACCGGTTTGGTGCGTGACCAGCGTCGTGCCGAGCATCGCCTTCGCCGCGGCGGCGACCGCCTCGATGTCCTTCGTGACTTTGACGCCGCCCGCTTTGCCGCGACCGCCCGCGTGCACCTGGGCCTTGACGACCCAAACGGGGCCGCCGAGCTCCCGGGCCGCCGCAACGGCGCCTTGGGCCGAGCCGGCCACGATGCCTCGCGGCACCGGGATGGCGTATTCGGCAAAAAGTTTCTTCGATTGGTACTCGTGCAGATTCATGAATCGTCCTTCTGTGCGATCGGACCGCGTAAGGCGCGTTATTCTGAATTAAGCTTCCCCTCAGCGCAAAGCTGAAACAGGAACGGATACCGTGCCCACCCCGACCGACCGCTTGACCGAGCCCAGCCAGGCACTGAATTGGCGCGTGCTGGGCCTCCTGAACCTATACCGCATGCTGATCCCGCTTCCGCTGCTGTCGGTATACTTTTTCATCGGCGCGCGCGGCCTTACGGTCCAGTCGCCCCAGGTATTCTTCGGCGCGGCGCTCTGGTACTTCTCATTCGGGATGCTGAACGCACTCGCGGTGCGCCGGCGGCTCGTGTCGGCGAACGTGCAGGTGATCCTGCAGGCCGCGGTCGACATCGGTACGCTGATGCTGATATTGCACGCTTGCGGCGGTGTCGCGAGCGGCCTGGGTCTCCTGTTCATCGTACCGATCGGCGGCCTTGCGTTCGTTCTCCCGATGCGCAGCGCCCTGTTCCTGGCCGCGGTCGCGGCGCTTGCGATCCTCGTAAACACGATTTGGCAGCAATTGACCGGCGGCACGGACATTTCCGCGTATCCGACCGCAGGACTCTTGGGCGCGATATTGTTCACGAGCGCGGCCGCCGCGAGCTTCGTCGAGAGCCGCATGCGCGCAAGCGAGGATTTGGTCCGCCAGAAGGACTTGGACCTCGCGAATCTCGCCGAGCTGTCGCAGTACATCGTCCAGCACTTGCGCGAGAGCCTGCTCGTCGTCGATGCGGCCGACCGGATCCGGTTGATCAACGAGTCCGCGGCGCAGATCTTGGGCAGCGAGCATGCCGCGCCGGGGGAACTCATCGGCGAGGTGGCGCCGCGCCTCCTGTACTCGCTGAGCACCTGGCGCCAGCGCGAACTCACCGACAGCGCGCCGTCGAGTTTCGTCGCCGCCGATGGCGCGCGCGTGATTCAGCCGCATTTCGCGCCGCTCGGCGGTCAAACCGCGGGCCCAACGCTGATTTTCCTCGAAGACACGAGCTTGATGGCCGAGCGCGTGCAGCAAGGCAAGCTCGCCGCCCTGGGGAGGCTGTCGGCGAGCATCGCGCACGAAATCCGCAACCCCGTCGGCGCGATGAGCCATGCCGGCCAATTGCTCGCCGAAAGCGCATGCATAGGGCCGGAGGAGTTGCGCTTGACCACGATCATCTGCAATAACTCCGAGCGCGTCAGCGCGATCATCAACAACGTGCTGCAGCTCTCGCGCCGCGAGGCGACGCGGCCGGAACGGCTGCTGCTCGGCGCATGGCTCGACGATTTTCTGGTCGAATTCGCCGAGACGATGCAGATCATGGAGCTAGACATCGGCGTCGTCGGCGAGGCGGAGGATCTCGAGGTGCGATTCGATCCCAGCCAGTTGCACCAGGTCGTTTGGAATCTATGCGACAACGCGTTGAAATACGGGGCGCGTGCGCAGGCGCAGGCGGCCGCCGACGCCGATCGCGGCCGGGACGTCGAAATCAAGATCGGCCGCCGCCTACCGAATCGCCGGCCCTATTTGGAGGTCAGCGACCGCGGCCCCGGCATCGATTTGCAGGTCGTGGACCGCATCTTCGAGCCGTTCTTCACGGACCGCCAAGGCGGCACCGGATTGGGATTGTTCATCGCGCGCGAGCTTTGCCAAATGAACCGCGCCGTGCTGCTGTATGAACCCCGCGCGGGCGGCGGGAGCCTGTTTCGAATCATATTCGCCGATCCGCAGCGCTGGGAGGAGTAACGCGGCATCGCGGGACGGTACAATAGGCCCATGTCAAAACCCGCGGTCCTGATCGTCGACGATGAACCGGATCTGTGCGAACTGCTGACGATCACGTTGCAGCGCATGGACCGGGACCCTCGCACCGCCGGCAATATCGCGGCCGCGCAGCGGCTTCTCAAGACCGAAACGTTCGACCTGTGCTTGACGGATATGCGCCTGCCGGACGGCGACGGCCTGGCGCTCGTCGAATGGATCGGGCGCAACGCACCGAACGTACCGGTCGCGGTCATCACCGCACATGGCAACATGGAAACGGCGGTGCGTGCGCTGAAATTAGGCGCGTTCGACTTCGTCTCCAAGCCCTTGGACCTCGCCGGACTGCGCAAATTGGTCGCGAGCGCGCTGAAGCTCGCGCTAAATACCGATGGCGACACCGCTGTCCTCGGTCCGCGGCTGCTCGGCACGTCGGCATCGATGCAAGCCTTGCGCGAAATGATCGCGCGCGTCGCGCGCAGCCAGGCTCCCGTGCACATATTCGGTGAATCCGGCACCGGCAAGGAATTGGTCGCCAAATTGATCCACGAGTCGGGCCCGCGCCGCGACGCGCCGTTCGTGCCCGTCAATTGCGGCGCGATCCCCACGGAACTCATGGAAAGCGAACTGTTCGGCCACAAGCGCGGCAGCTTCACCGGCGCGACCGCCGACAAAAAAGGCCTGATCCAGGCCGCCGAGGGCGGAACGCTGTTCCTGGACGAAATCGCCGATCTGCCGCTGCATATGCAGGTCAAATTGTTGCGCGTCATCCAGGAGAAGGCCGTTCGCCCGGTCGGCGAAGCGCGTGAAGTTCCGATCGATGTGCGCATCCTGTCGGCGACGCACAAGAACCTCGTGCAAGCGGTCGCCGAGGGAAAGTTCCGCGAGGACCTGTTCTACCGGGTCAACGTGATCGAACTGCGCGTACCCTCGCTGCGCGAGCGGTTGGAAGACATCATGGAGCTCGCCGAGGCGATTTTGCGGCGGCTCGGCCGGCGCATGAAAATCGCGCCGCCGGCGCTCGCCCCGGATGCCCTCGGCGCGCTCAAGAGCTACGCCTTTCCCGGCAACGTACGCGAACTCGAGAACATCCTCGAGCGCGCGATCACGCTGTCCACGAGCGGCGCGATCCACTCGGGCGACATCCAACTGCGCCCGACGCCGGCGAGCGCGGCGGCGCACGGCGGCGAGACGCAACACGGCGCAGCGCTCGGCGATCATCTCGAAGACATCGAGCGCGACGCGATCGTGAAGGCCCTCGAACAAACCCGCTTCAACAAGACCGCGGCCGCGAAGGTGCTCGGCATGTCTTTCCGGGCGCTGCGCTATCGGATCAAGAAGCTCGGCATCGAATGACGCAGGCGTTGGAATTGACGATCTTGATGCCTTGTCTGAACGAGGCGTTGACGGTGCAAACCTGCGTGAACAAGGCCCTCGCCTTTTTGCAGAATGCCGGCATCGTCGGCGAAGTCCTGGTCGCCGACAACGGCTCCACCGACGGCTCGCAGGCGCTGGCCGAAGCCGCTCACGCGCGTGTCGTCGCGATAGAGCGCAAAGGCTACGGCGCGGCGCTCGCCGGCGGAATCCGGGCCGCGCACGGCCGTTTCATCATCATGGCGGATGCGGACGATTCCTATGACTTCACGAAGCTTGCGGATTTCGTCGCTCGCCTGCGCCTGGGCGACCAGCTGGTCATGGGCAATCGCTTCCTGGGCGGCATCAAATCCGGGGCGATGCCGCTGTTGAACCGCTATCTCGGCAACCCGGTCCTTTCGTTCATCGGGCGCCTGTTATTTTCTTCATCGGTCGGCGACTTTCATTGCGGCCTGCGCGGTTTCGACCGACAAGCGATCCTGGATCTCGACTTGCGCGCATCCGGCATGGAATTCGCGAGCGAAATGGTCGTCAAGGCCTCGCTCGCGGGCTTGCGGATTTCCGAGGTGCCGACGACCTTGAGCCCCGACGGCAGAGGCCGGCCGCCGCATTTGCGGCCATGGCGCGACGGCTGGCGGCACCTGCGGTTCATGTTGCTGCGCAGCCCCCACTGGCTGTTCCTGTATCCCGGGCTCGCGTTGACGACGGTCGGTCTCGGAGTGGGCACGGTGCTGACGTTCCGTTCGATTCCGATACCGGGCGTCTTTACGCTCGACATCAACGCATTGCTCTATTTCTCGATGGCCGCCGTCGTCGGCCTGCAAATTTCCTTCTTTGGGCTTTTCGCACTCGCACTCGGCCGGAAAATGAAATTGCGCATCGATCACGGATTCGCCGAAGCC
>DAIDVO010000071.1 GCA_027456085.1 Steroidobacteraceae bacterium | reverse complement strand
CGAGCGGCAGCGCCGGATCGACCGTGCCCGCCGTATTGATGCGCACGGAGCCCGCCTTGATGCAGCGCGCGAGCCGGTGCGCGGCGCCGATGTCGCGCGTCCAGATGCTCGCCGCAAGACCGTATTCCGTGTCGTTGGCCAGCTTCGCGATTTGGTCGACATCCGCGTCGGCGAACTTCACCGCGCACAGAACCGGACAGAAAATCTCCTCGCGCATGACCCTCATCGCCATGCTGGTTTCGACCAGCACGGTCGGTTCGACGAAATAGCCGGGCCCGGCGACCGCATGTCCGCCGGTCAGGCACTTGGCGCCGTCGGCGAGTCCGCTCTGTATGTAGCCGGTCACGCGTGCGCGCTGGACTTGCGAAACCACGGGCCCCAAGTCGGTCGCGGCCTCGGTGCCGGGTCCGAGCCGCAGGCGCCGCGCGCGTTCAACGACGCCCTCGATGACTTGATCGAAGACGCGCTCATGCACGTACAGCCGCGAACCCGCGGCGCAGACTTGTCCGGTATTCATGAAGATTCCACGCGCCGCGACCTCGGTCGCGGCCTCGAGCGCCGCATCGGCGAAGACGATGACCGGCGACTTTCCGCCGAGTTCCAGCGTCACGCGCTTCAGATTGCCCGCGCACGCGCGCAGGATCTCCTTGCCGACCGCCGTCGACCCGGTGAATGCGATTTTGTCGACTCCCGGGTGTGCAACGAGCGCGCGGCCGGCGGTTTCGCCATGGCCGGTGACGATGTTGACGACGCCCGGCGGGAACCCGGCCTGCAGAATCAAATCGCCGAGCCTCACCGTGCTGAGCGGCGTCTGTTCGGCGGGCTTCAAGACGACCGTGCAGCCGACCGCGAGCGCCGGCGCGATTTTTGCGACCGCCATCGCCAGCGGGAAATTCCACGGAACGATCTGGCCGACGACGCCGACCGGCTCGCGCAGCGTATACGCGTGCCACTCGCCGGGGGCGCTCAAATTCACGGTTTCGCCGCCGATCTTCGTCGCCCAGCCGGCGTGATAGCGCAGGCTGTCGGCCGCGCCGAACGCGGCAACCATGCGCGCCACGCGAAACGGCATGCCGTTGTCCTGCGTCTCGAGCAGCGCGAGTTCGTCGGCGTTCGCTTCGATCAAGTCGGCGAGTTTGAGCAACAAACGCGCGCGCGCCGACGGCGTCGTCGAATTCCAGGCCGAGCCTTCGAACGCGGCGCGCGCCGCGCGCACCGCGGCATCGATATCCTCGGCATCGCCGGCCGCCGCTTGCGCGAAGGGTTTTGCCGTCGCGGGGTCGATGACCTCGAAGGTCGCGCCGGACCGGGCCGGCTGCCAGCGCCCGCCGATCAGCAATTCCCGCGGCTGGGCGGCGAAAGCGCGTGCCTTGGCGGCAAGATCGGCGGAAATCAACGGCTTGTTCATCGGGTCACGGCACCGTGAAATAATGTCATCTTCAGGCGTCGCGCCAGACTTCCCGCGCGACACGGACGATCAGTTCGAGCTTGCGCCATTGTTCGTCTTCAGATACGGCATTGCCATGGTGCGTGCTCGAAAATCCGCATTGCGGCGACAAGCAGAGGCTTGCGAGCGGCACGTAGGCCGTCGCCGCGTCGATGCGGCGCTCGATCTCGTCGGCGCTCTCGATCGCCCCCAGCTTAGTCGTCACCAGGCCGAGGACCACCCTCTTGCCGGACGGAAGATAGCGCAGCGGCTCGAATGTTCCGGCGCGCGCCGAATCGAACTCCATGAAGAAGCCGTCGACGGCGATCGAGAACATCGCCTCCGCAACCGCCTCGTAGCCGCCCTCCGCGACCCAGGAGCTCTTGAAGTTGCCGCGGCAAGTATGCATCGTGACGCTCATCCCCGCAGGGCGGCGCGCGAGGGCCGCGTTGACCGCGCTCGCATAGATGCGCGGCAGCGCATCCGGGTCGTCGCCGTTGCGGCGGCAGTTTTCGCGAAACTTGGCGTCGCATAGATAAGCGAAGGAGACGTCGTCGAGCTGCAGGTAGGTGCAGCCGCGATCCGCGAAAAATTGAATTGCGCGCTGATATGCGTCCGCGACATCCTGCCAGAATTCGCCGAGATCCGGATATACCGCCGCCGACACCGCTGCGCGGCCGCCGCGCATATAGAGCATCGACGGCGAGGGAATCGTGACCTTCGCGGTCTTTCGCGTCACGCCTTTCAGGAAATCGAACGCATCCGTCATGATCGGCTTCGAACAGCCGACCTTGCCGGTCACGGTAGCGATCGGCGGCTGCTCCTCGGTGCCGCCGAAGCGGTTCTCGGCCGGCATCGCGACGATCGTTACGCCGTCGAGCTCCCGCAGGAAATCGATGTGCCAGTAATCGCGGCGAAACTCGCCGTCCGTGATCGAGTTAAGTCCGATCGCCTCTTGCTTGGCGACCACGGCGCGGATGCTGTCGTCCTCGATCTTGCGCAGCGCCGCGGCGGTCAGCTGGCCTTTTTTGAACAACGCGCGCGCCGCCGCGAGCGCCGCCGGGCGCAGCAGACTGCCGACGTGATCGGCTCTGTACGGGGGCTTCATCAGGGCGCTCACCCGCCGAAAGTGCGCAGAACTTCGGGCACCCTGTTCGGCATCGCGAGCGCGGCCTTGACGGCCGGCCGCGCGTTCATCTCGTCCAGCCAGCGGCACGCGAGCGGCGTCTTCGCCGGATTCATGATCTCGGGAAACATCCGCGGCACACCCGCGACCATCGAATAGCTGTTGACGTCGGCGAGCGAGTAGCCCTCGCCGGCGATCCAATGGGAACTCGCGAGAATCTTCTCCAAGCGGTCGATCGAGACGCCGAGCTTGCGCTTCGAATCCTCGAGCTGCGCGGGCGTGAAGGATTCGCCGGCGATCGTCGCCCACTTGTCGCGCTGCTCCTTCAGCGGGATCCGTCCGAGAATTTGCTCGAGCTCATTCTTCGACAGGCTCTGCGCGACCTTTCGCACCATCAGATGCCAGCCCCACATGCTCAAAGCCGGGCAGAAATATTCGTCGACGAATTTGCTCCAAATGCGCATTTGGGCGCGCTCCACCGGATTCCCCGGCCGCAGCGGCACATCCGGGAAGACGTCTTCCAGATACTCGTTGATCACGGTCGACTCGGTGATGACGGCACCGTCGTGCACGAGGACCGGCACCTGCCCGTTCGGGTTCAATTGGACGAATTCCGGCCGATGCTGCTCGAAACGCAGCAAATCGACGTAGTGACTGACGAACGCGAGCCCCTTCTCCTTCAGGCAAAGGATGGATTTCATCGAGTTGGCGACCGGTTCGGCGTGATAGAGCTCAAGCATGGTTCGGCTCACTTAGGCGGCGGTTCTGGAAATACCGCCCATCAGGCGACGGCGGCGGCTTTTTCGCTCGACCCTGCGGGAAGGCTCGATCCACCGCAAGCGAAACCCGCGGCCGTGGCGGCGGCCGCGATCTTGTAAAATGAGGCCAAAATTCCCACCAGTGCGCCTGATGCAGTTTCATCGCTTCGACCTGAATTTGTTGATCGCGCTCGACACCCTGCTGCGCGAGAAAAACATTACCCGGGCAGCCGAAAAGGTGTTCGTGTCGCAACCGGCGATGAGCGCGGCGCTGCACCGCCTGCGCGATTACTTCGGCGACCCGCTGCTGGTTCGGGTCGGCCGCGACATGGAGCTCTCGCCGCGGGCGCTGTCGCTCGTCGAACCGGTGCGCGAAGTGCTGTTGCTGATCCAGGCGACTCTCGGCACGCAGCCGACGTTCACGGCGGCAACGGCGCAGCGCGAGTTCCGGGTCATATTGTCCGAGGAGGCGGTCCCGGGACTGCTGCCGGCGATCCTCGAGCGCGTTTCGAGCGAAGCGCCGGGCATCCGCGTCAACATCGACCTCGTATCGCATACCGCCCTCTCGCGGCTGGAATACGGCGAGGTGGATCTATGCCTTTGCCTCGACAGTTTGCGCCTGTTCGAGACGCGCGCCTACCCGGAAACGCTGCACAGCGAGCGTCTGCGCCCCGTGCACTGGGTCTGCGCGGTGGACCGCAATCATCCGACGGTCGGCGATTCGATCACCGCGGAGCAATATTTTTCGCTGCCCCACGTGTTCGGACGGCCCGGCGGGTACTCCGCGTCGACCGAGGAACTCGCGCGCCGGCTGCTGGATATCGACCTCGACGTGCACATTTCGGTTCCGAGCCTGCTGCATCTGCCGTACATCCTGCCCGGCACCCGGTTGATCGCGACGCTGCCCGAGCGGGTCGCGCTGATGTTCAGAGATACGCTGCCGATCAAGACGTTTGCGCTGCCGTTCAAAACGCCGCCGCTGGCGGAGATACTCTTGTGGCACAAGCGCAATGAGCTGGATCCCGCGCACCGCTGGCTGCGCAATCTGATCATCCGCTTGACCAAGGAATTGCCCGCATGATCGCACGATCGCCCGACGCGCTCGAGTTCCCTCTACGGCGAATCGGCGCTCACGCTCGATACAGACCCCGCACGCCGAGCGTGGAAGATTAGAGCGATGAGCCATTATCCAAAAACCCCCGGATTCAGCGGCACGCTGCGTCCGCTGCGCTTCGAAGGCGATATCCACGACCTCGAGATCGAGGGCGAGGTGCCGCCGCAGCTCTTCGGCACGTTCCACCGGGTGCACCCGGACGCGCAATTCCCGCCGCTGTTCGAGAGCGATCAATTCTTCAACGGCGACGGCCTGATCAGCTTGTTCCGGTTCCGCGGCGGCAAGATCGATTTTCGCCAGCGTTATGCGCAAACCGACAAGTGGAAGCTCGAACGCCGTGCGGAGCGCGCGCTGTTCGGCGCGTACCGCAATCCGCTGACCGACGATCCTTGCGTCGCGGGAAAGATCCGCGGCACGGCGAACACCAACGTGATCGTGCATGCCGGGCAATTATTCGCGCTGAAGGAAGACAGTCCGGCGCTGCTGATGGACCCGCTGTCGCTCGAAACCAAGGGCTACACGGATTTCGGCGGCAAGATGCGCGGACAGACGTTCTGCGCGCACCCGAAGATCGACCCCGTCAGCGGCAACATGTGCGCGTTCGGCTATGCCTCGAAGGGCCTGTTGACGCGCGACTGCACCTACATGGAGTTGAGCCCCCACGGCGATCTCCTCCAGGAAACGTGGTTCGAAGCGCCGTATTACTGCATGATGCACGACTTCGGCGTCACCGAGGATTACGCCGTGTTTCACATCGTGCCGATCGTCGGTTCCTGGGATCGATTGAAGGCCGGCCTGCCGCACTTCGGCTTCGACACCTCGCTGCCGGTCTATCTCGGCGTGCTGCCGCGGCGCGGCGAGGCGCGCGCGATGCGCTGGTTCAAATCACCGACCCTGTTCGCAAGCCACGTGATGAACGCGTTCAACGACGGCACCAAGGTGCATTTCGACATTCCGGTCGCGAAGAACAACATGTTCCCGTTCTTCCCCGACGTGCGCGGCACGCCGTTCAATCCGGTCGAGGCAATGAGCTTCCTCACGCGCTGGACGGTCGATGTTGCTTCGCCGGGCGATAGTTTCGAGAAATCGGAGCGCCTCACGGATCTGTTCGGCGAGTTCCCGCGGATCGACGACCGTTATGCGACGCAAGCCCACCACCACGGTTGGCTGCTGGTTTCGGACCTGCAGAAGCCGTTCGAAGGACCCGGCGGCCGCGCCTCCGGACTCGTGATGAATTCGCTCGCCCACGTCGACTATGTTTCCGGCAAACAGACGACCTGGTGGGCCGGCCCGCAAACGCTCGTGCAGGAATCGTGTTTCGTGCCGCGCACGCCGAACGCCGCGGAAGGCGACGGCTATTTGATCGCGGTCGCGGACAACGTGGTGACGAACTACTCCGAGCTTCTGATGTTCGACGCGCGGCGCTTGGGCGAGGGCCCTTGCGCGCGGGCGAAGCTGCCCTTGCGCCTGCGTCCGGGGCTGCACGGAAATTGGGCCGACGCGAGCCGATTGCCCGCCTGATGGCGGCGGCCGCCCATCCGCGGGCCTATGGCGCCGAGCGGCGCACCGCATCACAGACGATTGGCGGCGATCTCGCGGCTGATGTAGTCGGCCTGGCGCAGCACCAGCGAGACGATCGTCAGCGTCGGGTTCGCGGCGCCCGCGGTGGTGTGCACGCTGCCGTCCGAGATGAACAAATTCGGCACGTCATGACACCTGCCGTGCGCGTCGGTGACGCCCTGCGCGGGATCTGCGCTCATGCGCGCCGTGCCCATTTGATGCGTTGCCGGCGGCGTCTCGCTGAACAGCGTGCGCTGCGCGCCGACCGCCTCATAGATGCGCCGGCCTTGATTTTGAGCATGGGCGCGCAGCTTGATGTCGTTCGGATGTTCATCGCAATTGACGTGCGCGACGGGCAAGCCGTGCGGATCCTTCACCGTCTTCGACAGCGTGATGCGGTTGCCCGGTCTCGGCATGTCCTCGCCGTTGATCAAGAGGCCGGCCATATTGCGGTAGTTGTCGATGATCGAGGCGAAATCCCGGCCCCAGCCGTAACGCAGGCCGACGAGCGGCAGGGTCGGTAGATCGAGCGCGCACAGCTCGAGATGGTAGCCGCCGACGAAACCGCGCTTGGGGTTGAATACATTCTCGTCCTCGACGACGCCGGCGAGAACGGCGCCGCGCCACATGCTCACCGGCTTGTCGAAAACCCCCCAGACAAAGCCGGTCAACTGATGGCAATAATTGCGGCCGACCTGGTCCGAGCTGTTCGCGAGGCCGTGCGCAAAGCGGCCTGATTCCGACAACAGCAGCAGCCTCGCCGTCTCGATCGCATTGCCGGCGACGCAAATGAAGCGCGCCTTTTGGCGCTGCTCGCGGCCCTCGGCGTCGCGGTAAACGACGCCGGTCGCGCGGCCGGCCGAATCGTGTTCGATGCGCGTCACCAAGCTTGCGCTGCGTAGATCGAGTTTGCCGGTGGCCTCCGCACGCTGGATCTCCGTGTACAGCGTGCTCCATTTCGCGCCGGTCTTGCACCCTTGGACGCAGAATCCCTGCTGGATGCAGAAACCGCGGTCATCGCGCGCGCGCGAGTTGATCGCAAGGAAATTCGTGTGCACGCGCTTGTAGCCCAAGCGCCGCGCGCCGTTGTACATGACCTTGAAATTATTCGACGCCGGCATTCCCGGATTGCCGTTGCGGCGCGTGACGCCCATGCGCTTTTCGGCGACGCGGTACCAGCGCTTAAGCTCCGCATGCTCGATCGGCCAATCGGCGAGCGAGGCGCCCGGCACGTCGCCGTAGGTGGTCCGCGCCTTCATTTCGTACGCGCGCAGGCGCGGCGTCGCCGCGGTCCAATGCACCGTCGTGCCGCCGACCGTGCGGCAATGCCACGCGGGCATCGTCGGCGAACTCTTGACCGGATCCCAAGTGCCGCTCTGGGTGCGCGGCTCGAGCCAGGTCAGCTGCGCGAAGGCCGCGCCCGGGTTCTGCGAGAAGCTCGCGAGCGATTGGCGCTCGCCGGCCTCGAACAGGACGACCTTGTGGCCGCGTCGGGTCAGTTCATGCGCCATCGTGCCGCCGCCGGCCCCGGAGCCGACGACGACGACGACGTCTTCATCGTTGAGGGAGAATTTGCTCATACCGGCATCGGTCCGCTCGCCGCGAGCGCAACCTCGGGCAGCCATTTCAAATCATTGAATCCGCGCAGCAGGTAGCCGCCTTTGGAAAAGGCTTCGCCTTGATAGCCGAAATGCGCCCAGGCAATCGGATTGCTGTAGAGCACGAGCACGGTCTTGAGGCGCACCGACTGAAAGAATGCCGCCGTCTCGATCGTCTTGAGGCGGCGCACGCGCTCGGGTTCGGCGGCTTGCGCGAAATCCGCGCCGAGGCTCGCTATCCCTGCGGTCAGTTGCTGGGCGGCCTCGGGCGATGCGGCGGCGTCCTTGTAGAGCGCGCCGGCGACGAGCGCGTACGCCGCTTGGTCGAGCCCGTCATGCGGCGCGATCGTGTGAATCATCGCGAGCAGCGCCGCGCCCTGGGCGTTCGACAGCGCGCGCATCTCGACCGCCCACGCGCGCGACGGCACGAGCGACGCAAGCGGGCTCAAGGCGCCGAGCACGCCGCCGAGCACGCCGGTGACGCCCTGAACGAACTTGCGCCGGTCGACGGCCAAGTCGTCGGCCGCCATTACACGGCCTCGATGCGGCCGATCGCGTGATCGCGGCCTATCACGGTCTCCGGGGCCGCCAGGATCTTGAGCTTGCCCGAAGCGGGCGCGACCACTTCGAACTGGGCCTTGTCGAGCAGCACTTCGGCGATCGGTTGCCCCTCGCTCACCGTCGCTCCGTCCTTGTAGATCCACGTCACGACGACGCCCTCGAGAGTCTCACCCCACATTTCGCGGGGAACGACGATATCCACGCTCATCGCCGGCCCTCCTCGCAGGTCGGCGGCTCTACTTCGAGCCGCCCAAATTGAACCGCACCGTCGCATACCACTCGCGCGGTGCATTGTAGCTCGCGTCGATGACCGCGACGCCGCCCTGGTTCTGGCCGCTGACCACGTAGCGCTTGTCGGACAGATTGGTGCCGCCGACCGCGACTTGCCACTCCCGGCTCGGCGCCTTGTAGGTGAGGCCGGCGTCGATCATGCTCATGGCCGGGCGCGCGAGCTGCCAGGTATTGCCGATATCATTGTACTCCGTCGTGATGTAGGTGTAATCGGCGTCGAATTCCAGCGCGCCATGGTTCGGCAGGTCGAGAACGTATTGCGGGCTGAAGTCGCCTTTGAATTTCGGCGTCTTCGGCAATTGACAGACCCCGTTCTGCACCTGGGTTGCCGCATTGCCGGTTGGCGGCGGCGAATTGGGGTCCCGCTCCGGGCACGAATTCAGCGTCAAGAAATACCCGTTATCGCCGACGTTGTTCAAGCTGTCGTAGGCGGCGTGCGTGTAGCCCAAGCCGGTCGTGAACGAGAAGCCGCCGCCGACGATCGCCTGCGCTTCGACTTCGAAGCCGTAGATGGTCGCGTTGCCGGCGTTGACGATGGTCGGGGAGATGCCCTGCTGAGAATTCAACTGGATGCCGTCATACTTCGTATCGAAGGCCGCCAGGTTCAAGCGCAGGCGGTGCTGGAACAGTTCCGACTTGAAGCCGACTTCCGCCGATTTTGCGAACTCCGGATTGAAGTGCAGGCTCGCATCGTAGGTCGGATGCGGGCTCGACAGGCGCGTCGTCCAGCTGCCGGTCTTGTAGCCCTTCGAGTATGACGCATACGCCATCATGTCCGGCGTGAAGTGATACTCGAGGCCGAAGGTCGGCGAGAAATTCGTATAGTTCTGATGGAACGGGCCCGTCGGATAATAAGTGTACGGACTACCAATCACCGGGAAGTTGAGCGCCTGCTGGCAGGTCGGCGGCGGCCCGCCGTTTACGCCCGGGATGCCGAACACGTTGGTCCCCGACGGATTGACGCAGCCCGAAATCTTGTACGACAGTCCGTTGTCGTCGGTCTGATAGCCCTGGAACGTCTTGTGCTCGTAGGTCTCGCGGCCGCCGAGCGTGAGCGCCCAATGGTCGGTCATCTTGAAATTCAAGTGCGCATAGACCGCTTCGGCGGAGGTCGCCAGGTCGTTCGGGCCGTCGACTTGCAGGATCCCCATCGGGAAGGTGACGAAGTCATGCAGGTGACCCGCTTCCTCGAAATAGTAGAGGCCGGCGGCGTAGTTCAGCCGGTCGTTGACCGCATTGCCGTTCAACTGCAATTCCTCGGACGTTTGATGCTGGATCATGTCGAACGAGGTGCGCAGCACGGCCTCGGGCGAGCCGTCGAGGTTCATGCCCGCATCCCAATGCATGTCGCGGTACGACTGGATCCACTTGATCGCCGTGTCGTCGTTGATCTTCCAATCGAGGATGGTCGCGAAGCCCGGGTTCTTGAGCTTGGAGAAGTTGTTGCCGGTCGCGTAGCTCGTATCGATGTTGCCGGTCTGGAACCTGGAGTCGTACGGCAGATAGTTGTTGTACGGATTGCCGTCCACATTCGCTCCGGCGAGCGGGGGCGACACCGCCATCGGCGTCGGCGTCGGGCTCAAGCCGCCGCGCGGCGAAGTGCAAAGCGCGTTGAACGGCGCGGTAACGCCGAGCAGGCAGAGGTTCGAAATTCCCGACAATCCGCCGGGAAGGGCATTGATGCCGAGCACGGTATTCGCCGACGCGGACTGGTCGACGTTGAGATAATCCGCGGTGGCCGTGAGTTTGAGGCTGTCGGAAATCAGGAACACGACCTTGCCGCGCACGCTCCACTTGTTCACGCCGCCTTGCGTCGATCCGCCGCCGTAGCCGGCCGCCGGAAACGCATTGGCCGAATCGACGAGGTACGGGCAGGTCGGCGTGGTGCAATCCGGGATTCCGGCGGAGCCGTTGACGTTCGTCTGCACGTACGGGATGCGCCGCTGGTAGCCGTCGCGCTTCGCCGAGGAGAACGACAGCGTGCTCAGGATCTTGTCGGTGAACGGAATGTCGAACGACAGGTTCTCGTCCATGCGGTTGTAGGAACCGCCGGTCACGTCGCCCTTCGCCATGAACACCTTGCCGGGATCGCGCGTGATGATCGAGATCGCGCCGCCGATCGAGTTGCGGCCGAACAAGGTGCCCTGCGGGCCCTTCAGTATTTCGACGCGGCTGACGTCGAGCATGGTCGTGTTGGCGCCGACGCTGCGCGCCAGGTACACACCGTCGACATAGACGCCGACGCCCGGATCGAGGTTGAACGCGAAGTCGTCCTGGCCGATGCCGCGGATATACGCGGAGAGCACCGTATCGGACCCCGAGAACGGCGTACCTGCGTCGAGGTTCACGTTCGGCGCCATGTTGCTCAACTGGTCGACGCTCGAGATGCCTTTTTGTTGCAGCACCGCCCCGGAGATCGCGGTGATCGCGATCGGCACCTGCTGCACGTCCTCTTTGCGCTTTTGCGCCGTGACGACGATTTCCTGCAGCTGACCGCTGGTATCGGCGGCCGCCGCGGCGACCCCCGTGAGCGCGAAGATCGACAGCGATAGACAGGCGATTGCCTGCGCGCGACCGATTCTGAAATTCTTGATCATGTCCTAGCCCGCCCCCTAAATACGAATCCCTGTGTCCAAATGTTCTTTCATCGTTGTTGCCTCCCCGCTACGCGAACGCAGGGCCGCAACGATGCCGCAAGGTTGGCCTGCGCACCCGCCGGCGACTCGACCAGCAGTGAAGCTTGGATCGTCGGCGAGCGCATGCGCGCGCCGCGTTGGTCGCGTAAAGTCCCCCGGTGCGGGCAATCCGCGGATGCTTGGCTCTCCAAATGAAATATGAAACACGCCTGATCTGGGTGCTCGGGATCACGTTCGGCTTCGTGTTCTTCGACCGCAATGCGGCGAACTTCCTGATGCCGTTCATCACGACGGATTTGGGTTTCACGAATCAGCAAGTCGGCCTGATCGCTTCGGCACTGTCGTTTACCTGGGCGCTCGCCGGCTTCTTCGGCGGCGCGTTTTCGGACCGCAGCAGTCACCGCAAACTCATGCTGCTTGCGGCGGTCATCGCGTTTTCCCTGTGTTCTTTCCTGTCCGGACTCGCCGCCTCGTTCCTGACGCTGTTCGCGGCGCGCCTGTTGATGGGTCTTGCCGAAGGACCGATCCTGCCGATATCGCAGTCGCTGGTCGCGTTCGAATCGGCGGACGCGCGGCGCGGGCTCAACATGGGCGTGATGCAGAATTTCGGCAGCAATCTGCTGGGCTCTTTCTTGGCCCCGCTGGTGCTCGTCTGGATCGCGACGCACTACCATTGGCGTGCCGCGTTCTTCATCGCCGGGCTCCCCGGCCTCGTGATGGCCGTACTGATCGCCAAGTATGTGCATGAACCGAAAGTCCATTCGCTGCAGCCCGGCGCCGGGCGTCCCGCGGGCGCGCGTCCGATCGACATGTTGCGACATCGCAACATGTGGCTCTGCATGCTGATGAGCATCGTGATGGTCTCGTGGATGGTGCTCGGCTGGGCGTTCCTGCCGCTGTTCTACATCAAGGTCAGGCATTTTCAGCCTGCCGAGATGAGCGTGCTCATGAGCGTGCTCGGATTGTCGGCGGCATTCTTCAGCTTCGTCGTACCGGGACTGTCGGACCGGCTCGGGCGCAGGCCGATCGTGATCCTGTTCAACCTGGTCGGCCTGATCGTGCCTTTCGCCGCGCTGTATTTCCACGGCTCGGTCTATACTCTCGCGCTATTGATTTTCGTCGGCTGGTCGGCGAGCGGCACGTTCCCGCTGTTCATGGGTACGATCCCATCGGAGACGATCCCCGCGCGCTACGTCGCCACCGCGCTCGGCATGGTCATGGGCTTGGGCGAAGTTTTGGGCGGCGTCAGTTCGCCGGCGATCGCCGGCTGGGCCGCCGATCACTATGGTCTGCGGATACCCCTGCTGATGGAGGCGGGCTGCGCGCTGATCGGCACCTTGCTCGCGCTGTTCCTGACCGAAACCGCGCCGGTGCCGCTCGCGAAGCGCGCAGCGGCGGCGGGCGCTTACTGACTTGAAAGGCGTTTAAGGACCTTCAAACGATGGCACGAGATATTTCCCTGGTCGCATCCTATTGGACGTTCGCGAGCGGCGGCGTGCCGCATACCGACCATGAATACAGCAGCGCGAGCTTCGCCGCGCGCGTGGCGGCGGCCGCGCGCGCGGGGTTCGAAGGCTTCGGCATTTGGCACGCCGACTTGGAACACACTTTGCGCAGCGCATCGCTCGCCGACATGCGCCGTATCCTCGACGATCACGGCATGAAGCACATCGAGCTCGAATTCCTCGCGGATTGGTGGTTTCGGGACGGCGAACGCAAGGCCGCGTGCGATGCGCGCAAGCGCCTGTTGTTCGACGCGGCCGCCGCGCTGAACGCGCACCACATCAAGGTCGGCGACTTCCTGAACACGCCGTGCCCGATGGCTCAACTGATCGAATCGTTCGCGGCGCTGTGCCGCGAGGCGCAATGCTGCGGCGCCGACATTTTGTTCGAACTGATGCCGTTCGCGAACATCAACACGCTCGAAGGAGCGCTGCAGTTGGTGACGAGCGCGGACGCGAACAACGGCGGGATCGTGCTCGACCTCTGGCACATCGTCAAACTCGGCATTGCCTACGCCGACGCCGCGCGCAGTCCCGCGCGTTTCCTCGGTGCGGTCGAGATCAACGACGGCACGTTCACGGCGCCGTGGGATCTCGCCGAGGATACGATCAATCACCGGCGCCTCTGCGGCGAAGGCGAATTCGACGTCCGCGGCTTCGTCACGACGATGCTTCAAGCCGGCTACGCGGGCCCCTGGGGCATCGAGGTCCTGAACGCCGAGATGCGCTCTTGGTCGCCGACGCAGATCGCCGAGCGCGCCGCCGCGACCACCAGGGCCCAATTTCCCGTCTGATCGCGGCAAAGCCCCCCCATGCCCTTGTCACGACTCGAGCATTATCTGGTGTTGACCGACGACATCGACGCAACGCGCGACTTCTATTCCGAAGCGCTCGGCATGCGGGTTGGGTTCCGCCCGTCGTTGGGGTTTCCGGGGTATTGGCTGTACCTCGGCGACGTTCCCTGCATTCACATCGCGCAGTGGGACAGCTACCGCGCCCATTCCGAGCGCGCCGGCATCCCGGTCTCGGCGCGCGCGCCGGGCACGGGACCCGTCGACCACCTCGCGTTCAATGCGACCGAATGCGACGCCGTCAAGGCAAGACTCGTCGCGCAGCGCATTGAGTTCACGGAGAACTTGGTGCCCGGCGCCGGCCTCACTCAGCTTTTTTTGAGGGATCCGAACGGCGTCAAAATCGAGATCAACGTGCGCGCCGCGCACGCCGCCGGCTGAGCGGAGAAGAGCGCCGCGCGCCGAACGCGCGGTCGATGATTTTCAGCGCCGCCGGCCCATCCCAATCCCTCGCACCGTAAATCTTGTCGAGCACACGGCCGTCGGCGCCGACCAGCACCGTGAGCGGGATCGTCGATGCGCCGAGCATGTTTTCCACCGCCAAGCGGGTATCGATGAATTGGCTGATCGTCGCGTTCGCCGAATAAAGATATGCGCGCGCCTTGGCCCGGTAATCATCCGTCGATATGCCGATGATGCGCACATGCGTCGGCAGTTTGAGCCATGCAAGCCGCTCCAACGACGCCATCTCCTCGCGGCACGGGCCGCACCAACTCGCCCAGACGTTGATGATCAGCGCTTCGCCGCGAAATGAGGCCAAATGCCGGGTCGGCCCGTTGAGCCCTCGTAAAGTCGCGTCGCGAAGATATCCGCCGATCGGCACTTCACCCGGGGTCGCCGCGCGGACGGCCGCTGCGGCCACGATGCCGGCGAACCAGACTGCCGCAAGAAAGCCTTTCATTTTGAAATTATAATCCTTTGCCGCCGACTGAACGCTGGCGCAGCGGCGCTGTCTCGGTGACACTGGCGCGAAGAACTCCGGAGCGGCGATGAATTTCAGACTCAGGGCGTTTCAACTCCATTTGCTGGCGAGCGCCGCCGTTTTGACCTGCGTACTCGGCGCGTTGTTCCTCGGCTGGTACCACTGGCCGGGCTGGTATTTGAGCGGCGTCTTGCGCGTGGCCGCCGTGCTGATCGGCGCCGACGCGGCGCTCGGGCCGCTGTTGACGCTCGTGATCGCAAACCCGCGCAAGCCGCGCCGCGAACTGAAGCGCGACATTTCGCTGATCGTCGCAGTCCAGCTGATCGCGCTGGCTTATGGAACGACGGCGCTGTGGAACGGCCGGCCGCTCTATTACGCGTTCTCGGTCAATATGCTGCAACTCGTGCAGGCATCCGATCTCGGCCCGCGGGATGCCGAGCTTGCGCGGCGCGAGCGCGACGCGCTCGCACCGCACTGGTACAGCCTACCGCGGTGGATCTGGGCACCGCTTCCGTCCGACCCCAAGGAGCGCAAGCGCATCGTGCAATCGGCGATCGCCGGCGGTCCCGACGTGACCTCGATGCCGCAATATTACCGGCCGTGGAGCGCCGGCGCCGGCGATCTGCGCAGCCAATTGAAGCCGGTAGGCGAGCTGCGGTTCTTTTCCGGCGAGGAGATTCACCGGCTTGAACAACGCATGCGCGCGGCCGGACTCGCGCTCGATCAGCGCAATGCGATACCGCTGATGGGCCGCGGCCGGCCCTTGCTCGCGGTGTTCGATCGGCAGACATTGAAGTTATCCGGGCTGTTCGTATGCACGTGAAATTCCATCCGTCATTCCAATACGATCCGCGGAAAGTAGAACGACACCGTCCAGTTCGGCATGTCGACGATTTCGCTGATGCGCAAGTCTGCGCAGACGCTGCATAGCATGTAGGCGTCGACGGCCGGCATGTGGGTGCGCCGCGCGACCAAATCGACCATCGCGCCGACCGCGGCGCGCGCGGCGGCCATCAAGTCGGGGCCGATGCCGGTCGTCACCTCGTAGCCCCGCGCGTCTAGATGCCGCGTCACGGGACCCGGCGTCGTGAACCGCGGAAACGCGAGCGGCGTCCGTTTTACAAGTTCGAACTTCAGCGCGACCCGCATCGGACTCTCGATCGCCGTGCCGCAGATTTCGCCGTCGCCCTGCGCCGCATGCGTATCGCCGACCGAGAACATCGCGCCGGCCGCTTAGACCGGCAACAGGAGTTCCGTTCCGCGGGCGATATCGCGCACATCCATGTTGCCGCCCACTCGCGAGGGCGGCACGACGGCGTGGTTCCCGGGTGCGGCGGGTGCGAGCCCGATCGTGCCGGTGAAAGGTTTGAGCGGCACTTTCGCCCATCGGCCGAAAAGTGCCGGCGTCAGCGCGTGCGCGTCGTAATTCCACAAATGGAGTGCGGGCGCCGGGAATTGATCCGCGAGCAGGCCGAAGCCGGGGATATTGGCGGTCCACCCCCAACCCGACGGGGTGAATTCGAGCAGCGTGACTTTCAACTGGTCGCCGGGCTCGGCCACGTCCACGTGGACGGGGCCGGAGAGCGGGATGATTTTCGCGAAATCCAGCCGCTCGAGATCCGCCGCGCGCGAACTTCGCGTCAGCTGGCCGCCGGCCGCATCGATCACGTCGAATTCGATCGACTCGCCGGGAGCGATGCGCGCCGCCGGCGCAAGCGAGTTATCCCAGCCGTAATGGCGCTGGTGCCCGTGTATCGTATGGGCGTGCCTCATCCGCGATTCCGGCGTTAAAAAGTCCGCTTCAGCGTGAACTGGTAATTCCGCGGCATGCCGGGCTGTCCCTCGATGATGCCGTAGGTTCCGTAGTTCGGGTACTTGTCCAGGTAATAGACCTTGTCCGTCAGGTTATTGACCGCGAATGTCGCCGTCCAGCTGCTCCGTGACGAAGTCCAGATCAGGCGCGCGTTCGCGATCCCGTAGCCGTCTTGCGCAGCGAGTTCCGTATTCGGGGCATCGTTGTAGACCTTGCTTTGATAAGTGTAGTCGAGCCGCGGGGTCAGGATGCCGTATCGGTCGCCGAGATCGGCGCCGTACTGGAGCCCGAGGCTTCCCTTCCATTTCGGCGTCAACACCGGCACGCTCGCCAATGTCGGTCCGCCCGAGACGCCTGCGGCACTGCCGAGGTCGAGGTTCTTGTAGTCCAGATAGCCGAGAGAGACATTCGCGACCAGGCTCTTGACCGGTTCGGCGTCAATTTCGATTTCCGCGCCCTTGATATCGGCCCGGCCGACGTTCTTCGTCAGCACGGCGAGATTTCCCGCGGCGTCGACGCCGTTGGCCTGCAGCTGAAGATTCTTGTACTTGCTGTAGAACGCCGCGAAGTTTGCACGCAGGCGGTGATCGAACCACTCGCTCTTGATGCCCGTCTCGTACGCGGTCAAGGTCTCGGGATCGAACGTCGTCGCCTGAGCGGCTGAAATCGGCCGCGTATTGAATCCGCCGGCCTTGTATCCCGTCGACACCTGGACGTAAGTCATGAGATCCGGCGTCCATTGGTACTGCAGGCCGACTTTCGGATCGACGCGCGAATAGCTCAAGCTCTTCGCGGTGATCGGGAATAGGAAGCTGCCCGCCGGAATTCCATGGAACGGCGCGAGCAGCAGCCTGTAGTACTCGTAATTCTTGTCTTCGCGGCTGTAGCGGACGCCGAGCTCGGCGCTGAGCTTCTGCGTGACGTGATACTCGCCGTGCGCGAACACCGACTTGTTCTTGTCGGTCGACGGATCGGCGGGTACCTGGAGCAGGCTGATTTCGATCAAATCGCCGAGGCCGCCCTGGTGATTGTTGCCGTTGAAATAGTAGCCGCCGACGGTCCAATCCAGCGCTTTCTCGAACGCCTTGCCGCTCACCTGGATCTCTTCGCTGAACTGGTGGTGCGTCAGCGTCGTGTAGAGGTTCGTCAGCGCGATCGGCGCGCCGGAGTAGCTCTGCGAGAACTCCCCATGCTCGCCGCGGACTCCGGTGATCGATTTGACGTGGAACATCCACGGCGTATCCCAGTCGACGATTCCGGTGAGGCCGTAGGAATAAAGCGTGTTGTCGGACGGAATCTTGTAGCCGTTCACCGGGTCGTTGAACGTCGCGTAGGTCGTGTACGGATTGCTCGTCATGAAGCGGCCGTCGTACGGAATCCCGTAGAACGGCACGACGACGTTATTGTTGAACGACCTCAGGAACAGCGCGTTCGGGTTGATCGCGAGAATCTTGTCCGCCGGCCCCGGCCCCTTGTCATCGGTCAAGTCCGCCGACAAATTGATTTCCAAGCCAGGTGCAGGCAACGCGCGCAGCGCCGCCCGGAAATCGTACACATCATCGCCGCCCAGCTTGCCGATGTTGCAGTTGCCCTGCACGGTCGGCTTGATGTTGCCGGCAAGGCCTGGGTTGGCGCACGCAAAATCGACGATATTCATGTAGCCGTCGCTGCGCAGCGAGCCGCCCGAGATCCGCGCGAACACTTTGTCGGGAACCAGCGTGAAGTCCATCGCCGCGCGCAGCGTCTCGCGGTTGAAGCTGCCGTATCCGACCTCGGCGTATCCGCTGTTGCCGCCCTTGGGCTTGACCGTGAATATCCGGATCGCACCGCCTTCGGTATTCTTGCCGAACAACGTTCCCTGCGGCCCGCGCAGCATCTCGACGCGATCGATATCGCCCAACGTGAACATCGATCCGAACACGGTCGCGAAGTAGACGTCGTCGACGTAGAAGCCCACGCCCGGCTCGAGCGTGAACTTGAAATCGCTCTGGCCGACGCCGCGGATGCTTGCGAACACCGACTTGCCGAAGCCGCCCGGTGCCGCCTCGAGACTCACGTTCGGAGCGGACGCGGACACCTGGCTGATGTTGGTGTAGCCGCGGTCCTCGATCTGGCTGCCGGAAAGCGCCGTGACCGACAGCGGCGTTCTTTGCAGATTTTCGCGCTTGTAGCGCGCCGTGACGACCACTTCCTGAAGCATATCGCCGCTGCCCGCGGCCGCCGCGCCGCTGCTCTGCGCGCCGCGCGCGCTCGAAAGGCCCGCGGTCAGCAGCGGCACGGCCAGCGCAAATGCCCCGAACGACCAAGGTGATGATGAGGTTGTGCGGCTGGTTGCGTTTTGCATCGTGTTCTCGCCCCTTGGGGATTTTGATTCTCGGCGGAGTCTAATGTCTCCGACCGCCGCAAGGTACCCGTCATTTCTGGCGTTCAGTGTTCGCGATTCGAGAACAATGGGCGCCCGCGTTCCGCGAGGAGCGCGAACCAAAAGCTGACGAGTCCGCAGATCATCGCACCGGCGGCGAGCGGAACCGTCGTGCCGTTGAACAGCGAGCCGATCGCAGCCGCGACCAGCGCTCCGCCGGTCGTCGTGATAAAGCCTTGCAGCGACGCGCCGATGCCGGCGATCGCGCCCACCGGCTCCAATGCCATCGCACCGAAGTTCGACGCCGTCAAACTGAACAAGGCCATGGTCGCCGACTGCAGGACGACGAACGTCCAGAGCGTCTCCCAGCGCAGTGCCGCAACCGCGGCGTGCACGGCGGTCGTCGCGATGAACGCCAGGAGCGCCGCACGCGAAATGCGACGCATTCCGATGCGCCCGACGATCTTCGCGTTCAGCAGCGACGCCGCTCCCATCGATAGCGCGCACAACGCGAACACCGCCGGCATCAGTTTCGGCGCATGGAACTGCGTGGCGAAGATCTGCTGAATCATCCCCACGTACGCGAGGAGCGAGCCGAACATGACCGCAACCGCGAGCGAATAATACAGCGAGGTCCGGTCCGAGAGCACGATGCGCACGGCGCCGAGGACTCGCCGCCCGGTCAACGCTACGCGATTTTCCGGACGCAGCGTTTCCGGCAGGCGCAGGAGCGTCCACAGCCACACGGCCGATGCGTATACGCCGAATACGGCGAACACATAGCGCCACGGCAGGACGAGCAAAATGGCCTGGCCCAGACTCGGTGCGATTACCGGCACCATCAGGAAAACGACGAACGTCAACGACATGATGCGCGCCAATTGCCGTCCGGAGTATTGGTCGCGGATGACCGAGCGTGTGATCACCGCGCTCGCCGCCGCGAGGCCGTGCAGCAATCGCCAGGCGAGCAGCGCTTCGAAGCTCGCGCTCAACCCGCAGGAAACGGCGGCGAGAACATAGAGCGCGAGACCCGCGAGCAATGCCGGACGCCTGCCGAATCGGTCGGCCATCAAGCCCCAGAACAGCTGGCCGATGCCGGCGCCGGCGACATACACGGTGACGATCAGTTGGGCGCGGTTCGCGTCCGCAATCCGCAATTCGCGCACGATCGTCGGCAGCGCCGGCAGCATCGCGTCCACGGCAACGGCCTGCGTGGCCATTAGCGCCGCGGCAAGCAAAACGAACTCGCCGAATGCAAGCGCAAAGGTGCGCGTATTCACGCGCCGCCGCCTGTCGCGGCAGACTTGAGCCGCGCGATGCTGGATATGCAGACGAAGGCCGCGAGCCCAGCCGCCACCAG
>DAIDVO010000070.1 GCA_027456085.1 Steroidobacteraceae bacterium | reverse complement strand
GGCGCACATCGACAATGGCGCGCAGCTCAAGCCGCCGCGTCGCGCAGGCCGGCAACCGCGTCGCGAATCGGTATCTTGACCGAAAAGCATGCGCCCTGGCCGGCGCCTGCGCTGTCCGCCGTGATGGTGCCGCCGAGCTGCTGTGCGGCGAGCGCGCTGTTATGCAGTCCGAAGCCGTGCCCGTGTGTCTTGGTGGTGAAGCCGAATTCCCAGATGCGCGGCAACAAGTCCGCCGGCACTCCCACGCCGGAATCCTCGACTGAAATTTCGAGCTGCCCGCCAACGACCCGCGCACGAATTGCGAGACGCCACTCGGCCGACTCATTCGCCGCCATCGCGTCGCACGCATTGGAAATGAAGTTCACCATGATTTGGAGGAGTTTGTAACGGTCGAGGAGCATATCGGGGATGTCGGCGATATCCCGCGTAATCTCCGCGCCGTTCAGTTCCTGACCCTTTAGCGTAAGGGCCGTTTCCACCAGCTCGCGCAGATTCACCTGTTCATCCGCGCCGCCGCCACACGCGAATGACTGCTGTGCCCGCACGATCTCGCAAAGGTATTGGACATGAGTGCTGATTGCATTGATTTCGCTTTGCAGGCCCGCAGTATCACGCTTCAGCTGCACGCCGAGCGTGCTCAAATATTCCGGCAAACGCCGGCCTCGCGGATCGCTTGCCAAGAAGTCGCCGAGCGTATTGCGGTGTGCGTCGAGCAGCGATGCGACCCGTTCCACGCGATCGAACTGCGATGCCTTCAGGCGGGCCTGCGCCGTCGACGAGGCGACGCCCAGGCTGTTCAACACGTTGCCGACATTGTGCAGCACGCCGGTCGCGACCTCCGCCATGCCCGATTGATGCGAAGCTTCCCGCAGCTGTTTCTGTAGCAGCCGCTCGCGCTGCTCGGCATTGACGCGTTCGCTGATGTCGAGACTGATGCCTATAAGACGGCGGTGCGAGGTACGGGAATCAGTCACCAGTGCGGCCAGCGAATCAAGGTGCGCGATGACCCCGTCAGGGCGGATGATGCGAAACTGAACGTGTAGTTGGTGCGAATGTTGCAACGCGGCGTGCCACGCCGCTTGGGCGAGCGGCAGATCATCCGGGTGAATCATCGCGACTACATTCGCATAGGTCGGCTGGAACGTCTCGGCAGGGCAGCCGTAGATCGCGTACATCGTGTCGTTCCACCAGCTCTCGTCGCCGTGTTCCCGCCATTCCCATACGCCCGCTTGCGCCGCACGGGTCGCAATGGCAAAACGGATCGACAGCTCTTCAAGTTCAGCCTGTCGCTGAAACGATTCGGTGACGTCGATGTTCGCGCCGAGCGCGCGCGCCGGCTTGCCTTGCTCATCGTAGAAGAAGCGATGATACGTCTGTATGTAGTGCAGAGTCCCGTCCGGGTCGCGGCGCCGGTACCGCGCCGAGAGCATCGGCTCGTGCCGTGCCACGGCCGCGTCCGACAAATTCGTTACCGCTTGGAGATCTTCCGGAACGATCAACGCGAACGCCGCATCGCCGGCTTCCTGCACGTTCCGTGATGACGCAACGTCCGCTCCCGAGCCGTAGTCGAGCCATACGAGTTTCGCGCGCTCGAAGTCGTACTCCCAGCACTCCAAACCGGCGGCGTGCGTCACGACGCTCAGACGCTCGAGCAGCTCGCGCTCCTTCGCTGCATCGCGCGCCGCTCGTTGCGCCGCCTCGACCTCCTGCGTCACGTCCCAACTGACGCCTAGGGATCGTAGCGGCTTGCCGGCGGCATCGCTGTAGGTACGAGCGAACGCCTGTACGTGGCGAATCGATTTATCCGGCAATACCAAGCGGTAGCGAAACGATACGTGGTCTTCGCCCCTGGCGAGCGATGCCGCCATGGCGTTGCCTCCTGCGTGCTGATCCTCAGGGTGTACCCATTTGAACAGATCGCTGCCGAGCTCCACTCCGAAATGTCGTCGCGACGCGGCAGCGGCCTCGGCCGCCGGAAGCCGGCTTTCGTCCCAGGTGATGGTGTAGGTCTTCCAATCGAGCTCCCAGCAATAGATGCCGGCGGCTTGCGTTGCGATGCTCAGGCGCTCGAGCAGCGCCTGCGGCCGTTCCAGCTCGCGCTTGCGAAGTGCTTGCGCGCCTCCCGCTGACGCCTGCCGTAGCATCGCCGCGAGCATTGCAACGATCACAAGCAGTCCGCCAAGCATAAGCCAAAGCGCGCTGCGCACGGACTCGAGACGCTCGACGAACCCCGGCAGCCTCGGTGCATTGACCGCCGCGGCCGCGTCGGCGATCGCCCGGCTGGCCAATAGAGCATCGTGGGCGACGAATATCGCCGCGAGCGCGGTCAGGGTCAGCACGACGGCGAGGACCCGCGCGGCCCCGAGGAGTGCGATGCTCCGTCTCCGGCCGGTAGCGCTCACCAGTGAAGCTCACTCTCAGGGCCAAGCGCGAGCCGCGCACGGGGTGCTTTGCGGCGGGAACTGCGCATTATCAACAGCCGTGACCCGTCGCGACAATCTGAACGGAGGACAGGATCCGCGCAACGCATGGTCATATCTGCGTGCCTATTGGCCGCCGGCGACCGGTCGGATGATCGCAAGCCTGCTGTGGGTGCGATCCGCTTCGCCGTCGGCCCATTCGCCGTGCGGAGATTTGCCGGACCGCAGCATTTCCGCGAAGCCTGCCGCGTTTATCGGCTTGCTGAAATAGAACCCCTGATATTGATCGCACCCGAGCCTTTCAAGGAAGGAGACCTGCTCCGCGTTCTCGACACCTTCGGCAACGACTTTCAAACGCAGACCATGAGCGAGCGAAATGATGGCCTGTACGATGGACGCATCGTCCGCCGAGGTCATGATGTTGGTGATGAAACTGCGGTCGATCTTGAGCTTATCGATCGGAAACCGGCGCAGATAGCTCATGCTCGAGTATCCGGTGCCGAAATCATCGATGGAAACGATGACGCCCATGCGGCTCAGACGCTCGAGAATTTCGACTGATTCCGCCGGGTCGCTCATCACCGCAGTCTCGGTGAGCTCGATTTCGAGGTACTGAGCGTCGACACCGGCATCCGTCAACGCACTGCGCACGGTATCGACGAGGTCCAGTCTGCGGAACTGCACCGCCGAGATGTTGACCGCGACGCGCAGGCACGGTAGGCCCTGGTCTTGCCATGCCCGTATTTGGCGACAGGCTTCGCGCAACACCCATTCGCCGATCGGTACGATCAACCCGGTCTCCTCCGCAAGCGGTATGAATTGATCCGGGACGATCATGCCGCGCTCCGGGTGTCGCCAGCGAATGAGCGCCTCTACGCTATGAATTCGCTTGCTGACGGCGTTGAACTTCGGCTGGTAGTGGAGCTCGAATTGCTGCAGCTTGAGGGCGCGATAAAGATCGCCCTCATACTTGACCCGCTCCTCGGTCGCTTGATTCATATTTGCGGTAAAGCATCCGACGCTCGCTCCGCCGCGCTGCTTCACGCAATACATGGCGGCATCGGCGTGCGCGCACAGCGCCTCGGTCGTCGTGCCGTCGCCGGGGTAAAAGGCGATCCCGATGCTCGCCGCGGGGTGGACCTCGATTTCACCCATTTGGACGGGCTCGCCCAGCGCTGCGATGACTTCATTCGCGATCCGCTCGGCATCCGCGCGTGTCGGCACCTGGCGAATGATCAGCACAAATTCATCCCCGCCGAGGCGCGCGACGGTGTCCACGCCGCGCACCACTGCGGTCAGGCGGCGTGCGACCTGTTTCAGGAGTTCGTCGCCTGCGCGATGGCCCAGGGAATCGTTGATGAGTTTGAATCGATCGAGATCGAGTACGCAGACCGCAAAGACCTCTCCGTCGCGCTCTGCGTGCGCAATGGCCTGGCTCATGCGGTCATCCAGGAGTACACGATTCGGCAAGCTGGTCAGGGCGTCATGCGTGGCGAGGTGGCGCAACTGCTTATTGGCGGCTTCCAGCCCCTGCGTGCGGTCGCTGACGTCCTTCTCGAGCGAATTGACGTGCTCACGCAGTGCCCGCTCGTTGCGCCATTTAGCCGTGAGCGCGTGCGCGCATTGCAATACCTCGATCACCTCGAAGGGCTTCTTGAGTACGAGGAGCTTGTCGGAGCAGCCAAGGCACGCGATGAGATCCTCCCAGTCGTGGTCCGAGTACGCCGAGCAGATGACCACCTGGATCTCGGGATCAATCGCCCACAGGCGCTTGATGGTCTCCAGACCATCCCATCCCGGCGGTATGCGCATATCGATGAACGCTACCGCGTAGGGCTGGCGGTCGTCGCGCGAGCGCTGCACGTGCGCGAGCGCCTCCGACCCCTGGTATGCGGAATCCAGCCGGAACCTCTTCGGCGGGTCGCGGGCAGGCGCCACGTCGCGGAACAGCATCGCCTCCAGATCCTGCAGGTTCTCGTCAATCTCCCGCCCCAACAAAATCTTGCGAAAATCGTCATGGATTGCACGGTTGTCGTCGACGATGAGGATGCGTGCGGCGTCGACGGGGTTCACAGTGACTCTCGCACCGGCTTTGACCGATCATGACGAGCCGGCGCCCGGGCGAAATCGCCGCGGCCGTCGAAGCGTGGACGCGGCGCGAACGTTTCGGCCTCCGCGCAGATCTCGTGAAGCACGGCGCCCGTCATATCTGCTCCCTGGTGCAATATCGCTGCATTGAGGCCAAATCATTGACCCAATCACAACGCCGCGATATGTCGCGGATCGCACTTTTGCGGTAAGCCTCGGCACGAGGCTTGCGCCCGCGTCTTTTTTGACGGCCGTCATGCCGCCTACAATTGCCGCGAGCCAGCGAGATCCCATCTACCGCCGGCCGGTGTTCGACACGGGAAGTCACCGCTAGGTGCGGAGGAAACACGCTGCGCAACGGCAGCCGGTATCGGGTTTGCGGCCCGCCGCACTCGGGCGAGGTCCTGCGCGGATTGCACCTGAATCAACGAGTTACGCGTGAAGTCTGGCAACAACCAGCGTACAGGGAGCGTTCACGCTTCGCGTGTGCCAGCGTACAGACTTGGGCATTCGGGAGTGAGAGGATGCGCCTGACCTTATATCAGGAGTCGGCTCTTAGCCGACCGTTGGGGTCCCGAACCTCCTTGGTCCACAAAACTAGCGCGCCTCATCCCTCCGGATCGGCGTTCGCTTGTCACGGAGATTTACCTTGCCCGCAACGCCAATCCGCCCAATTGTTGCCGACGACGCCGGCAAACCGAATGGCACAACCGAACTGCGGCGCCAGAACTCGCTACTCAAGACGGGAGCCTTGCAGGACGCGATTTTCAACAGCGCCAACTTTTCGAGCATTGCCACGGACGAGAAGGGTGTCATTCAGATCTTCAACGTCGGCGCCGAGCGCATGCTGGGCTACGCGGCCGCCGACGTGATGAACAAGATCACGCCGGCCGAAATTTCCGATCCGCAGGAACTGATCGCGCGCGCGAAGGCGTTAAGCGTTGAATTCTCGACACCGATTACGCCGGGTTTCGAGGCATTGGTCTTCAAGGCCTCCCGCGGCATCGAGGACATTTACGAACTCACCTACATCCGCAAGGACGGCAGCAGGTTCCCCGCGGTCGTATCGGTTACGGCGCTGCGCGATGCCGACGACGCGATTATTGGCTACCTGCTGATCGGCACCGACAATACCGCGCGCAAGCACGTCGAAGCCGAACAGAAGAAGCTCGACCAGCGGCTGCGCGATCAGCAGTTCTACACGCGTTCGCTCATCGAATCCAACGTCGACGCGATGATAGCGACCGATCCGTCCGGGATCATCACCGACGTCAACAAGCAGATGGAGGCGCTCACCGGGTGCACGCGCGACGAACTCATCGGAGCGCCGTTCAGGGATTACTTCACCGATCCGGAGCGAGCCGAGGCGGGCATCAAACTCGTGTTGCGCGAGAAAAAGGTCACTGACTACGAACTCACCGCGCGCGCTAGGGACGGTAGGGCCACCGTGGTGTCGTACAACGCGACGACGTTCTACGACCGCGACAGAACCCTGCAGGGCGTGTTTGCGGCCGCGCGCGACGTCACGGAGCGTAAAAGGCTGGATCAAGCGCTTGAGGAAACGAACGTGGAGCTGGAGCGCGCCAAGGTAGCGGCGGACAGGGCCAACCTCGCCAAATCGGATTTCTTGTCCACCATGAGCCATGAGTTGCGATCGCCGCTGAATGCGATTCTCGGGTTCGCCCAGTTAATGGAGTCGGCGTCGCCGCTGCCGACACCGGACCAGAAGGCTAGCATCGACCAGATTCTCCAGGCCGGGTGGTATCTGCTCGAGTTGATCAACGAAATCCTCGATCTGGCATTGATCGAGTCGGGCAAGTTGTTGCTGTCGCTGGAGCCGGTTTCTTTGATCGAACTGCTGGCCGACTGCAAAGCGATGATCGAGCCGCAGGCGCTCCGGAGCGACATCCGCCTGAGTTTCCCGCGCACGGACAGCTCGCTCGCTGTCAGGGCGGACCGGACGAGGATGAAGCAGGTTCTAGTCAACCTGCTGTCCAACGCGGTCAAATACAACCGTCCAGGAGGATTGGTGGAGGTAACGTGCAGTGCAACCACCGCGGAACGCACGCGGATTAGTTGCCGGGACACCGGGGCGGGCTTGTCGTCGGAACAGCTCGCGCAGTTGTTCCAGCCGTTCAACCGCCTTGGACAGGAAGCGGGCGCCGCCGAAGGTACGGGCATCGGTCTCGTCGTGAGCAAGCGGTTGGTGGAACACATGGGAGGCCAGATTGGCGCGGAAAGCACGGTCGGAGTCGGGAGCGTGTTCTGGATCGAACTGACTTCCACGGGCGCGCTCCAGGCTGTGGTCGGTTCCACGGAACCCGGGCCGGTCGCGGGGATCGAGGTTCCAACCGACGTGCGGATCCGCACGGTGCTTTACGTTGAGGACAACCCGGCCAACCTGATGTTGGTCGACAGCGTCCTGGCGCGTCGGTCCGATATCCGGTTGCTGACTGCGCGGGACGGTAGCAGCGGCGTGGAAATGGCACGCATGTCGCGGCCGGACGTCATCTTGATGGATATAAACTTACCGGGCATCAGTGGAATCGAGGCTCTGAAAATCCTCGCTGGAGATCCATTAACGGCCCACATCCCCGTTATTGCGCTCAGTGCCAATGCGATGCCGCGAGATATCGAGAAGGGCCTGAAGGCTGGATTCTTCCGTTATCTGACCAAGCCGATCAAGGTGCTGCAGTTCATGGCAGCGCTGGACATCGCGCTGAAATTGCCGAATTGATTCATCAAGTATCACGAAAGGCGATGGCCGCCGGATTGACGCCAACACGGTATTCTGGTACCAATATACGAGAATAGCCCAAAATGGCTCCAGGCGAGACTCACCGGCCGTCTACTCAAGCGACGCGCTCGAGTGTCGAGGACCGACGGTATGTATCGGATCGTGCAGCGCGAAGTGCTCTCGGACAGCGCGTTCCTCTGGGAGGTCGAGGCGCCGGACGTGGCGCGGGCGGCCGAGGCGGGACATTTCGTAATTCTGAGGCTCTACGACGGCGCGGAACGGATCCCGCTGACCATCGCCGATTTCGACGCGCAGCGGGGCACCGTCACGATCGTCGTACAAGCGCTCGGCAAGACGACGCGGGAGATGCGCGACAAGTACGCGGTCGGCGACACGATCGCGGATTTCGTCGGTCCCTTGGGCGTGCCGCAACACATCTCCAAGGTGGGTCACGTGGTCCTGGTCGGCGGCGGACTCGGCGTCGCGCCCGTGTTCCCGCAACTGCGGGCATTCAAGGCCGGCGGCAATCGGACGACCTGCATCGTCGGCTTTCGCAGCCGCGAGCTCATCTTCTGGGAGGAGAAGCTGCGCGCGGTCAGCGACGAACTCGTCGTTTGCACCGACGATGGGTCGGCCGGACGTCCAGGGCTCGTCACGGCGGCACTCGAGGAAACGCTGCGCCATGAACGCCCCGATCTCGTGGTCGCGATCGGGCCGCTGCCGATGATGCATGCCTGCGCCGAGACGACGCGGCCCCATAGCGCGCGCACGCTCGTCTCGCTCAACACGATCATGGTGGACGGCACCGGCATGTGCGGATCCTGTCGCGTGACGGTTGGCGGCGAGGTCAAATTCGCCTGCGTCGATGGCCCGGATTTCGATGCCCATCAAGTCGACTTCAAGGAACTGCACGCGCGCCAGAAGCGCTTCAAAATTCAGGAAGCGAGTGCCAACGAGCATTTCAACCATGTATGCAACCTCGAGCAGAAGCTGATCGTCGAGGGCAAGCGTACGTACAAGAAGTATTCCGCGCTCGCACCGCGCCAGGAGGTGATGCCGGAACGTGATCCGACCGAGCGTGCGCGCAACTTCAAGGAAGTCAACCTAGGCTACGGCTATGCCGAAGCGCTGCGCGAAGCCGAACGCTGCATCCAGTGCGGGAAGGCCACGTGCATCGCGGGCTGCCCGGTGGGCATCGACATACCGCGCTTCATCCGCCATTTGCTCGTCCGCGATCTCGATGCCGCGCTCGCGACGATCCACGAATCGAGCATTTTCCCTTCCGTCTGCGGCCGCGTCTGTCCGCAAGAGTCGCAGTGTGAAGCACAATGCATCATCCGCAAGAAAATGGAGCCCGTCGCGATCGGTCGTCTCGAGCGTTTCGTCGGCGACCATGCGGCGCCTCAACCAGTGAAGCGCGTACGTCCGGTCCGGTCGCTCGGACGCGTCGCCGTCATCGGCTCCGGGCCCGGCGGCCTCGCGGCCGCCGCGGACTTGATCCGCTACGGGGCCGAGGTCACGGTCTATGAGGCTTTGCACGTCATCGGCGGCGTGTTGCGCTATGGCATCCCGTCATTCCGGCTGCCGCGCGACGTCATCGACCGCGAAGTGCTGCGTCTGCGCGAGCTGGGCGTTCGGTTCGAGACCAACAAGGTCATCGGCAAGATCTTCACGATCGCGCAGCTCTTCGAGAAGCTCACCTTCGACGCCGCATTCATCGCCGCGGGCGCGGGCGCACCGACTTTTCTCGGCATCCCGGGCGAGTCGGCCGGCCAGGTCTACTCGGCGAACGAGTTCCTGACGCGCATCAACCTGATGGGCGGCGACCAATTTCCGTATAAGGACACGCCGGTCAGCTCCGGCGAGCGCGTGATCGTCATTGGCGCCGGCAATACGGCCATGGATTGTCTGCGTGTGGCGCGCAGGCTCGGGAGCCGCAGCGTTCGCTGTGTTTATCGCCGCTAGGAGGCCGAAGCGCCCGCGCGGCGCGAGGAGCTGCGCCATGCGCAAGAGGAAGGAATCGAATTTCACTTTCTGCACGCGCCAACCGCGATTCTCCTGACATCCGAAGGCGACGTGCGCGGCATGCGCCTGCAACGCATGACGCTCGGCGAGGCGGATGCGCGCGGCCGGCGCGCCCCCGTGCCGCTGGATGAATTCGTGGAATTGGAGTGCGATACCGTGATTTATGCGCTCGGCACAAAGGCAAATCCCATCATCAACCGGGCCACGCCGGGCCTTAACCTCGACGCGCGCGGCTATATCGCCGCCGATGAGCGCACCCAGGCGACGAGCCTGCCGGGTGTATTCGCGGGCGGCGACATCGTGACCGGCGGCGCCACGGTCATTCTCGCGATGAGCGCCGGCCGCCGCGCCGCGACCGCGATCGGCGCGTACCTGCGGACGACGCCGCGGCGGTGGCCGGTGAGTCCGGAGCAAATCGCTGCGTTCGCGCCTACCTCGGCCTTCGCGGATATTCCTGTCGAACAAGGATCCACTCATGCTATGTCCTAAGTGCCGTCAACCGACGGACGATGCCGATGGCGACTACATCTGCTGCGCGGGCGAAGCCCTGCTCTGGCGGTGCTGCGGTTGCGACAAGCTGAGTGAAGGCTTCGCGCTGCCGTTTGGCTCCTGTCCGTACTGCGGCGGGCGGCTGGAAATGGCGGCGCCGAGCAATGTCGACAACGCCGGTGCGCAGGCGGGCATTCGTACGGCATTCGAGATAGAACTCGGCGGTCAGGCCTTCTATAGGCGCGCGGCGGCGCAGGCGAAGGATCCCGACCTTCAGTCGCTGTTCGCGCGCTTCGCGGACATGGAAGCCGAGCACCTCGAGACGCTTGCGCGCAGGTACCATACGTCGGCGCCCGCGAGCGGGCTCGGTCTGCCGCTCGACGTGGCCGCGGCCTATGCGGGAATCGACGGGCGGCCGGGCGACGCAGAGACGCTGTTCCGCATCGCCATCGCGCTCGAGCAGCGCGCCGCCACTTACTTCGAGCATGCCGCCGCCAAGGCCGCCACGGGCTCGGTCGAGCACCGTCTCTACCGGGAACTCGCGGCCGAGGAGCGCGAACATGTCGAAATATTGACGACGGAATTTCAGCAGCGCAAGCGCGGCAAGGCCGGATTGCTCTAACGCCGTCAAACGCGGGCGCGCCGCCTAAGACTGCCCATTCAGCGCTCGCACCCACCGTCCGGTTGCGGTCCGGCGCCTGACAATTCTTGGCGCGGGAGGTGTGGCGTGCCCTGCGGCGATCGTTCATGATCCGGTGTTAATCAGCCGGCGCGCGCGCCGCCCAATCGGAGACCGCATGATGGACGGTGAGGATAGCTCGGCAGCGCGGGCGCGCAAGAAGCGCGGGATGTGGATCTTGGCGCTGATCGGCGCCGCGCTGCTGATCACCGTCGCGGTGCGGCTCTTCTC
>DAIDVO010000069.1 GCA_027456085.1 Steroidobacteraceae bacterium | reverse complement strand
AAGATGCCCCACGGTTCGCCGCTCGCGCACACGCTAGCGACGCGCACCGGCTTGGGCGGCACAATTGGCGAGAAGCGCAGCTATTATTCCTGGCACTTCGCGGTCGACTTCGCCGGCGGCGAACTCGGGGCGCTCGCGCCGGATGCCCCGGTCGAGGCGGTCATCACCACTTCGCGCGGCACGGTCGAACACGTCACCGCGCATTATGTGCCAGAATTCAGAGGCTATCGTGCGCTGTTCGACATCAAGCCGGACGAGCGCACCGATCCGATCGATCTGCGGATGTTTTTGCGGATCCGCGGGCATGCGCTGACGGAAACCTGGGCTTACCAGTGGACGCCGCCATCGCTTCAAGAGCGCAAGCGCGCGCTGCTGCGACAGCCTATCTAAGAAATCGGACGCTTCCACTCAAAGACGATTCTGCGGGAACAGCGGGAGGAAATCCCGGTCCGTGCTCAATAAATGTGTCCGCGCGCCGCGATCCGCGCGCTTACCGCCGCCAGGGCCCGACGCCGCGGGGTTTGTCGGGAGGCGATTCAATGCCGTCGACCGGCAATTCCAATTGCCGTCGGGCCACGCCGGTCTGAAATTCCGCCGAGTCGTGTTCGATCCATGCGGCTGCCGCTGCGCCATACATCGGTTCGGCGATGAAGTACCCTTGCGCGAGATCGCAGCCGGCATCGCACAAATACCGCAGAGTCGCGGCATCCTCGACGCCCTCGGCAACGACGCGCAGTCCAAGGTTGTGGCCGAGCCCGATGATGGATTCCACGACGGCGCGCGATTCCGACGAACGAATCGCGGACATCACGAACGACTTGTCTACCTTGATCTCGCAAAAGGGAAGGCGTACAAGCTGCAACATCGACGAATAGCCGGTGCCGAAATCGTCGATCGACAATTGGAGGTCCTTCATGCGAAGACGCGTCAGCAAGTCGAGAGACGCGACGGGGTCCTCCATCGCGCTCGTCTCGGTGAGTTCGAGGACGAGGCTTGCCGGCCTGAGGCCGCTGTCGCGGCAGCGGTGCATGATCAAGTCGACCAAACCCAGTTTGTCACTGTTGTGCGCTTCGCGTCCGGCGCGGGTGGTACCGCCCGCGGTACCGCGCGACGAAAGATTCACGCTGATCGTCAAATCGGATTGGCCGAATCTCGGTGCGAACCAGCGGACGGCCATCTCGAGCACCTGATCCGTCAGCGCATCGATGAGTCCGCTATCCTCGATGCATGGAATGAACCGATCGGGGCGTATCGTGCCGCGCGTCGGATGTTCCCATCGCACCAAGGCTTCAAATCCCGCCACGTCCCCGGTCTTGCAATGGATCTGCGGTTGATAGGCGAGCACGAATTCTTTTCTCTCTATGTCGCGCTTCATATCGGCGACGCTCACTTCGATCTTGTCCGGCGATTCGCCGCTTGGCTGTGGCGCGCTGGCCGCGGGCTTGTCTTGCGCTGAATCGTCGAGCAGCAACGCGCGCAGCGCCTTCGCGGAAAACGGCTTCGACAGTTTGCCCGCGATCGTGAGGCCATGCTCGTCGGCGGAACGGCCCGCCGCATCGAGCACGCGTGTGCCCAACCCGCTCGTGATGATGATCTTGGCGGTGCACCGCAAAGCGGCGAGACGGACGAGAACTTCGACGCCGTCCATCTCCGGCATCACCAGATCGATCGCGACGTGCGTCGGGTCCCAGTCGGCAACTGCGCGGAAAAATTCCTGCGTGCGCGTCATTGAGCGCGCCTCGGCGCCCACGGATTCGGCGATCAATTGAAAAAGCTCACCGACCTGCGGATCGTCGTCAAGAATCAGGACTCGCGGTCTTCTCACGCTTATCTCCCCGGTCATCGTCGGGGCGCTCGCACATCGAGGCACCGGTCGCCGTGTCGAATCCTCCTCGCCGGCAGCCCCGACTAGCGCGCAGTTTAGCGGCAAGCCAAATTGTCGCGAACTTGCCGTGGAACCGCAACAATGCTAGCGAGCGGTCGCATGCACTTGCAATGCGGCAAGTCTCATATATCGGCCTTGCATGCCGAGCTCGGCCGGCCGCAGGTCATAGGCGCCGCCAGGGGGCGCCGTAACATCGAAATTCGCTGGCTTGGCTATTCGCAACGTGTTAGTTTTTGCTCATTGGGAACGCGAAAAATTAGGCGGGCAGCGATTCGCCGATGGATTTAATGCAAGATACGGGAAAGACGCTTCTCAACCGCCGGCGCCAATTCTTGACGCCGAATCAAGTCGCCGACAGGCTATTGGTCGCACCCGTCACGGTGCGCATGTGGGCGAGCCGCGGCTTGTTGCGTTCGGTGAGCACGCCGGGCGGACACCGGCGCTTTCGCATCGAGGATGTCGAGAAATTCATCGCGGCGCGCCAAGCATTGCAGACGCCGGCGCTTGGGCCGCCGACCCGCCTGCTGATCATCGACGATGACGCTCAGTTCGCACGCTATTTGTCGCAGCTCATCAACATGCGCGCTCCGGCGGTTTCAGTCGAAATTGCGCTCGATGGCTTCTCCGCCGGTATCAAGTGCGAGGCCATGCGGCCCGAAGTCGTTACCTTGGATCTGCAGATGCCCGAGATGGACGGATTCGCGGTCTGTCGGCTGTTACAGGAGATGTTTGGCAAGCACAAGCCGCGCATCGTCGCTCTTTCCGGATTTCTTTCGCCCGAGAGCATCAAGCGAATTCGCCAGGCGGGCGCCGACGCCTGCGTTGCGAAGACGACGGCGCCGGACGTCTTGCTTCAAGAGCTGGGATTCGAGGCGCTCGGAGCGACCGCAGGCTAAGGCATGCCTGTCATCCGGATCCCCCTAAGCGGCGAATCCGCGCTGGCGCAAAACGTGGCGCACATGCTCAATAACATTGCCGTTTCGCTGTTCGGATTCACCGAATTGGCGGCGGAAAATGCATCTGGCCGGCCGCCGCCGACTGCGCTCGCGGAACTGCGCCTCGGCGTAGCCCGGGTCATGCAACTCGCGTCCGTTCTGGAATCTCTCGCCGCTGTCGATGGGACATCCACCACGGTCGCGGTCGCGGACTGCGTGGCCTCCCCCGGGGCGGCCGGAGCGTCCGAGCCATTCGACGTGCAGTGGCACTGTGAACCGTCCACTGTGGTCGAGGCGGATCCGGATCGTATCCGCCTCGCGCTGCGTACGCTGGCGCAATTATGCGCACTCCGTTCGACGTCGATCGAACGTCACATCGTTGCGGTTGACCGCGTGGAGCGCGCGCTGCCTCGTTGCAGCCACTGCGGCCGCGATATTCCGGACGGTGGTTTGCGGCTGACGATGGCTCTGGATCGGATCGGCGAATTGATGCCGGGCGGTGCGCGCAAGTCGCGGCGACGCGGCGGTGGTTTGGCCGACTTGATGTTCGCCGCTAGCGGCCGCCTGACCCACCTTGGCGGAGGCCATCTCGTATTGGTTACCGCGGAATCATCCGTCTTGGTCGTATTGCCGGACCCTTCGGCCGCGATCGGTTGACATATTCTTCCGATGCGCGCGCGTTGCCGGCGCCAACATCCAAACCTGCGGGCAACATCTCATTTCGCTATAAGGACTGTTTTCGCTATTTACGCTATCCTGAACTCCGATCGGATTGCTTGCGCGGCGGCATGCGCCTACGGAGTTGGTTATGCGATATTCGGCCGATCTGATGTTGATCATGGATGAGGATGGACCCTCTCTCGAGGCGCTGCGTGCCGTGGCCACCCGCCTCGGCTGCGACCGGATCGAACTCAGCGACACGGGCGACCTTCCCGCGATTTTGGCGGCGCGCCGCCCGACGATCGCGGTCCTCGCGATCGATCGGATCGAGACCGACGGCTATGGGGTGCTGCAGACGCTGGCGGAACACGGGGCGCGGCCGGCCACGCTGCTTATCGGCACCGTCTACGCGCGTGTACTCGCGAGCGTGCGGCGGGCTGCGGAAGCGCGCGGATTGCCGATGATCGGGACCCGCAGCCGGCCGCTCGACGAGGCCGACCTGGAGCGGCTCCTGGCGGCGCACATGGTGGCGGCGCCGTCGACTTCCCGCGAAGAACTCGTCGCCGCGCTCGCCGAGCGGGAGTTTTCGCTGCTGTACCAGCCGAAGATCGCGCTCGCCTCGGACACCTTGAACATTCAAGGCGTCGAAGCGCTCGTCCGCTGGCAGCATCCTCGCCGTGGACAACTCCAGCCGCGGCAGTTCCTGGACAGCGTCGAAGCCTATGGGCTGGTCGGCGAATTGACCGACTTCGTCATGACCGAAGCCATTAGACAGGCCGGCGTTTGGCGGCAGGCGGGAATGTCGCTGCAACTCGTCATCAATCTGAGCCCCCGGCTGGTCAAGGATCGCGGGTTTCCCGATCGGCTCGCATCGCTGCTGCGCGAAAGCAATGTCCCGGCGGATCAGGTCGTACTCGACGTCAACGAGACCGCGGGCGCCGCGGATCGAGACCTGCTGCTCGACGTGTTTACGCGCCTGCGTATTCTCGGCGTCGGCCTTTCGCTCGACGACTTCGGCACGGGGCTTTCGTCGCTGACCGAGCTGTACCGGATGCCGTTCTCGGAAATCAAGATAGACCGCTCCTTGCTCGCCGACGTCGCCAAAGAGCGGGATGCCGAAGTGATCGTGACCGCGATCGCGAATCTCGCGCACTCGTTGAACATTTCGATTTGCGGCGAAGGCGTCGAAACCCGGGAAATGCTCGATTTCATCCGCGCCACGCATTTCGACAGCGCACAGGGTCGCTTGTTTTGCGAACCCGTGGCGCCATGCCACATTGAGCGGCTGGTCGCCGCATGGCCCGACACGGCACCGGCAACGTTCGGCGTCCCGCGTCCGATCAAGGCACCGGCCGACGACACGACGATCACGCGCCGACTGAAGCGGCTGCACCTAGCCTCCGCCCACAGGCAATGAGTTGGCGTTGCACCCCGCCACGCGGTGCATGAGCGCACGCGGGTTTGCCCCGTTTCCGTCAGCCATCGCCAAAGGAATGGAGCGGTGCGTATACCTCGGTCCGGGCGGCGGCAGTCTCCGTGATACCATCCGACCATCGTGATTCGGTGCGCGTGATTCGAACGACTGGTTCGTGACGCAAGACCTACGCTCATGGAGGTTGAGGCACATGGTGGGCGAACGGGAATTTGCCTGATGCGCAAGACCCAAGCGCTGCTGAGCGGTACTGCAGATGACTGAATCGCGAGTGGTGCGGTTGGATATCACTAACCGCACATTGGGCTTGCTCAGCCGCTGCAATGCCGCGTTGGTCCGAGCCGAAGACGAAAGCGCCTTGCTGAACGAGATTTGCCGCATCGCAGTCGAGATCGGCGGGTATCGAATGGCGAGCGTGCTGTATGCGACGGATGACGAGCTGAAGAGCGTCATTTCCGTGGGACATGCCGGCGTTGACGATGGCTATCTCAATGCCATCTTCATCTCCTCGGCCGAAAATCGACCCGAAGGGCGCGGGCCTGTGGGCAAGACAATTCGTGGCGGGCAAGCGGTCGTGGTCTCCGATTTGACGACCGACCCGGAGTTCGCCACCTGGCTTGGCGCCGCCGCGGCGCGCGGTTACCGCAGCGCGATTGCGCTTCCGCTCGCGGGCGGCGGCCGCGTCTTTGGCGCATTGGCGCTATACAGCAGCGAAGCGCACAGCGTTTCCGAGAACGAACAGCAACTATTGGGCGAGATCGCCGACAATCTCGCCTTCGGTATCTGCAAGCTGCGCGCGGAAGCGGAGCGACGGCTTTTATTGGATGCCATCAACCGGGTGTCGAAAAGCGCCGCGGGCCGCACCGGCACGGAGTATCTGCAGAAGCTGCTGCTCACGCTGGTCGAGGTGCTCGGCGCCGACGCCGGCTTCATCGCCGATCAGACACCGCCCGGACTGGAGCCGGTACACCCGCAGTGTGCCGTCGTCGACGGCCTGTTCATAACGGACTTTGCATACTCGCTTGCCGGCACACCGTGCGCGGACATGAGGCCGGGAGGCCACTTGATCATCGCGCGCGAGGTCTGCAAGCGCTACCCCGCGGCCAAGGCGCTCGCTGCGCTCGGCAGCCAGGCATATGCCGGCACGAGCCTGCTCGACGTCGACGGTAATCCGATCGGTACGATTTTCGTTTTGTTCAGGCAACCGCTCGCGCATGCCGATCTCGCCGCGTCGCTGCTCGATCTGGTCGCAACCCGGGTCGCGGCTGAACTCGTCCGCCAGAAGACCGATGCGCGGCTGCGCGAACAGGCGATGCTGCTGGATCGGGCCCGGACGCCATTTTCCTGCGCTCGCTGGACCACCGCATTCTGTACTGGAACAAAGGCGCGGAGCGACTTTACGGCTGGTCGGCCGACGAGGCGGTGGGCCGGTCCGTCATGGATTTCAAGGTCGGCGAAAGCGCGGCGTATCTGCGAGCGATGGATCAGCTGCTGCGCAGCGGCGACTGGATCGGGGAGCAGGTGGAGAACGCCAAGGACGGGCGCCGACTGACGGTTGAGTGTCATTGGACGCTGATGAAAGCGGAGGACGGCGCGCCGAAGAGCATCCTCGCAATCAACCGGGACGTGACCGAACTGCGCAATTCGGAGAAGCAACTCCGTCTGCTCGAGAATGCGATCGCTCGATTGAATGACATTGTCATCATAACCGAGGCGGAACCGATCGACGAACCCGGTCCGCGCATCCTGTTCTGCAACGACGCTTTGTCGCGTCTTACCGGCTACCCGCCGGAGGAATTGATCGGCCATTCTCCGCGCCGCCTGCAAGGCGCGCAGACCAGCCGGGTGGAACTGGATCGAATCCGGCAAGCGCTGCAGAGCGCGCAGCCGATCCATGCCGAGCTGATCAACTACAAGCGCAGCGGTGAACCCTACTGGCTCGAACTGGACATCGTGCCGCTCGCCGACGCCGAGGGCCGGTGCACGCACTTTGTCTCCGTGCAGCGAGACGTCACGGAGCGCAAGCGCTCCGAGGAACGGCTACGGGAGAGCGAGGCCCGTCTCATGCAATCGCAGAAGCTGGAATCGATCGGGCAGCTCACCGGCGGCATTGCGCACGACTTCAACAATCTCCTGACCGTCATCATCGGTAGTACGGAATCTCTGCCCGAGCAGCTTGCGTCCAATCCGAGATTGTCCGACTTGGCGCAAATGGCCAAGTCGGCGGGCGAGCGCGGCGCGGAATTGACCAATCGCCTGCTCGCGTTCGCGCGCAAGCAGGCGCTCGAGCCGCGCCCGACTCAACCGTGGGCCATCGTCCAAGATATGATGCCGCTTCTGCGGCGAACGCTGCCGGAGACCGTCCGCATCGAGACCGCACCGGACGACGACACCTGGCCCATATTCGTGGATCCCGGCCAGCTTGAATCCGCCTTGTTGAATCTATGCATCAACGCGCTGGATGCGATGCCGCAGGGCGGTGCGTTGCTGTTTGAAACGGCGAACACCTTCCTCGACCAGGCCTATTGCGATAGCAACGCCGAGGTGCGTCCGGGCGAGTACGTGATGGTGGCGGTGGCGGATACCGGGGTCGGTATCGCGCCGCAAGACCTGGCGCGCGTGTTTGATCCGTTCTTCACGACGAAACGCGATGGCACGGGCCTCGGACTGAGCATGGTATACGGCTTCGCCAAGCAATCCGGCGGGCACGTGAAGGTCTACTCCGAACGCGGGATGGGAACGGTGGTGAAGCTTTATCTACCGCGCGCCGAACCGACGGAGTCGCCGGCAGCGCGAGGCGCACCCGCGGAGGCCGATTTGCGCGGTCAGGGAGTCATCCTATTGGTCGAGGATGACGATCTGGTGAGGAATCATGCCGTCCGCGCGCTCGAAGAAATGGGTTATAGCGTGCTCCACGCGGCAAATGGGGCGCAGGCGCTGCAGATTGTACGGGGCGGCGCCTCTTTCGATTTGTTGTTCACCGACGTCGTCATGCCCGGCGGCATGAATGGCCCGCAACTGGCGGCCGAGGTCGCGACGCTGAGGCCTGGCGTTCCGGTGCTGTTCACCTCCGGCTATACGGAGAACGCGATCGTCCATCACAACCGGGTGGACGCCGGTGTGCATCTGCTCCACAAGCCGTATACCCGGCGCAAGTTGGCCGAAATGCTGCGCCGTGTATTACGCAGCGCCGGGGAAAAGCGGCGCCAATAGCATCGTCCGTGCGCGCAGCCCCCCGCCCGCCCCGGGCGCCTTCAGTGGTGGCGGCGCGCTGGTATGTGATCCTGCGCATCGTCGAGTGTCTGCCGGACCTTTGACGCGAGGGACTTGGCAGAAAATGGCTTTTGCAGCAGCCCGACCGCCGTCGGCAACAGGTCGAGGCCATCCACCGCGCCCTGCGTGTAGCCGGACATGAAGACGACTTTCAGGGTCATTCCTCGTGCCGCAAGCGCCGCATGGAGCTCCCGCCCGCTCATGTCGGGCATGATCAGGTCGGTGATCAGCAGATCGAATGGCGTGCGGGCGTTCGCGGCCGCAGCGAGCGCTTGTGTGCCGTCCTCCGCCGCGACGACCGTATATCCCTGAGTCGCGAGGATTCGTTGGGTCAATTCCCTCACCAGCGGATCATCTTCGACGAGCAGAATGGTTTCGCGGCCGAGGGCGCGGACGACCTGGCTCTCGGACACCCAGCCCCCCGGATCCGCTGGCGCAGCCTCGATCCTCGGAAAATACACGCTGAAGACCGTTCCCGTGCCGGGTTCGGAGTAGACCCGCACGTGCCCGCCGACCTGCGTCACGATGCCGTACACGGTCGCCAGGCCGAGGCCGGTGCCCTTACCGGACGCCTTGGTCGTGAAGAACGGTTCGAAGACCCGCTCCAGGAGCTGTCGCTCGATTCCGCGGCCGTTGTCTCTCACCGTCAACCCTACGTAAGAACCCGCCGGAATTCCTGCGGGCGGTGCTACGTCGGACTCGCCGACAGTCACATTCGCGGTCGCGATGGTGATGACCCCGCGCTGGAGGATCGCGTCGCGCGCGTTGACCACGAGATTGATCAGGACTTGTTGGAGCTGACCCCGATCTGCGCGAATGTATCCCTCTTCGGCCGACAGCGAGGTATGCAACACGACCTTCTCCCGAACGAGCCGCTCGAGCATCCGCGATGCCTCCGAAACGATTGCATTGAGATTCAACTGCTCGAGTTGCAACAATTGGCTGTGACTAAACGCGAGCAGTTGCCGGGTCAGATCCGCCGCGCACTCCGCCGCCTTGCCGATGCTCTCGACGTAGGTATGCCGCGGGTCGCCACGATCAAGATCAAGAAATTCGACCGATCCGATGATCACGGTCAACAGATTGTTGAAATCTTGCGCGACCCCGCCGGCGAGTCGGCCCAGGCTCTCCATCTTCTGAGCCTGCCGCAGCTTCTCTTCGATGATTTGGCGGTCGCTGATATCGATCGCCGTGACGACGGTGCGCTCCTCGCCGTCGCCGTCGCCGTCGCCGTCGCCGATCGGGTGGCACCAGTATTCAACCGACACGCGAGTTCCGTCGAAGCGACGAAATTCATCCGCGGTCGCGTGCGCGGCGCTCCCTTCGCGCAGCGCAGTGGCCATACCGCACGAGCCGCCGTGCGGTTCGCTGGATTCGACAGGATGCACCAGAGCATGCAGGTCGGCCCGCGCCAAGTCAGCGGCCGTCCGCGCGCCGAGCAAGCGCAGACCGGCGGCGTTCGCGAACGTGCATAGGCCGTGCGCATCCAACCCTAAAATCGCTTCGGCTGTGGAGTCGAGCAGTAGGCGGATTTCGCGCTCCTTGCGTTGCACCAGAATCTCCGCCTGGCGCCGCAATCCGAGTTCCGCCAACTGGTCTTCGGCGATTGCGAGTACCTCGGCGCGGCCCGTATCGGGCGGTGGTTAGCGGTCGAAGACAAACTCAGCAACGAACCCGAGATTTCCGTCGCGAAAAACCGGCACGGCGATCGCCCATGGCTCCGCGCCGGCGGATGCCGGCGGCGCGCGCGCCAAGCGCTCTTCGAACGCGGCGGAATCGGCGACGGCGGCGGCGCCCTGCGCCCACGCCCGGCCGGGCAGCCCTTCGCCCGGCAACAAGGTAGCGGTCTCACTGTCCGCACGCACCGGATCGAATCCCGGCTTGCCCGCATACCACCCGGGCGCGCAGACGAGCGATTCGCTCTCGGCACTCGGATACCAGATCTGACCCATCACGGCGCCCATCCAATCACATACGAGTCGCTGTGTCTGAGCGCGCGCGCTCGGCACGTCCGACGCACCGTAGATCAGGCGCGTCATCGCGTGTAACAGTTTCAACTTCTCTGTTTCCGTCCGCTGAGCAGCGAGTTCCACGCGCAACGAGGCTTCGCGCAGCGCGACTAGGCCTTGAATTCGCATTCTGTCGACCAGGACGACGGCCAGTGCGAACAGCGACAGATTGAACAGGACCCGGAACTGGTCCGGTTCGAGATAGGTCAACCAATGCCCCGGCAGTGCATACATGTAACCGGTAATCGCGGCGGAAGCGGACACGCTGATCAATCCCGGCAACCTGCCGCCGAGATATGTGGCAGCGCCCACGCAAAACACGAGAAGGTGCGTCGGCCAGTGCACGTGCATTTGCCGCATATCCAATGCAATGATCAAAGCGCCTACACCGATGGTCGGCAGGAGGGCGATAGCCCACCGGATCGGCGAGTCCCCCATGTGCAGGGGGTCGAAACTCGCGCGTGCATCGTAAGCCATGTCGATTCGTCCTTCTGACCGCGTCCCACCGCACCACGGACTATACGCGCGTCGCGCCGTTTGGAAAAAATCGGAGCATCGCCGCTGCTCCGGCAAAGCGACGGGCTTGGGACGTGCGATAAGCACAATTTTCGCTCAATGCGCCGTGAAGGAGGCTGGATTGCGGTTCGCATTGTCCCCGGCATGCGCCGCAGCAATACGCCAATCCCCGCCGCCTCAACCGGTGTGGTCCGCCGTAGCCAGCGCCTGACGCACTTTGTCGTCAAGCGCGCGCCGATCATAGGGTTTGTGCAGCCACAGCGCGCCGCTGCCCACGCGCTCTTGCTGGACGATCGCATTTTCCGTGTACCCGGAGGTGAACAGGACCGGCAGGCGCGGACGCAGCGCGAACATGCGGGCGGCTAGGTCGGGGCCGCTCATGCCGCCGGCCATCATCACGTCGGTGAACAGCAGATCGATCGACTGGTCGCCGCGCGCAATCTCGAGCGCCTCGAAACCATTTGCAGCGAGAAGCACGCGGTATCCCAGATCCTTCAGCAGCCGCGCGGCATGATTGCGGACGAGGGTATCGTCCTCGACCAGCAGGATGACCTCGGCGCCGCGCCGCGCCGGCAGTGCCGGGACCGGCTCCTGCGGGTGTGCCGCGGCCGCCTCGCTGTGCGCTCGCGGCAAATAAAGTTTCACGGTCGTGCCGACCCCCATTTCGGAATGGATCTTCACCGTGCCGCCGGACTGCTTCGTGAATCCGTACACCATGCTGAGGCCAAGACCCGTTCCCTTGCCAACGGGCTTGGTCGTGAAGAACGGATCGAAAACGCGCGCGAGCCGATCCTGCGGAATGCCGCTGCCGGTGTCGGTGATCGCGACTATCACGTACGCACCGGGCTCCACCTCGAAATCCTCCGCCGTCGACTCCTGGCTGAGCACCGCGTTCTTGGTCTCGATCCGCAGATCGCCGCCGTTCGGCATCGCATCGCGTGCATTGATGCAAAGGTTTAAAATCGCCTGCTCCAGCTGGCCGGGATCGATGTATACGGCCCAGGTCTGCGGATCCCCAGCCACCTCGACCGCGACCGGCTCGCCGAGGGTGCGCCTGAGCAGCGCCAGCATGCCCGCGACGATCCGCGACGGCTCGATCAACTTCGGCTCGAGTGCCTGGCGGCGCGCGAACGCAAGCAGACGCCCCGTCAGATCCGCCCCGCGCTCGCCGGCGGTGCGCACGATCTCGGCGAGCTGCGTGAGCCGAGGCTGGCCGCGCAACTCCTCCGCCAGTTGCTCCGCATTGCCGATGACCACGGTCAGGAGATTGTTGAAATCGTGCGCGATGCCGCCCGTCAACAGCCCGATCGACTCCAACTTCTGCGCGTGCGTGGCGCGCGCCTCGCTCTCGGCGAGCCGCGCCTCCGCCATTTTTCGCTCGGTTACATCCGCCCTGATCCCGAGCATGCGAACCGCGCGGCCCCGTTCGTCGAACTCTATCGCGCGACCCAAGCTGCTGATCCAGCGATGGGAACCGTCAGCATGGCGGAGGCGATATTCAATGTGAAATTCCGGCGGCCCCTGGTCACGCACCGCCAGCATCTTCTGAACGACCCACTCCCGATCCTCCGGATGCACGCGTTCGTTCCAAAACCGCCGATGCTCGCTCTGCACGCTCGGCTCGTAGCCCAACATCTGAAAATAGGTTGCGTTCGCGTTCCATTGGTCAGTGCGCAGATCCCAATCCCAGATTCCGATGCGCGTGACTTCGAGGGTGAATCGCAGCCGCTCCTCGCTGTCCTGAAGCGCCAATTCACCTTTCTTGCGCGCAGTGATGTCGACGATGGTGCCAAACATGGTCATGGGACGGCCGGCGTCGTCGCGGATCAATTCGGCCTGAGCGTGCACCCAAAGCACGCTCCCATCCGAACGGATCATCCGATGATCTATGTTGTATTCCTTCTCGCCGCGCGCCCCCCTTTGAAGGTTCTCGCCGACGAGGTGCCGGTCGTCGGGATGGACCAGTGCGACCATCTGGTCGTTCATCGTCGGCGCGCTGTCGCGCCCGATGCCGAGCAGGCGGCAAGTCCCGTCGGAGAGTTCGACACGGTTGGTCGCGAGGTCCCAGTCGATAAAACCCAAGCCCGCCACACGCTCGGCTCGCGAAAGACGCCAAAGTATTCCTCGATCGGGCATTTGGTTTGCGACGAGATCCAGCGGGGGCCAGCATGGCGTGCTTGCAAAGATATATCATCTTGCCGCGCACAGTGGGCCGTTTTGACGCCCTCAGCCCGTGCGCGCAGGCCGCCCGGCCAAGGGCCTCCCAACGGGTGCGCCCTGCCGAGCGAACCAAAAAAAACCCCCGCCGGTTGCCCGACGGGGGTTTTCCTCTCCTTGCGGAATTCAAGAGCCTGGCAGTGACCTACTTTCACATCGACAAAGTCGACACTAGCATCGGCGCAGAGCGTTTTCACTTCCGAGTT
>DAIDVO010000068.1 GCA_027456085.1 Steroidobacteraceae bacterium | reverse complement strand
CGCTCGCCGACACCAAAGACGCGACCGCGCGCGCCGGCGGCTGGCTCGACATCAAGATGGTGCCGGAGCGGCACAACATCGTGAAGGTCCTCCTGCTGCTCGACGTCGGCGGATCGATGGACGACCACGTGCGCGCGTCGGCGGAGCTGTTCTCGGCGGCGCGCAGCGAGTTCAAGCACCTCGAACAGTACTATTTCCATAATTTCCCCTACGAAAAATTGTGGCGCGACAACCGACGGCGCTTCGATCAGCACGTCGACACCAACGAGGTTGTGCGCACCTACGGCGCCGACTACAAGCTCATCATCGTCGGCGACGCGACAATGAGCCCCTACGAGATCACCGCCGCCGGCGGCAGCGTCGAGCACTGGAACGCAGAGACCGGCGAGACCTGGCTGCGGCGGCTGCTGCGAGCCTTCCCGCGCAGCGCGTGGATCAATCCGCAGCCGGCCGGGGTATGGGGGCAAACCCCTTCGATCGCGCTCACGCGCGAATTGCTCGAGGGGAGAATGTACCCGTTGACGCTTTCAGGACTCGACGAGGCCATCGGCGCACTGTCCTGACGCCATGACGCGGCGCGCGCCGCTCACGCCTGCGGCAGCGAATCGTGACGCGTAAGCACCTGCGGGCACGTGAGCCTGAAATGTTCGGCGAGGCGCTCGGCGACGTACACCGAGCGATGCCGGCCACCGGTGCAGCCGATCGCGATAGTGAGGTATCCGCGGTTCGCATCCGCGGATTCCTTGAGGCGCTTCGACAGGAAGGCGGCCAAGTCGGCGATCATTTCGCGCACGCTCGCATGGCCGCCGAGGAATTCCACGACCGCGGCGTCGCGCCCGGTCAGGTCGCGCAAGGTCTGTTCCCAAAACGGGTTCGGGAGGCTGCGCACGTCGAAGACGAAATCCGCATCGCCGGGAATCCCGTGTTTGTAGCCGAACGACTCGAACATCAAGGACACGTGATGCGGGCGCCGCGTGTCGATGCGCTCGCGGATGAGCTTGCGCAGCGCGTGAACCCCCATGTTCGAGGTGTCGATGATGAGGTCCGCGGCGGCGGTGATCGGCTCGAGCAGAGCGCGCTCCGAAGCGATCGCCTCGCGCAGACTGACGCCTTCGGTGCTCAAGGGATGCTTGCGGCGGGTCTCCGCATAGCGCTTCAGCAGGACCTCGTCGCCGGCATGCAGGTACAGAATGTCGCAGTCGATGCCGCTGCGGCGCAGTTCGTCGACGAGCGTCGGAACCATCGCGATTTCCTTCGCGCGGTTGCGTGCGTCGAGCCCGACCGCGGTCCGAGGATAGACGTCCTCGGAGCCGCCGCGGATGATGTGCGAGACCAGGGGCTTGAGCAGCGCCGCGGGAATGTTGTCGACACAGTAGTAGTCGCTGTCCTCCAGCATGTGCAACGCCACGCTCTTGCCGGAGCCCGACAGCCCGCTGACGATGATCAGGCGCATCGGCAACGGCCCCGATGCCTCAAGAAATGCGCGCCTTGATCACGTCTTCGGCGTGATGATCCGAGGATTTTTCCTTGTGCTTTTTGACGCTGCGGTCCAGCTTGTCCGTCAGCGCGTCGATCGCGGCGTACATGTCGCCTTCGGTCGCCTCCGCGTAGATCTTGTTTCCGCGCAGCATCAGCGTCGCCTCGGCCTTGTGCCGCAGCTTCTCGATCGTGAGGACGCAATGCACGTCGATCAGTTGTTCGAAGTGGCGCGCAATCTTTTCGAATTTCTTCGATACATAGCTGCGGAGCGCGGGGGTGATTTCCAGGTGATGACCGCTGAGATCGAGCTGCATGATGTTCCTCCGTTCGTCAAAATTCGTGTTGGCGCGCGCGCGCCGCAGCCCGCTTCCGTTCGCTGGACGGAGCGATTTGCATTCCTTCGCGGTATTTCGCGACGGTGCGCCGAGCCACCGGTATGCCTTCTCCGGAAAGAATCTCCGCGAGCTTGGCGTCGCTCAACGGATTGTCCGGGCTTTCCTGCGCGATCAGCTTCTTGAGCTTCGCGCGGATCGCGGTCGACGACATTTCCGTACCGTCGGCCGCGGCGACGTGGCTCTAGAAGAAATAGCGGAATTCGAACACGCCGCGCGGCGTATGCATGTATTTCGCGGTGGTCACGCGCGAAATCGTCGATTCGTGCATTTCTACCGCCTCGGCGACGTCCTTGAGAATCAAGGGCTCCATCGCCTCTTCGCCGCGCTCGAAGAAGCTCGCCTGGCGCTCTACGATGCAGCGCGCGACCTTGATCAGGGTTTCGCTGCGAATCTCGAGGCTGCGCATGAGCCAGCGCGCTTCCTGCAGTTGGGTGCGCAGCATCGCGTGGTCGGGAGCGCGCGAGATCAAGTTCGCGTAGCTTTGGTTGACGCGCACGCGCGGAACGGTCACCGGGTTGACCTCAACGATCCAGCCTTGATCGGTGCGCCGCACGAACACGTCCGGAATCACGTATTCGGCCTGGCCGGCACCCAGCGCGGCCCCGGGCCGCGGATGGCAGGAGCGCACCAAGGCGATGGCGAGTTCCAGATCGCTTTCGCTGCAGCGCAATTGGCGCCGCAGTACGACGAATTGTTGCGCAGCAACAAGATCCAAGTGTTCGAGCGCAATCCGCATCGCGATATCGCGCCCCGGCGTTGCCGCATCCAGCTGGCCAAGCTGCAGCGCGATGCATTCGCCGAGATTGCGCGCGCCGATGCCCGCCGGCTCCAGGGCCTGGACGGCCGTGAGCATGCGCTCCATGTCCGCAATCGTCGCCGTCATCTCCGGCAGGAGGCTCGCGCGGATCGTTTCCAGGTCATCCAGCAGATAGCCGTCGTCGGATATCGAATCGGCGATCACGCGCGCGATCGCAAGATCCGTCGGCGACAGCTTCGCGAGATCCAGTTGTTCGATCAGCTGATCCTGCAGCGTGGGCGCGCGCTGGTCGCTGAAATCGCCGCCGCGGTCGTCGCCGCCGGACCAGGGCGAGTCCGAGGGCCCGACCACCTGCTCACCCCAGGCCTCGTCGGCGACCTCGACTTCCGGCTGTTCGCGCTCGTCGTCGCCGCCCGATTTGCCGTCGAGCTCGGCGTAAGGCTCGCGTAGCGGCCGATCTTCGGGATCCGGCGGCGCCTCGGCGACGACATCTGCGCCGGAATCATCGTCGGCCTCCAACATGACATTGGTTTCGAGCGCCTCGCGAACGTGCGCCTGAAGATCCAAGGCCGGCAGTTGGAGCAAGCGGATCGCCTGTTGCAGTTGCGGCGTCATCGTCAACTGCTGGCCAATCCGGAGCTGCAGACTAGGCTTCAACATAAGTTACCGGCAACCATTTAGCCTACAGTTTGAAATCCTGTCCCAAGTACACCTCACGCACCTGCGAATTTGCAAGAATCTGCTCCGCAGATCCCGCAGCGATCACGACACCCTGGTTCACGATGTACGCCCGCGTACAAATGCCGAGTGTCTCGCGTACATTATGATCCGTAATCAGCACGCCAATTCCCTTATCCGACAAGTGCTTGATTATTCGCTGGATGTCGGCGACCGACAGGGGGTCGACCCCGGCGAACGGCTCATCCAGAAGCATGAACCTGGGGTCCGCCGCCAATGCACGGGCGATTTCGACGCGGCGCCGCTCGCCGCCCGACAAGCTCAACCCCAAGCTGTCGTGCACGTGGTCGATGTGCAGTTCGCCGAGCAACTCCTCGAGCCTCGATTCGCGCGCCTCGCGATCGAGGCCGGGCCGCGTTTCCAGGATCGCCATGATGTTGTCCGCGACCGACAATTTGCGAAATACCGACGGCTCCTGCGGTAAGTAGCCCAAGCCCATTTGCGCGCGCTTGTGCATCGGCAGCCGGCTGATGTCGCGGCCGTCCAGCAAGATTTCGCCGTGTGCGCACTTGGACAATCCGACGATCATGTAGAAAGCCGTGGTCTTGCCCGCGCCGTTCGGGCCCAACAGGCCGACGACTTCGCCGCTTGCGACCGTCAGCGACAAATCGCGCAGCACTGCGCGCGCCTTGTAGCTCTTCGCGAGGTTGGTCGCTTGCAGCACGCTCATGGTTTTTGGTTGGAGCGCGGCGGCGTGATCGTGATGTGCACTCGCTGCGAGCTTTGATCCGCCGCTGCGGCGAGGACGCTGCGCGCGGCGATGTTGTACTTCAAGGATTCACCGCGAATTTCGTTCTTCCCGTCGGAAAGCGATGCGTTCTTGGACAGTTCGACGATCCCTTGGCGCACGTCATAGTCGATCCGTTCGGCGTGGCCTCGGACCACGCGCCCCGACTTGTCGTCGCGCTGTTGAAAATCAGCCGGCTTGCCGGTAACGCTCGCTTTCGCGAGGAGCTTGTTCGCAAACATGATGTCCGCGTCGTCGGAGTGCAGTTCACCCTGATTCACGATGATTTTTACGTGGCCTCGAAAAATCCAGTGGCTGTTCTCGAAATCCAGTCCGGTCGCGTGCGCAAGATCAGCCTCGACCGACATCGTACCCTGAGAAATTTTGACTTTGCGGAAAATCAAATCGTTGTTGCGGTAGTCGATTTCCGAGGACTGCGCGTCCAGCGATATCGGAGGCTGCGACGGCGAGACCTTCGCCGATCGCGCGCGCGAGCGCGGCTGCGCGGCGGCCGACGGCCGGCCGAACGGCGCCATCAGCGCGGCAGCCGCGAAAATGACGAATGCGCTACGGATGGAACGTGCCATTCACCCGCGACTCCAGCCGGATCGTGCGATCGTTCAAATTGGCGATGAGGCCCCGCGCGTTCAAGCTTTGATCCGCAAAATCGATGCGCACGTCGGAGCCTGTGCGCACGACCGCATCGGCGACGTCGTAAGTCATTCGATCGGTGCGCACGATGGCGGTGCCCGTGCGGTTCTGGTCGATGCCCTGGAGACGCACGTTGCCGCTCACGTCGACGGCCTTGCCGCCGGGTTCGACATGCGCGAGATCGCCGACCATGACCCAAACTTGGCCGCCCGGTGCCTGGTAATCCACGCGAATGTCATGCAGCGCGACCTCGGTGCCCGTGCCGATCTGGTCGATGCGCGCGGCCGCGATCTTCACCCCCGGAGCGCCGCTTTGATCGTAGTCGGTCAATACCGCGTCTTTCAAATAATATCCCGGGTGCGCAGCCGCGGCGGCGCCCGCCGGCGGCGGGTGCACGCGGCCCGGCGTGCTCAGGATCCACGTGCTGATCGCGAGCGCGACGACGGCGAGGACGGTGAAGATCCTGAACAGCATCAGCGGCTGCGGGCACGCGCGCGCAGGATCGCGTCGCAAAGTTCGCGCACGGCGCCCTGCCCGCCGGGGGATTTCGCGCCCCAATGAGCGGCCGCGACGACGAGCCGATGGGCGTCCGCGACCGCGCCGGCAAAGCCGACGGCCGTCATCAACGGAAGATCCGGCGTATCGTCGACAAGGCACGCAGCCTCGAGCGGCGCTACATTCAGCTTGCGCGCCAACTGCGCGAGCGCGCGTACCTTGTCGCCGCAGCCTTGGACCACATGGGCAACGGCGAGTTCGCGCATGCGCGCCGCGACCGCCGGCGAGCGCCGGCCGCTGATCACGGCGACAGTGACGCCGCTCGCCGCCAACAGCTTGATGCCGTGGCCGTCGCGCACGTGGAATACCTTCAATGATTCGCCGCGCGCGCCGAAATAGAGCCTTCCATCCGTGAGCACGCCGTCCACATCCAGCGTGAGCAGCCGGATCTTGGCGAGCGGCGTGGGCTTGCGCGCGTTCAAACGACCCCCGCGCGCATCAAATCGTGGACGTTGAGCGCGCCGGTAACGCGTCCTTCGGCATCGACGACGAGCAGCGAGGTGATCCCATGGGTTTCCATCAAATGCACGGCTTGCGCCGCGAGCATGTCCGCGCGGACGGTTTTCGCGCTGCGCGTCATGACTTCATCCATGCGCGTCGCGCGCAGGTCCGCGCCGCGATCGAGCACGCGGCGCAAGTCGCCGTCCGTGAAGATGCCGATCGCCTTGTTCGCGTCGTCGACGACGGCGGTCATGCCGAGGCCCTTGCGCGTCACTTCCATGAGACCGTCCGCAAGCGCCGTGTCGGCGCGCACCGTCGGTATGCGCTCCCCGGTGCGCATGACGTCCTGCACGTGCAGCAGAAGGCGCCTGCCGAGGTTGCCGGCGGGGTGCGAGCGCGCGAAATCCTCCTCGGTGAATCCGCGCGCCTTCAACAGCGCGACGCTCAAGGCGTCGCCGACGGCGAGGGCCGCGGTCGTACTCGCCGTCGGCGCGAGATTCAGCGGACAAGCCTCGGCCGGCACGCCGATGTTCAAGTGAACCGTCGCGAGGTGCGCGAGGGTCGAACTCGGGTTTCCGGTCATCGCGACGAGGGGCACCCCCAAGCGCTTGATTACGGGCACGATCGTGAGGATTTCGTCGGTCTCGCCGGAGTTCGAAAATGCCAATACGGCGTCCTCCCGGGTTATCATGCCGATATCGCCGTGGCTGGCCTCGCCCGGATGAAGGAAGAACGCGGGCGTGCCCGTGCTCGCGAGGGTCGCCGCGATTTTGCCGGCGATATGCCCCGATTTTCCCATGCCGGTGACGACGATGCGCCCGCGGCAGTCGAGACAGATGCGGCAGGCGCGGGCGAACTCCGGCCCGAGACGGGGCAATTGCGCGCGCAGGCCGTCGATCTCGACGGAAAGGGCCTGGCGAGCGACCGTCACCAGGTCGAGGTCGGTGTAGACGCGTTGCATGGGTGCATGATAGCGCGGATGGGGCGGTCCGAGCGCATCGGGCCAGGGGTCGCTTTTTAAGTAGGAGAGGGCATGAATCCGGAACAGGTAGCGCAATTGATCCGCGCGGGATTGAAGGGAAGCAGCGCGACGGTCAGGAGCGACGACAACGTGCATTTCGAGGCCGTCGTCGTCGCCGAGGCGTTCGCCGGGAAGCGGGCGGTGCAGCGACATCAATTGGTCTACGCGGCGATCGGCAGCGCCGTCGGCAACGAGATTCACGCGCTCGCGCTGCAGGCGTTCACGCCCGCGGAGTTCGCGACCGAGGAGCGCGGCCCCCGGGGAACGCCCCTTGGATAAACTGCAGATTCATGGCGGCATCCCGCTCGACGGCGAGGTGCGCATCTCGGGCGCGAAGAACGCGACCCTGCCGATCCTCGCCGGCTGCCTGCTCGCCGACGGGCCGGTCACCGTGTCCAACGTTCCGCACCTGCAGGACGTCACGACGATGATCGAACTCCTCGGCCGCATGGGTGTATCGGTGACCATCGACGAGAAGATGCGCATCGAAGTCGACGCCTCCACGATCAAGGAGTACTTCGCCCCGTATCAGCTCGTCAAGACGATGCGCGCCTCGATCCTGGTGCTCGGCCCCCTGCTCGCGCGTTTCGGTCAGGCCGATGTGTCGTTGCCCGGCGGCTGCGCGATCGGCGCGCGGCCGGTCAACATCCACGTGGCCGGCCTGCAGGCGATGGGCGCCGACATTCGTATCGAAAACGGCTACATCAAGGCGCGCGCGGGCCGCTTGAAGGGCGCGCGCCTGGTGCTCGACACGGTCACCGTCACCGGCACCGAGAACCTCATGATGGCCGCCGCCCTGGCCGAAGGGCAGACCGTGCTGGAGAATGCCGCGCGCGAGCCCGAGGTCGTTGATCTTGCGAATTTCCTCAATGCGATGGGCGCGAAGATCCGCGGTGCCGGCAGCGACAAGATCGTCATCGACGGCGTCAAGCGGCTCAACGGAACCTCCTACGAAGTTTTGCCGGACCGGATCGAGGCCGGCACCTATTTGGTCGCGGCGGCGATCACCGCCGGCCGCATCCGGGTCAAGAGCGCGCGGCCCGATCACCTGGACGCCGTGCTCGCCAAATTGCAGGAAGCGGGCGCCGACGTTGCGAGTGGGGACAACTGGATCGAAGTGGACATGCGCTCGCGGCGGCCGAAGGCGGTCGACATACGCACCGCGCCGTATCCTGCGTTTCCGACCGACATGCAGGCTCAGTTCGCGGCTCTCAATACCGTCGCCTCGGGCGTCGGCACGATCATCGAGACGATTTTCGAGAATCGATTCATGCACATGCTCGAAATGCGGCGCATGGGCGCGGAGATTCGCCTCGAGGGCAACACGGCGATCATCAAGGGGGTCGAGCGCCTGACCGCAGCGCCCGTGATGGCGACGGACCTGCGCGCTTCCGCGAGCCTGATCCTCGCCGCACTGGTCGCGGAAGGACGGACCGAGATCGAACGCATCTATCATATCGACCGCGGCTACGAGGCGATCGAGGAGAAGCTCCAACAGTTGGGCGCGCGGATTCGGCGCACGCCGGGCTAGAGACCGACGCTTACCCCTCGAGGGGCGCCGCCGAGCGCGCCTCTGCGCTCATTGCTGCGGTTGGAATTTGCGCGTCGGTCGTTCGATGATCGGGAATTTATAGCGGAACGTCTGCGTTCCGTGCCGGCCCGCCAATTTGACCACGGTGCCCGGCTTCAGCGTCGCGACGCGGCTCACCAGCTCTTGGGCGCTCGTGATCGGCGCGCCGTTCAGGTTCGTGATCAAGTCGCCGGGCCGCACGCCGGCCTCGTACGCGGGGCTTTTCACGAGGATATTCACGACCGTGACCCCGCCGCCCGACGCGATGCCGAGCGCGCTCGCCTGTTCGTTGGAAAGATCCTGCGGCGCAAGCCCAAGCCAACCGCGAATCACACGGCCGTGCTCCAGGATCTGCTGCACGACGCCGCGCACCAAATTGACCGGAATCGCGAAGCCGATGCCTTCCGGGCCGCCGTATGCGCGGTTCAACACCGCGGTGTTGATGCCGATTAGCTCGCCGCGGACGTCGATCAGCGCCCCGCCGGAGTTGCCGGGGTTGATGGCGGCGTCCGTCTGGATGAAATTCTCGAACGTCGCGAGCCCCAGCTGGCCGCGCCCGGTCGCGCTGACGATGCCTTGCGTGACCGTTTGGCTGAGGCCGTAGGGGTTGCCGATCGCCAGCACGATGTCGCCGACCCGCAGAGTGTCGGAGCGGCCGAGCGGCATGACCGGCAACTTGCCGATCGACAAGCGCAGCACCGCGAGATCCGTATCCGTGTCCTGGCCGACGACCTTGGCCTCGGCGACGCGCCCGTCGGCCAATTGCACCCTGATCGAATCGGCGCCGGCGATCACGTGCTGGTTCGTGACGATCGTGCCGTTCGCATCGACGATGACGCCGGAGCCCAAGCTTCGTTCCACACGCCGCCGGTACGAGGGCCAATAGTCGCCGAACAACTGGGCGAGCGGCGAAGCCTGCGTCTGTTCGGTGACGACGCGCGCCGTGTACACGTTGACGACCGCCGGAGCCGCGCGCGCGACGGCGTCCGCGAAACTGTCCACGACGACGGTCGGTGCGGGGGCCGCGACCCCGCGCGGCGCGAGTGCGCCCGCCGGCTGCGCGGATTTCGGCGCATCGGCGGCGGGAACGCCGAGCAGCGACGGTTTCCACCAGACGATGACAAACCCCGCCGCCAATCCGACGATGACGGCACGAATCAGGAATTTCGCAATGATACCCGCGTTCTTCAATGAAAATTCCACAACAGAAAAAATGTGGGCGGCCGCAAGTCCTTACGTACCCGCCACCCGGACGCCGGCGAAGTCACGTGTTGCGAGCAGCGGGGACCGCCTACTGTGTATAATGCTCCCCCGTAATTGAATGTTAAACACCATCCTCGCGCGAGAATGTGCAAAGGTTTGTCAATCGTTCTTAGGGGTAAATGGAATGGATGATCAGGTTGATCATAGTCGCCGCCGATTGTTGACGGCGGCTACCGTCGGAACGGGTGCGATCGGCGTGGCATTCGCCGCAGTGCCGTTCTTGGCCTCGTGGAATCCCAGCGCCCGCGCGCTGGCGCTCGGCGCGCCGGTGGAAGTCGATGCATCCAAGATCGAGCCCGGTCAAATGATCAAGGTCGCCTGGCGCGGCCAGCCGGTGTACGTCGTGCGCCGCACACAGGACGTCATCGACCATCTCGGCAATCACAACGGCATGCTCGCCGATCCGAATTCCGAGAACTCCCTGCAGCCCGAGTACATCAAGGCGAGCGGCGCCGCGCGCGCGCGCAACCCCGAGTATTGGGTGGGCCTCGGTGTTTGCACGCACTTGGGCTGCGCGCCCTCCAGCGCGTTCGAGCGGCGCGGCGAGTTCCAATTGGCCGGGGTCGACCTCGGCGCAGACTGGCCGGGCGGTTTCTACTGCCCCTGCCACGGCTCGAAATACGACGCGTCCGGGCGGGTCTTCAAGGGCATGCCCGCGCCGAAGAATCTCACCATTCCGTCTTACGTGATCGGCGCGAACATGCATATCATGATCGGCGTCGACGACGCCTCGCAGAACGCTTAAATTCGCAGGAGAGGTCGACCGATGTCCGCAACATCCGATTCCGCCGCCGCCGGCAAGAGCCGCGGGTTCATCAACTGGATCGATCAGCGATTTCCGCTGACCAGCTTGTGGAAGGAACATCTCGCCGAATACTACGCGCCGAAGAATTTCAACTTCTGGTACTACTTCGGCTCCCTGGCGATGCTGGTTCTCGTTAACCAGATCGTCACCGGCATCTACCTGACGATGAACTACAGGCCGTCGGCCGCCGAGGCGTTCGGCTCCGTCCAATACATCATGAACGATGTATCGTGGGGCTGGCTCATCCGCTACATGCACACTACGGGCGCATCGGCGTTCTTCATCGTCGTCTACCTGCACATGTTCCGCGCGCTGCTGTACGGCTCGGCGCGCAAGCCGCGCGAACTTCTGTGGATATTCGGCTGCCTGATATTCGTGCTGTTGATGGCCGAAGCGTTCATGGGCTACGTGCTGCCGTGGGGGAACATGAGTTTCTGGGGCGCGCAGGTCATCACGTCGTTGTTCGGCAGCATACCGGTGATCGGCGGAACACTCGTCGAATGGATACGCGGCGACTACGTGATCGCCGACGCGACGCTCAACCGGTTCTTCGCGCTGCACGTCGCGGCCTTGCCGCTCGCGCTGATCTTCCTCGTGATCGCGCACGTGATGGCGCTGCACGAGGTGGGGTCGAACAATCCCGACGGCATCGAGATCAAGAAGCTGAAGGGGCCCGATGGGCATCCGCTCGACGGCATCCCGTTCCATCCGTACTACACGGTCAAGGACATCGTCGGCGTCGCCGGCTTCCTCCTGCTGTTCTGCGGCGTGATCTTCTTCGAACCGAGCTTCGGCGGGTTCTTCTTGGAAGCGGCGAATTACACGCCGGCCAATGCGTTGCTGACGCCGCCGGACATCACGCCGGTCTGGTACTTCACGCCGTACTACGCGATGCTGCGCGCGATTCCGTCCTTCGCCGGCACGCAGATCTGGGGTGTCTTGGTGATGGGCTCGGCCGTCGTCGTGCTGTTCTTCGTGCCTTGGCTGGATCGCTCTCCGGTCAAGTCGATCCGCTACAAGGGACCGCTCTACAAGATCGCGCTCGCGCTGTTCGTCGTGGCTTTCGTCATGCTGGGCGACTGCGGGATGCATCCTCCCGCGGGGATCTATCCGATTCTCGCGAGGATCGGCACCGGGGTCTATTTCGCGTTCTTTCTGCTGATGCCTTGGTACACGAAGATCGACAAGGTGAAGCCAGTGCCGGAGAGGGTGACGGGACATGCTTAAGCGCTTTTTGTTGATTGCTGCGGTTCTGGTTCCCGGCGGCGCCGCATTGGCGCAGGAGGCGGGCCCTGCCTTTCTGCACGCCGGCACGGACATCGACGACGTGCAATCCCTGCAGCGCGGCGCGCGCGACTTCATGAACTATTGTTCGGGCTGCCATTCGCTGCAGTACCTGCGCTACAACCGCGTGGCGAAGGACTTGCAGATCCCGAGCGCGGAGCTCGAGAAGAATCTGATGTTCACGTCGACCAAGCCGTTCGCCCACATCGTTTCGGCGATGCCGGCGGACGCGACCGCGTGGTTCGGCAACCAGCCGCCTGACTTGACGCTGATGGCGCGCTACAAGGGTGTCGACTACATCTATTCGTTCCTGAAGGGCTTCTATGCGGACAAGACGCGGCCTTGGGGCGTCAACAACCTCTACCTGGCGAATTTGGCGATGCCGTTCGTGTTGGCGCCGCTGCAGGGACTGCAGAAGCCGGTCTACCACAATGAGACCGATCCGTCGGGGCATACCAGCATGCAGTTGAGCGGCGTCGAGCCCATGACCCCCGGGTCGATGACGCCGGAACAGTACGACCGGTTCGTGCGCGACATCGCCAACTTCCTCGATTACACGGCCGAACCGATCAAGGCGAAGCGCGAGACGATCGGGATTTTCGTGACGCTGTTCTTGCTGGTGTTCTTCGTGTTCGCGTACCTTCTGAAAAAGGAATATTGGAAGGACGTACACTGAGAGCCGCGCAGTATGCCCGCGTTCGGTATGAGCGTCGCCCCTGCGGGGGTGGCCGTATCGCTATCAGGAGACAGCGTTAGTGGCGCGTCGGGCGGTGATGACATTGTTTTCGGCGCCGACTGCCCCCTGGAGTCACCGGACGCGGCTGGTGCTCGCGGAAAAAGGCATTGCTATCGACGTGGTGAACGTCGATGTCGGGAAGCTGCCCGAGGATCTGCTCGACCTCAACCCATACCACAGCCTCCCGACCTTGGTCGATCGCGACCTCGTCCTGTACGACTCGCGGGTCATCATCGATTATCTGGACGAGCGCTTTCCGCATCCGCCGCTGATGCCGATCGATCCGGTGACCCGCGCGCAATTTCGCGTGGCCTTGTACCGGGTGGAGCGCGATTGGTACGCGATGGCGGCCGACATCGAGGCGGATCCGCACGGCAAAACAGCCGCGCACAGCCGCAGAGTGTTGGGTGAAGCGATCGCGGCGAGCGCCGAGGTGTTCAAGGCGAAGCCTTTCTTTCTCAGCGACGATTTTTCACTCGTCGACGCGAGCATTGCGCCGATCCTCTGGCGTCTTGCGCGTTTCGGCATCGTACTGCCGCCGCAGGCTCAGCCGATCGTAAAATATATGAACGCGATATTTTCGCGGCCGACCTTTCGTGCGTCGCTGACCGACGCTGAGCGGAGCATGCGTCCTTGAAGGCGCGCCGCCCTTATCTGCTGCGCGCGCTGCACGAATGGATCGCCGACAGCGGCGAGACGCCGCATATCGTCGTCGATGCGACGGCCGAAGGGGTCACGGTGCCGCGCCAATACGTCAAGGAAGGCAAGATCGTGCTGAACGTGAGCGTCACGGCGACGCAAATGCTGCAGCTCGGCAACGATTTCGTGAGCTTTCAGGCGCGTTTCGGCGGCATGAGCCATGCGGTGCAGATTCCGGTGCGCGCGGTACTCGGTATTTACGCGCGCGAAACCGGGCAAGGCATGATTTTCCCCGAGGGCGACGCCGAACCCGATCCGACCGATGGACCGCCGACCGGGCCGCAGGGAACGGCAGACGCTGCCGCCGGCAGGACGGCCGCGCCGCGCCCTAACAAACGCCCGAAGCTGCAAGTCGTTAAGTGATAAATCGGTCAGTCGGCGTGAAACGCGCCCTTGATCCATTGCAATTCGTGCGCCCCGCCCGGATGGCCTTGAACGGCGACCACGTCGAAGCGCACAGGCCATGCGCGCAATGCCCGTGAGCGCAGCAGGAACACTTGCGCCGCCCGGATGATCCGCCGGCGCTTCAAATGGGTGACGGAGCCCAGCGCGCCGCCGTAATCGCCGCGCGAGCGCTGGCGCACTTCGACAAACACCAACACGCTGCCGTCCCCGCAGACGAGATCGAGTTCACCGAGACGGCAGCGGAAATTGCGGGCGATCACATCAAGGCCCTGCGCGGCGAGATGCCGCTCGGCCAAGCGTTCGGCGTCGATTCCGCGCGCCAGCCGCAGCAGGCGGGAAGCTTTGGCGGCGGCGCGGGCGTCGATCATCGGCGCAAGCTTGAACTGATTGCCGCGGCCGTGTCGTGCCGGATATCTGCCCGAAAGGCGTCCAAATTCACCGCGGCTGAGGTACGCCGTCCCTGATCACGGCCCAGCCGAGATTGCGGCGAACCCGGTTGTCTTGGTCGAGCCGCAAACTGCCCGTCATTCCCGTAAGGTCCGCGCCGCCCCGGAGGAATCCCGAGCTCAAGCTCGGCACCAGGCGGTAGGCATCGAAGCCGAACGCGAACAATCGGTCCCTGCGCGCGGTCGCCGCCGGCCATGCCGCGCGCACCGCGTCCCGAATCGAGACGACCTCGGGGTCCGTGGAGATCATCCACGGCATGTCCGGGAAATTAAGGCCGTCGATGTCCGCGTTCGCGCCGGGATCGGGCTTGAAGCTGTCCGGCATCGAGTACACGGGAATGTCGCCCGCGTAATGAAATTTCAACTGCGGCATGATCAGCCGCGCAATCTCGGGTGTGCCCGCGATGAAGACGAAAGCGGCATCCGCCCGATGGGTCACCGGTTCGCCCTTGACTTCGTGGATATCCAGGGCCGCGCGGATCATGCCGGAAAAATCCACCAGCGTGGAATCGTAGCGCTCTACGTCGAGTACGGCGCCGCCCAGACGCGACAGTTCGTCGGTGAACGCCGCGGCCACGCGATTGCCCAACTCGCCGTCGGGTATGAACGCCACGCCGCGCAGCCTACCGTCGGCGGCGAGACGGCGCGCGACGATGCGCGCCTCGTCCTCGGGCAGCAGCGCGAATTGATACAAGTTGCGCGCGGCCGCGGCGGGGCCGCCGAGGAAATTGAGCGCGAGCGTCGGAACGCCGCCCGCGGCGAGCGGCGCCACGGCCGCGACGCTTGACTTAGTCAGCGGTCCGACGACGAAGCCGGCGCCGCCTGCGAGCGCGCGCGCGTAGGCGCTGGCTACCGACTGCGCCGCGACATCGTAAATCTTCAGCCGCGGCCGCGTCGCGGCGTTTTGCTCGTAATAGGCGGCAATGAATCCATCGCGCACCGCAGCGCCGATCGATGCGGCGCGGCCCGAGAGCGGCAGGAGGAGGGCGCCCTGGCTGGGATAGGCTTCAGCCGCCGGAAGCCGTGCTTGCGAGGCCCCCGCTCGCGCAACCTCGGCAGCGCCTCGCGGTGCGGCCTGCTCGGCCGCACCTTCGCCCGCGGGCGTCTCGGTCTGCGCGACCAGGGAGCAGCCGGACAACGTCATATACAGCGCGAGCGCCGTGCAAAGCATGAACGATGGACGTCGGCGGATCACTGCCATACCCTTGCGCATCTTTGCCCTTACGAGTGACGAGGCGCGGATTATAGTGGCAAACGGGGTTTCCGGCAGACTCTACGTCGTTGCGACGCCGATCGGCAACTTGGGCGACCTTGGTGGGCGCGCGCGCGAAGTCCTCTCGTCCTGCGCGCTCGTCGCCGCGGAGGATACGCGCCACAGCGGCGCGCTCCTCAGGCATTTGGGGCTGTCGACGCCGCTCTTGTCGGTGCACGAGCACAACGAGCGCCAGCGCGCGCCGGAACTCGTCGAGCGCATGCGCAATGGCGCAGACGTTGCGCTCGTCAGCGACGCAGGCACGCCCGCGATCAGCGATCCCGGCTTCGATCTCGTCTGCGCGGCCGTCGCGGCGGGCATCGAAGTCATCGCCGTTCCCGGCCCCTGTGCGGCGATCGCCGCGCTGTCGGTCGCCGCGCTGCCGACGGCGCGCTTCGCGTTCGAGGGCTTTCTGCCGCCTCGAGGGGCCGCGCGGCGGCGCCGCCTCGAGGGGCTCGCCGCCGAGGAACGCACGCTCGTTTTCTATGAATCGCCGCATCGCGTGCGCGAAATGCTCGATGATTGCGCTGCGATCTTCGGCTCCGTGCGCCGCGCGGCGGCCGCACGCGAACTCACGAAGCTGCATGAGAAGGTCTACCGTGGAACGCTCGCCGAGCTGCAGGCGTGCGCGGCCGCGGATGCCGACTTTTGCCGCGGCGAGATCGTCGTCCTGATCGACGGCGCGCCGCCCGCCGCCGCGGATGCGAATCGCGATCTCGATCGGGTGCTCGCCGAATTGCTCGCGGAGTTGCCGCTTGCGCAAGCAGTGCGGCTCGCCGCGAGGGTCACCGGTGCGCGCGCCAACGACGCGTACCGCAGGGCTCTCGAGCTGCAGCGTGAATCTCTCTCGCAATAATTTCCCTATCTGCGTATCGTGTTCCCCGAGAGTCGGCCAGACAGTCGCTGTGGGTTAACCGCATGGAGGAAAGTCCGGGCTCCATCGGGCGAGGTGCCAGGTAACGCCTGGGGGGCGCGAGCCCACGGCAAGTGCAACAGAAAGATACCGCCTAAGCGCCGCGCGAGCGGCGCCGGTAAGGGTGAAATGGTGCGGTAAGAGCGCACCGCGACGGTGGCAACATCGGCGGCACGGCAAACCCCACCTGGAGCAAGGCCAAATAGGGAAGCGAGCGGTGCCCACGGCCGCGATATGTGGCCCACATAGGCTTCCGGGTAGGTCGCTCGAGGTGCGCGGCGACGCGCATCCCAGAGGAATGACTGTCCAAGACAGAACCCGGCTTATCGGCCGACTCTCACTTCGCACGATCTATGCATGTTCGCCGAAGTTCGGGGAAATTCGGCGAACGCAATAGATGCGGCCGATTTCAGGAAAAGCTCCTAACAAATTGAAATGAAACAGACTAGTGCTGACGCATTGCAGCGGCGCCTGCTAATGTGACCTAAGTCACTGTCGGTACGGGTTTTTTTTAACTTAAGCCGTTGACAGTCTGCGGTGCCGATCCCTATAGTGGGCCCAAGTGGGAAAAAGTGGGGGATGATGGGCTTTAGCTGCCCATTTACCGATGTTTCGCGGCGCCAACAAACTGACCATCGATGCCAAGGGCCGGATCGTGATCCCGACCCGGTATCGCGAGCGCTTGCATGAGCTTTGCGGCGGCAAGCTCGTGATGACCGTCGACAAGGATCAATGCCTCCTGATTTACCCCTTGCCCGATTGGGAGGAAATCGAGCGCAAGTTGATGCGTTTGCCGACCTTGAATGCGCAGGCGAGAAGGCTTCAGCGGCTGATGGTGGGGCACGCGACCGACATCGAACTCGACGGCCATGGCCGCTTGCTGTTGCCGCCCAACCTGCGCGAATTCGCGCTGTTGACGCGTGATGCGATGCTGGTCGGCCAGGGTGTGAGATTCGAATTGTGGGATGAGGAGCGCTGGAATGCGCGGCGGGATGAATGGCTCGCGGCCGATGAGGCCGCCGTCGATTTGCCCGCCGAACTAGAAACTCTGTCCCTATAGCCTGAGCCGGACCACTTGGGAGATTGGAGTCCATTGACGGCGCAAGCAAAAGCGGAAGGCGTTCACATGCCGGTGCTTCTGATCGAAGCGGTCGAGGCGCTGAACATCGACGCGGACGGCGTTTACATGGACGCGACCTTCGGCCGCGGCGGGCACGCGGGCGCGATCTTGGAAAAGCTCAGCGCCGGCGGCCGACTGATCTGCCTGGACCGCGACCCGCAGGCATACGCGCACGCGCTGGAGCGCTTCGGCGCCGATGCGCGTGTGGCCGTGTTTCTTGCGCCGTTCTCGGGGCTTGCCGAGTGCGCCGAGCGCGTGCAGCCGGGATTGCGCCTGGATGGGATTCTGTTCGATTTGGGCGTCTCCTCGCCGCAGCTCGACGATGCCGAGCGCGGATTCAGCTTCATGCAGGACGGGCCGCTCGATATGCGCATGGGCGGCAGGCACGGCCCGAGCGCGGCCGACGTCGTCAACGCGGCGCCCGCGGACCAATTGGTACGCATATTTCGTGAATTCGGCGAAGAGCGCTTCGCGCTGCGCATCGCGCGCGCGATCGTCACCGACCGCAAGTCCGCTCCGTTCCTGCGCACGCTGCAGCTCGCCGGGCTGATCGCGCGCGTCTGCCCGACGCGCGAGCACCACAAGCACCCGGCAACGCGCGTCTTTCAGGCGCTGCGCATCTACGTCAACGACGAACTCGGCGAACTCGAGACCGCGCTCGGCGCGGCGCTTGCACGGCTCGAGCCGCGCGGGCGCCTCGCCGTGATCAGCTTCCATTCGCTCGAGGACCGCATCGTCAAGCAGTTCATGCGCCGCCATTCGCTGGCCGACCCCGTATACGCCGGCTTGCCGCACGTGCCGGAACACGCGCGGCCGCTGTTGAAGCTGGTCGGCAAGCCGATCGTGCCCGCGCAGTTGGAGATGGACCGCAACCCGCGCGCACGCAGCGCGCGCCTGCGCATCGCCGAGCGTCTCGATCGGGATCGCGCCGCATGAACCAGCGCAAGATCCTGAAAATCATCCTGCCTTTGCTCTGGCTCGCCGTCCTCGGCAGCGCGACGGCGGCCGTGTACGCGCGCTACCAGGCGCGCGTCCTGTTCGCGCGCCTCGAGAAGCGCAATGCGCAGCGCGACGCGCTCGACACGGAGCTCGGCCGCCTGGAGCTCGAGCAGAGCACGTGGTCGTCGAATGCCTTCGTGGAAAAAATGGCGAACGAGAAATTGCACATGATGATCCCGCAGCCGAACGACGTGCGGATCGTGCGGCCGTGAAGGCGCGCTCCGGGGAACAGGACGGCCGCCTGAAGGCGTATCGGTGGAGGTCGGCGCTCGTCCTTTGTCTCGTGCTGCTCGGCGCGGCTCTGCTCGCGGCGCGCGCCGTCGAGTTGCAGTTGGTGGATCATGGATTTCTCCTCAAGCAAGGCGATGAGCGCGCACTCAGAGTCGTGACGATCGCGGCGCACCGCGGCGAGATCACCGACCGCAACGACGAGCCGCTCGCGATCAGCACGCCGGTCGACAGCGTTTGGGTCAATCCACAGGTGATTCACGACAACATCGATGAGCTGCCCGCGCTGGCGCGGGCGCTGAACGAAGACGAGCAGTCGATTGCGCGGCGCATAACGAGCAATCTGCAGCGCGAGTTCCTCTACCTCGAGCGGCACATGCCGCCCGCCGAAGCCGCCGCGGTCAAGAGCCTCAATATCCCGGGCGTCTATCTGATGCGCGAGTACCAGCGCTACTACCCGGCCGGCGAGGTCGCCGGGCACGTCGTCGGCTTCACGACGATCGACGACCGCGGCCAGGAGGGTCTGGAGCTCAGCTACGACCAATTGCTGAACGGCCGGGACGGCGCCAAGCGCGTGCTGCAGGACATGTACGGCCACTACGTCCAGGACGTCGACAGCATCCGCGCGCCGCGGCCCGGCGGCGATCTCGTCGCGAGCATCGATTTGCGCATCCAATACCTCGCATATCGGGCGCTCAAAGCGGCGATCGTCCAGGATAAGGCCCGCGCAGGCTCCGTCACGGTGATCGATTGCGATACCGGCGAAGTCCTGGCGATGGTCGATCAGCCGTCGTACAACCCGAATGACCGGGACCAGCTGAAGGCGCGGCTCTATCGGAATCGCGCGGCGACCGACATCTTCGAGCCGGGCTCGAGCATCAAGCCGTTCATCATCGCCGCCGCGCTCAAATCGGGCCAATACCGGGCCGACAGCGTCATCGATACGTCGCCGGGATTCCTGAAGGTCGGCGACAAGGTTTTCGAGGACGAGCACGACCTCGGTCCGATCGATCTCGCGACGCTGCTCGCCAAATCCAGCAACGTCGGCGCGGCGAAAGTCGCTTTGTCGCTGCCGCCGGAACTCATTTGGCAAACGCTGACGAGCCTGGGCTTCGGACAGGTGACCGGAAGCGATTTCCCCGGCGAATCCGCCGGCATCTTGACCAATTACACGCATTGGCGCCCGATCGGAATCGCGACACTGTCGCACGGCTACGGCCTGTCGGTCACGCCCCTGCAGCTCGCGCACGCCTACGCGACGATCGGCGCCGGCGGCGTCGAACATCCGATCAGCTTCGTGCGCGTCGACGGGCCGGTGGCCGGCCAGCGCGTCCTTTCGCGGCACGTGGCGCACTCGCTGGTACGTTTGATGGAGCAAGTCATCGCCACCGGCGGCACCGGCACGCGCGCGGCCGTGGTCGGCTACAAAGTCGCCGGCAAGACCGGCACGGCGTGGAAATCCTATGCCGGCGGCTATTCGACCAACAAATACATGGCTGTGTTCGCCGGCCTCGTGCCCGCCACCCATCCGAAGCTCGCGACCGTCGTCGTCATCGACGAGCCGAGCGCCGGCGAGTACTACGGCGGCGAAGTGGCGGCGCCCGTCTTCTCGAACGTCATGTCGGGCGCGCTGCGCCTGATGGACGTGCCGCCCGACGACCTGGAGAACGTGCCGGCGACGAGGTTGGTGCGGGTGAATGACACACCATGACCGGACTCGGCACGGTCAATCGCGCTGTCAGTCTGCCGTGGCTGCTCGACGGCATCGCCGCAGTTGCGGCGACCCCGGCGCGCATCGTCGATCTGACGCAGGACAGCCGCGAAGCGCGTCCCGGGAGTCTATTCCTCGCGCTGCGCGGCCGCGCATGCCACGGACTCGCCTTCGCTGCGCAGGCCGCCGCGCGCGGGGCGAGCGCGATCTTGTGGGAGCCGGACGGGGCGACCGAGCCGCCGCCCCTGCCGGCGTCCGTGTTCGCGGCGCCGGTGCCCGATCTGTCGAAGCTCGCGGGCCGCATCGCCGACCGCTTCTTCCAGTGGCCGTCGGCGCAGCTCTCCGTATTCGGATTCACCGGCACGAACGGCAAGACGACCTGCGCATATCTGCTCGCGCAATGCCTGGACCGCTTAGGGGGGCGCGCGGCCTACGCCGTAACGCTCGGCTGGGGGTGCGTCGGCGCGCTGAAATCCCAGACGCACACCACACCCGACGCGATCAGCGTGCACCGCCTGCTCGCAAGCTTGCGCGCGGACGGCGTACGTGAGGTGGCGATGGAGGTATCGTCGCATGCGCTCGATCAGCACCGCGTCGCCGCGGTGCGGTTTCAATCGGCGGCGTTCACGAACTTGAGCCGCGATCACCTCGACTATCACGAGTCCATGGAAGCTTACGGTGCGGCCAAGGCGCGCCTGTTCGAATTCGGCGAATTACGGCAAATCGTCATTCACGGCGGCGACGCGTGCGGCCGCGAACTCGCGCGGCGCTATGCAAACCGCGCGCCGGTCACCGCCGTCTGGATCGGCGCCGACGGCCCCGGTTGGCTCGCGCCGCAATCCTTGCACGCGACCGAAGTGCATGCGCAGCCGCGCGCAACGCTGGTGGAACTCGACGGCACGTTCGGTCGCGCGACGCTGCGCTCGAAGCTCATCGGCCGGTTCAACGCGCAGAACTCCCTGGTCGTGCTCGGCTGCCTCGCGGCGCGCGGCGTCAAGCTCACGGATGCCGTCGCCGCGCTCGAGGCTTGCGCTGCGCCGCCTGGCCGCATGGAGGTCATCGAGGCGACGCGCGCCGCCCAGCCGATGGCCGTCGTCGACTATGCGCATACGCCGGATGCGCTTGCGCAGACGCTCACGGCGCTGCGCGAGCATTGCCGCGGGGAACTATGGTGCGTATTCGGCTGCGGCGGCGATCGCGACCCGGGCAAGCGCGCGCTGATGGGGGCCGCGGCCGACGAATTGGCGGACCGAATCATCGTCACCGACGACAATCCCCGTTCCGAGGATCCCGAGGCGATCGCGCGCGACATCCTCGCGGGCGTCGAGGCGCACACCCCCGCGGTCATCCATGATCGCGCGCGGGCGATAGCGGCCGCGCTCGGCCAAGCCCGATCCGGCGACGTCGTGCTGATCGCCGGCAAGGGCCACGAGGACTATCAGGTATACGGCGCAGAGCGCCGCGCGTTCAGCGACCGCCGCGAGGCGATGCGCCTGCTCGGGGAGGCCGCATGAACCGCACCCTGCAGGATGCCGCGGATGTGACCGGCGGCCGGCTGATCGGCCGGAATCTGCCGTTCGCGGCAGTCTCTACCGACAGCCGCACGCTCGAAGCGGGCGCGTTGTTCGTGGGTTTGCGCGGACCGAACTTCGACGGCGCGGATTTCGTCGCGGCCGCGGCCGCCGCGGGCGCCGCCGGCGCGATCGCGGAGCGCCACGCGGCCGTCGACCTGCCGCAAATCGTCGTGCCCGATGCTCTGCGCGCGCTGCAGGCGCTCGCAGCCGCGTGGCGCCGCAACTTCGACCTGGCCGTCGTCGCGGTCGCCGGCAGCAACGGCAAGACCACCACGAAGGAAATGACCGCCGCGATCTTGTCGAGAACCGGACCTTGCATGGCGACGCGCGGCAACCTCAACAATCACATCGGCGTGCCGCTGACGCTCCTGCGGCTGGACTTTGCCCATCGCAGCGCCGTCGTCGAAGTGGGCGCGAATCGGCGCGGCGACGTGGCCGCGCTGATGCCGCTCGTGCGCCCGACGGTCGGCTTGATCACGAACGCGGGCGCCGAGCATCTGGAAGGTTTCGGCTATTTGGACGGCGTCGCGGCGGGCGAGGGCGAGACCGTCGCCGGCCTTGCGCCGGAGGCCGCCGCGGTGATCAACGCCGATGATGCCTATGCGGACTATTGGGCCGCGCTCGCCGGTGCGCGCCGCGTCGTCCGCTTCGGCATCCGATCGCGCGCCGATTTCAGCGCGCAGAATTCGACCGGGAGCATCGAGCGCGGCGAATTCGTCACTCGCTTCACGCTCGCCTGCCCGATGGGCGAAGCGCCGATCCTGGTGCGCGCCGGCGGAACACACAACGTCATGAACGCGCTCGCGGCGGCGGCCGCCGCCGCCGCCGCGGGAGCGTCGATCGCGGACATCGCCGCGGGGCTCGCCGACTTCCGCCCCGTCGCGGGGCGCCTGCAGCTGAAGGCGGGGGCGCGCGGCAGCCGGATCATCGACGACTCGTATAACGCCAATCCTAGCTCGGTGCACGCGGGACTTGACGTGCTCGGCGCTCAGGAAGGCCATAAATGGCTGGTTTTCGCCGATATGGGCGAACTCGGCGCGAGCAGCGACGCGCGCCATGCACAGATCTGCGCCTATGCGCGCGCCCGCGGCGTGAACCGCCTGTTCGGCCTCGGGCCGCTCGCGACCCGCGCCGTGGAAGCCTTCGGCGCGGGCGGCGAATGGTTCGCCGACGTCGACGCGCTCAATCGGCGGCTGCTCGCGGAATTGACGCCGGGCATTACGGTGCTCGTCAAGGGCTCGCGCGTGAACCGCTTGGAGCGTGTCGTCGCGGCATTGACGGCCGATTCCACGCACCGCACCGCCAAAGCGAGTTGAAGCCGCATGCTGCTGTATCTCACCGAATATCTCGCCAGGCACCACTCGACCTTCCGCGTATTTCAATACCTCACATTGCGCGGCATCCTGGCGGCGATCACGGCGCTCGCGATCGCGCTGTTCGTCGGTCCGCACATGATCGATGCGCTCGGCCGCTATCAAATCGGCCAGCGCGTGCGCACCGACGGTCCGAAATCGCATTTGCCGAAGGCCGGAACCCCGACGATGGGCGGCGGGCTCGTCTTGGTCGCGATCGCGCTCGGCACCTTGCTGTGGGCGGACCTGGCGAATCGCTTCATCTGGATATTGCTCGCGACGACGATGGCTTTCGGTTTGATCGGCTTCTACGACGATTATCTGAAGCTCGTCGTGGGCAATTCGAAGGGACTTGCGGCGCGCTACAAGTATCTCGCGCAATCGGTCGCGGGAGCGGGCGCCGCCCTCGCATTGCATCACTATCATCAGTCGCCCGCCGAAACCGCGCTGTACGTGCCGTTCTTCAAGACCGTCGCCTTGCCGATGAACGCGGTGACGTTCGTCGGGCTCGCGTATTTCGTCATCGTCGGCACGAGCAATGCCGTGAACTTGACGGACGGCCTGGACGGCCTCGCGATCATGCCTGCGGTCATGGTCGCGGCCGCGCTCGGCGTCTTCGCGTACGCGACCGGCAATTTCAAATTCGCGAGCTATCTCGAGATTCCGTACATCCCCGGCGTCGGCGAGGTGCTGATCTTCAGCGCGACCCTGGTCGGCGCCGGTCTCGGGTTCCTGTGGTTCAACGCCTACCCGGCGCAGGTGTTCATGGGCGACGTCGGCGCGCTCGCGATCGGCGCGGCCCTGGGCACGGCCGCGGTCATCGTGCGCCAGGAAATCGTGCTGTTTGTGATGGGTGGCGTGTTCGTGCTCGAAACGGTGTCGGTGATGCTGCAAGTCGCGTCCTTCAAGCTCACCGGCAGGCGCATATTCAAAATGGCGCCGATTCATCACCATTTCGAATTGAAGGGATGGGCCGAACCGAAGGTGATCGTCCGCTTTTGGATCATCAGCTTCGTGCTCGTGTTGGCGGGCCTTGCAACCTTGAAGATCCGATGATGACGAGCGTCGTGGTCGGCATCGGCAAGACGGGCGCATCCTGTCTGCGCTACCTTGCGCGGCGCGGAGTGCGCGTGAGCGCCACCGACACGCGCGCGCAGCCGCCGGGCCTCGGCGACATCGGCGATCTTGCCGGGCGGCTCGACATCCGCGTCGGCGGCTTCGACCTCGCGTTGCTCGACGGCGCCACGCAAGTGTTGATGTCTCCCGGCGTCTCGCTCGACGAACCGATCGCGGGGCTCGCGCGCCGGCGCGGGATCGAGGTGATCGGCGACATCGAATTGTTTGCGCGCGCAGCACGGGCGCCCGTCGTCGGCGTCACCGGTACGAACGGCAAGAGCACGGTGACGAGCCTCGTCGCGCACATGGCGCGGGCGCACGGCGCCGCCGTGCTCGCGGGCGGCAATTTGGGCGAACCGGCGCTCGATCTGCTCGATCATCCCGTGCCGGACCTCTATGTCCTGGAGCTGTCGAGCTTCCAGCTGGAGACGACGTCTTCGCTCGAGCTTGCCGCGGCCGCCGTGCTCAACGTGAGCGCCGATCATCTGGATCGCTACGCATCGGTCGAGGAATACGCGCAGGCGAAGCGGCGCATATTCGATCATGCCGCGACCGCAGTGCTGAACGCGGATGATCCGCGGGTCTTGAGGATGCGCCGCGATCGGCTGCACACGTCCACGTTCTCGATCAACACGCCGCAGGCGGATTTCACGCTGCTCGGCACAGGCGCGGACGCGTGGCTTGCGCGCCGCGGCGAGCCTCTGCTGCCGTCCTCGCAGCTCAAGATCGGCGGATTGCACAACGTGGCGAACGCACTCGCGGCGCTCGCCCTCGGCGAGGCCGCCGGTCTGCCGATGGCGCAGATGCTGGGCGCTCTGCCGACCTTCAAGGGTCTGCCGCACCGTTCGGAGTGGGTCCTTGATTCGGCGGGGGTGCGCTACGTCGATGACTCGAAGGGGACGAACGTCGGTGCGACGATCGCCGCCGTCGCCGGCAGCGACCGTCCGCTCGTCGTCATCTTGGGCGGTGAAGGCAAGGGTCAGGACTTCGCGCCGCTTGCGCCGGCATTTCGCGGCAAGGTTCGGCACGCGGTGCTGATCGGCAAGGACGCCGCCGCGATCGCAGCGGCGTTGGACACCGTCTGCGGCATCGAGCGCGCCGCGTCGATGGACGAGGCCGTTGCCGTGGCCGCGCGCCGCGCGCGCGCCGGCGATGCCGTGCTCCTGTCGCCGGCGTGCGCGAGCTTCGACATGTTTCGCGACTACGCGCACCGCGGCGAGGCGTTCGCCGCGGCGGTGCGTGCGCTCGAGCGGGGGTCGCCGTGAGCCAGACCGCGATGGCCTACGGATTGCGCGCGCGCGAGCGCGCGCCGTTCGAATGGGACGGCGTGACGCTCGCGCTGGTTTCCGCGCTGTTTCTGGTCGGCTTGATCATGGTCACGTCGGCGTCCATGTCGATAGCGGCCCGCCAGTACGGCGACCCGTTCTTCTTTCTCGAGCGCCAGTTCGTCTACGGCGTGCTCGGCATCATGTTCGCCTGGGTCGTCACGCGCGTGCCCACCGCGCTCTGGGACCGGTACGGCCTGTTCCTGCTTCTTTGCGGCCTGACGCTCCTGCTGCTCGTCTTGATTCCGGGAATCGGCGCGATGGTCAACGGCGCGAGGCGGTGGCTGCGCATCGGACCCGCGAACTTCCAGGTATCCGAACTCGCGCGGGTGTTCGTCGTGAATTGGGTCTGCAGCTACAGCGTGCGCAAGCGCGAGGAGCTCGAGCAGACCTTCGGCGGCATCATCAAGCCGGTGAGTCTGATCGGGGTCGCCTCGATCCTGCTGCTGCTGGAACCGGACTACGGCGCGACGACGGTGCTGTTCGCGACCGGAATCGCGGTTCTGTTCGTCGCCGGCGCGCGCCTGCGCTACGTGCTCTTGCTGCTGCTCGGCGCGGTGCTGGTGTTCGGGCTGTTGGCGTTCAACTCGGCTTACCGCATGAAGCGCCTCACGGTGTTCCTGCACCCCTGGAACGATCCGTTCAACAGCGGCTTTCAATTGACCCAGTCCCTGATCGCGTTCGGCCGCGGGGGCTGGTTCGGCGTCGGTCTCGGCAGCAGCGTGCAGAAGCTGTTCTACCTGCCGGAGGCCCATACCGACTTCGTGTTCGCGGTACTCGCCGAGGAGCTCGGGCTTGTCGGCGTCATCGGCGTCATCGGTCTGTTCGTCGCGCTGGTGCTCCGGGCGTTGCAGATTTCACGGATGGCGGCGAAGGCGGGGCTGCGCTTTCAATCGTATATCGCCCTCGCGTTCGGCGTCTGGATCGGTCTCCAGGCGATCGTCAACATGGGCGTGAACATGGGCGCGTTGCCGACGAAGGGTCTTACGCTGCCGCTGATCAGCTACGGCCGCAGCAGCCTTCTCGTGACCTTGGCGTGGATCGGCGTGCTGCTGCGGATTTATCACGAGGTCAAGGTGAGCTCGCGTTCCGCGGTGATGCGGCCTGCGCTGGGCGCACGCCGATGATCGACGGTCCCGTACTCATCATGGCGGGCGGCACCGGCGGGCACGTGTTCCCCGCGCTCGCGGTCGCGCGGGTTCTGAAGGAGCGCGGCGTCGCCGTCGTCTGGCTCGGTGCGCCGGGCGGCATGGAAGCGCGTCTGGTTCCGGAGAGCGGGTTTCCGATCGAATGGGTGCGGATCGCCGGAATCCGCGGCAAGGGGTTGTTCGCCTGGCTGCTCGCGCCGCTGCGGCTTTTGAGAGCCGTAGTCGAAGCCGCGCGCGTGATACGCAGGGGGCGGCCGCGCGCCGCGCTCGGCGCCGGCGGATTCGCGAGCGGCCCGGGCGGCCTCGCCGCATGGCTGATGCGCGTGCCGCTCCTGATCCATGAACAAAACGCCGTCGCCGGTATGACCAACCGCTGGCTCGCCCGTATTGCCGTGCTGGTGCTCGAGGCCTTTCCCGGGAGCTTCGGTCCGCGCGTTCATGCAAGCTGCATCGGCAATCCGGTGCGCGCGGACATCGCGGCCATCGAAGCGCCCGCCGCGCGTCTGGCTGGGCGCTCGGGAAGAGTGCGTCTCCTCGTGCTCGGCGGCAGCCAGGGAGCGCGGCGCATCAATGAATTGATGCCGGAAGCCATCGCGCATATTCGACCGGAGCGACGACCGCAGGTGCGGCATCAAACCGGCGAGCGCGGCCTCGCGACCGCCCGTGCGGCCTATGCCCGCTTGGGATTCGATGCGCAAGCGGCCGCGTTCATCGGCGACATGGCCGAGGCGTACCGCTGGGCCGATTTCGCGATTTGCCGCGCCGGCGCACTGACGATCGCCGAGCTCGAGGCCGCCGGCCTAGGCGCGCTGCTGATCCCGTTTCCCGCGGCGGTCGACGATCATCAGACCAGGAACGCCGAAGCTCTGGCCAGGACCGGCGCGGCGCAGGTGGAGCAGGAGCGCGACCTGACCGCGCAACGGCTCGGCCGCCTGATCGAAGGGCTGACGGCGGACCGCGGCCGGCTGCTCGCGATGGCCGAGTCGGCGCGCGCGGCGGCGGTCACCGACGCCGCCGAACGGCTCGCCGATCTTTGCATCGCCGCGGGGGCGCCGCGATGAACGACCGCATGCGCCGCATTCACCGCATCCACTTCGTCGGTATCGGCGGCAGCGGCATGAGCGGCATCGCGGAGGTTCTGCTGAACCTCGGCTACGAAGTCCGGGGCTCGGACATCAAGCAGAACGCGGTCACGCAACGCCTCGCGCGCCTGGGCGCCGTGATCTTCACCGGACACTCGGCCGATCACTTGGGCGAAGCGGACGTCGTCGTCGTCTCCAGCGCCGTGGATCGGAAGAATCCCGAAGTTGCCGCGGCGCTCGCGCGGCGCATACCGGTCGTGCCGCGCGCGGAGATGCTCGGCGAGCTGATGCGCTTCCGCTATTCGGTCGCGGTCGCCGGAACGCACGGCAAGACGACGACGACGAGCCTCGTCGCGAGCGTGCTCGCCGAGGGCGGGCTGGACCCGACTTTCGTGATCGGCGGCCGCCTGAAGAGTGCGGACAGCAATGCGCGCCTCGGGGCCGGACGCTACCTGGTCGCCGAAGCCGACGAGAGCGACGCCTCGTTCATGCACCTTCAGCCGATGATCGCGATCGTCACGAACATAGACAACGATCACTTGGCGGCCTACGCGGGCGACTTCGCGGGGCTGAAACAGAGTTTCGTGGACTTCCTGCACAACCTGCCGTTCTACGGCCTCGCGGTGCTTTGCACGGATGATCCCGAAGTGTGCTCGATCCGGGACGCCGTGGCGCGCCCGTGCGTCACCTACGGGTTCGCCGAGGGCGCGGACGTGCGCGCCGTCAACGTTCGGCGCGCGGGCCTGCGGTCGCATTACGAGGCGCTGCGCGAAGGGTTCGCGCCGCTGCCGATCACGGTCAACTTGCCGGGGCGGCACAATGTGCTGAACTCGCTCGCGGCCGTCGCGGTCGCGACCGAGCTGAAAATAGAGGATGCCGCGATTCAGCGCGCGCTCGCGAATTTCCAAGGCATCGACCGACGCATACAGCAGCTCGGCGAAATCCGCTTAAGCGGGGGCAGTGCGCTGCTGGTCGATGACTACGGTCATCATCCGACGGAGGTGGCGGCGACGCTCGACGCCGTGCGCCAGGGGTGGCCCGGGCGGCGCATCGTGCTCGCGTTTCAGCCGCACCGCTATTCGCGCACGCGCGATCTGCTCGACGATTTCGCGCGCGTGCTCGGCGAGGCCGACGCGCTGCTCGTCACCGAAGTCTACGCCGCCGGCGAGGCCCCGATCGCGGGCGCCGACGGACGGGCGATCTGCCGCGCGGTGCGCAGCCGCGGCCGCGTCGAGCCGGTATTCGTCGAACGGGTCGAAGAGCTCGCCGACAGCTTGCGCGGCGTGCTCAAGGACGGCGATCTCGTGCTCACGATGGGCGCGGGCAACATCGGCGCCGTCGCGCACGAGCTGAAGGCGCGCCTCGACGCCGGGGGCGCCGCATGAGCGACCGTACGCGCAACATGCAGCTCGCGCCCGAGTTCCGCACGCGCGCGCTGCATGGCGAATCGATGGCGAAGCATACGTCCTGGCACGCGGGCGGGGCCGCGGACATCTATTTCGTGCCGCAGGATCTGCGCGATTTGTCCGCCTTCCTGCGCCAGCTGCCGGAGGACGTGCCGCTGCTGTGGGTCGGTCTCGGCAGCAATCTACTGGTCCGGGACGGCGGCTTTCGCGGTGCGGTCATCATGACCCATGGGGCGCTCGGCGGCCTCGCGCGCGTGAGCGCCGAGGTGATTCACGCCGAGGCCGGCGTTACGTGCGCGCGCATCGCGAAATCTTGCGCACAGTGGGGCATGGGGCCGGCGGAGTTCTTCGCCGGCATCCCGGGCACGCTCGGCGGTGCGCTCGCGATGAACGCCGGCGCCTGGGGCGAGGAGACATGGAAGCATGTCGCCGAAGTCGACGTGATCGACCGCCGCGGCGCGACGCGCACGCGCGCTCCGGGCGACTATCGGATCGGCTACCGCAGCGTGGAGGGGCCCACCGCCGAGTGGTTCGTCGCCGCGCGCCTGAAATTCGAGGCCGCGTACGGCGTACGCCCGGACGCGATCCGAAATCTCCTCGAGCGGCGCAGGCAGACGCAGCCGATCGGCGAATGGAGTTGCGGCTCGGTGTTCACGAATCCGTCCGGCGATCACGCGGCGCGGCTCGTCGAGACGGCCGGTTTGAAGGGATTTCGAATCGGCGACGCATCCGTGTCGGAGAAGCACGCGAACTTCATCATCAATCATGGTGCTGCGCGGGCAGCCGATATCGAGGCCGTGATCCGCCACGTCCAGAGCCGCGTAGCGCAGGTTCACAACGTCATGCTGCAGCCCGAAGTGCGCATCGTCGGAGAGGCCGCATGAGCCTCCTCGCGCTGCATTCCGGCATCCGCCGCGCGCGCGACGCGCGCGAATTCGGCAATGTCGCCGTGCTGCTCGGCGGGGACTCCTCGGAGCGCGAAATATCGCTGCTCTCGGGCAACGCGGTGCTCGCCGCGCTCCGTCGCCGCGGCGTCGATGCCGAACCCTTCGATCCGCGCGAACGCCCCGTCCAGGATCTCGGCGCAGGACGCTACGACCGCGCCTGGATCGCACTGCACGGCCCCGGCGGCGAGGACGGATTGATTCAAGGCGCGCTCGAGTGGCTCGGGCTTCCGTACAGCGGCAGCGGCGTGCTCGCCGCGGCGCTGACGATGGACAAGCTCAAGCCCAAGCTCGTCGCCGCCGCCGCTGGATGCCGGGTGCCGCGCTACACGACGCTCACCGGCGAATCCGATCTTCAGCGCGCGCTCGCCGAAGTCGGCCTGCCGATGATGGTCAAGCCCGCCTCACAAGGCTCGAGCGTCGGCATCAGCAAGGTCAAGAGCGCCGACGCGCTGCCCGCCGCCTACGCGGCGGCGCGGGCGGTCGAGCAGACGGTGTTCGCGGAGCAGTTCATCGGCGGCGGTGAATATACGGTCGGTGTGCTGCATGAGAGCGCTTTGCCGTCGATTCGCATCGAGCCCGCGACCGAATTCTACGACTACGAGGCCAAGTATTTCCGCGACGACACCGCCTATCGTTGCCCGAGCGGACTTACCGCCGCGGAGGAGGCGCTGCTGCAGGCGTCCGCGCTCGCCGCGTTCCGCGCAACCGGATGTTTCGGCTGGGGACGCGTCGACTTCATGCGCGATGGCGCCGGCGGCGAGTTCCATTTCATCGAGATCAACACGGTTCCCGGCATGACGGACCACAGCCTCGTGCCGATGGCGGCGCGCCGGGCGGGCATCGATTTCGAGGATCTGGTTTGGCGTGTCTTGGAAACGAGCTTTTCGAGGGAACGCAAATGATCGCGCACGCACTCGGCCGGCGTAATCGGTTCAAGAAGCGCGAGCGCGCGGCGCGCCCCCTGTGGCAGCGCATGGCGTCGCTGATCGACTGGCGCAGCGTCGCGCAAAAAGGCGCGCTCCTCGCGCTCGTGGCCGCCGGCCTCGCGGGACTCGCCTGGGCGCTCAATCGGCCCATGCGCACGGTGTCGCTCGACGGCAGCTTTCAGCGCGTCTCGCCGGTCGAGATCGAGAAGGCGGTCGCGCCGTATCTGTCGGCCGGATTCATGTCGGCGAACCTCGGCGCGATTCAGCGCGCGGTCGAGGGCTTGCCGTGGGTCGACCAGGTCCGCGTGCAGCGCCGCTGGCCGACGGGCCTTTCCGTGACCGTCGTCGAGCAGACCGCGGCCGCGCGCTGGGACCAATCGGGTCTTCTGAACACGCGCGGGCAACTGTTCATCAGGAACGCCGATCACGTGCCGCCCGAACTGCCGCGCCTCTCGGGGCCTGCGGGGACGGAGACCGAGGTCGCGCGGCTCTACCTGTCGGCGGAGCCGCGCATGACCGAGGCCGGAATGCACATCGCGGCGCTGCGCCTCGACGCCCGAGGCGCGTGGGAGATGGACTTGTCGAACGGCATCACGGTGCGCCTCGGCCGCAATCAGGTCGACGCCCGGATCGACCGCTTCATCCGCGTATCGGCGCAGGTCGTCGCGCACCAGCTCAACGACATTTCCTACGTCGACATGCGCTATTCGAACGGCTTTGCGATCGGCTGGCGAACCACCGCGGCGCCCGCGCCGGCAGCTCCCAAACATCACGACGACACCGACGCCTAAGGAATCGATACATCAATGGCCAAGCGCTCCGACAGAAATCTACTGGTAGGCCTCGACATCGGCACGAGCAAAGTCGTCGCGATCGTCGGCGAAATCAAGTCCGACGGCTCGCTCGAAATCATCGGCATCGGCAGCCATCCGTCGCGCGGCCTGAAAAAGGGAGTCGTCGTCAACATCGAGTCGACCGTGCAGTCGATCCAGCGGGCCGTCGAGGAGGCCGAACTCATGGCCGGCTGCGAAATTCACTCGGTCTACGCAGGCATCGCCGGCAGTCACGTGCGCAGCCTCAACTCCCACGGCATCGTCGCGATCAAGGACAAGGAGGTCGTGCAAGGCGATGTGGAGCGCGTGATCGATGCGGCCAAGGCGGTCGCGATTCCCGCGGACCAGAAGATCCTGCACGTGCTCCCGCAGGAATACATCATCGATTCGCAGGAGGGAATACGCGACCCGATCGGCATGTCCGGAGTCCGCCTGGAGGCGAAGGTTCACATCGTCACGGGCGCCGACAGCGCCGCGCAGAACATCGTCAAGTGCGTGCAGCGCTGCGGTCTCGCGGTCGACGACATCGTCTTGGAGCAGCTCGCCTCGAGCTTCGCGGTGCTGACCGAGGACGAGAAGGATCTCGGCGTTTGCATCGTCGACATCGGCGGCGGGACGACCGACATCGCGGTATTCAGCGGCGGCGCGATTCGGCACACGGCGGTCATCCCGATCGCCGGCGATCAGGTGACGAACGACATCGCGGTGTCGATGCGCACGCCGACGCAATACGCCGAGGACATCAAGATCAAGTACGCCTGCGCGCTGTCGCAGCTCGCGAATCCCGACGAGACGATCGAGGTGCCGAGCGTCGGCGACAGGCCGCCGCGGCGGCTCGCGCGCCAGACGCTCGCGGAGATCGTCGAGCCCCGCTACGAGGAGCTGTTCGCGCTGATCCGCGACGAGCTGCGCCGCAGCGGCCTGGAGGAGTCGGTCGCCACCGGCATCGTGCTCACCGGCGGCACGGCGAAAATGGAAGGCGCGATCGAATTGGCCGAAGAGGTGTTTCACATGCCGGTGCGGCTCGGCGTGCCGCAGTACGTCACCGGACTCGGCGAGGTCGTCAGCAATCCGATACACGCGACCGGCGTCGGACTCCTGCTCTACGCGAAAAGCACGATGGATCTGCGCCGCTCGGAAGGACCGATGCTCGCGGGCGGCTTGAAGAATATTTTCGAGCGCATGAAGAACTGGTTTCAGGGGAATTTTTAATAACAAGCTGCAAGGAGAATTGGAATGTTCGAACTCATGGATTCATTCAGCCAAAGCGCCGTCATCAAGGTGCTCGGCGTCGGCGGCGGCGGCGGCAACGCGGTCTCGCACATGGTCCAAGCCGGCCTCGAAGGCGTGGACTTCATCTGCATCAACACCGATGCGCAGGCGCTGAAGCACTCGAAGGTGCGCACCGCGCTGCAGATCGGCTGCAACATCCCGAAAGGGCGCGGGGCGGGTGCGGATCCGGAGGTCGGCCGCCAGGCCGCGATGGAGGATCGCGACCGCATCATCGAATTGATCGAAGGCTGCGACATGCTCTTCATCACCGCGGGCATGGGCGGCGGCACCGGCACGGGCGCCGCGCCGGTCGTCGCGCAG
>DAIDVO010000067.1 GCA_027456085.1 Steroidobacteraceae bacterium | reverse complement strand
CGGCGACCGAGCGCGCGAGCACGATTTGGCGCGACACGCTCGATCGATACGTCGCGCCGGCGCGCGATCCCGCGGTCGTCGAAGCCCTGGATGAGTACGTCGTGCGGCGCACCGAGGCGGGCGGTTCGCCGCCGGTCAGCTAGGCCTGTAAAACGGATTTCAGCGGGCCGAGCCAAGGCTCGTAGTGGCGCCACTGATCCAGTCCTTCCTTGTAGATCGGCCGGCGCACTTGTTCGGAGCTCGCGGTGCGCACGCTGCGCGCTGTCTTGTGAAATTCGACGCATTGTGATTCGAATTCCAAGCCGCAGAACGCGAGCATCCGCCGCACGCTGCCCGTCAAGTCCTCGACGACGTCCTCATGCTGGACCTTCAGGATCTTGCCGGGCAGCACGCTGTCCCAGTGCTGCATGAGCGCGACATAGCTGCGGTAATAGCGGCCGATGTCCTCGAGGCTGTAGGTGAATTCCTGGCCCGACGCAAACAGCTGCTTGAAATTGCTGAAGCAGCAAGCCATGGGCTCGCGCCTGGCGTCGATGATCTTGGCGTTCGGCAGGATCAGATGAATCAGGCCGACATGCCGGAAGTTGTTCGGCATCTTGTCGATGAAAAAGGCCTTGCCGCTGCGGTACACCTGCGTGTCGGCGATGAATTTCTCGCCAAACGCCGCAAGCCGGTCCGCGCCAAGCTCGGCGAGCACGCGCGGATACAGAGGCTTTGAGCCTTCTTGTTCGCGGCCGGCGAGCAGCTGCACGAGCTGCGGAATCTCCGCCAGTTCGGCCGTACCCTCCACTTGCGAGTGCGATGCGAGGATCTGCTCCAGAAGCGTAGAGCCGGCGCGCGGCAAACCGACGATGAATATTGGTGCGGCGCTGGCGCATCCGACTCCCTGCCGGGCGTCGAAGAACTCGCGCGTGCACACCGATGCCTGCAGGCGCAGAGTGCGTTCGTGCGTATCGGCGCAATACGTGCTCTCCCCCTTCTTCAAGGCGTTGCCGCGTTCGTAGTACCGGAACGATTGCTGGTACTCGGCCCGATCCTCGAGCGCCTTGCCGAGCGCGAAGCATAGGTGGTACCGATCGACCAAACCGATGGAGGGTGCGGCTTCCTGGGCGCGCATCCGGGCGATTTCATCGTCCGCGAAGCGGTAGATCTTCAGATTGGCGAGGCTCCAATAGGCGTCGCCGAAGGACGGTTGCGCCGCCGCCGCCGATCTATACGCCTGCACGGCCTCGGCCTGCCGGCCGAGCGTCTTTTCGGCGTGCCCGATGGACAGGTGCAGTTGCGCCTTTTGCGGATCATCGGCGAGCAGATACCGAAATATTCTCAGTGCCCCTTCCTGGTCGCCGAGACCGATGAGCGCATTCGCATGGATGATCCGAAAGGCGCGATTGCCGGGTTCGATCTGCAAAAGCCGGGTCGCTTGCACGAGCGCATCCCTGTGCTTATGGCGCTGCAACAGTACGACGGCATAATCGTAGCGCGCAGCCGCGTAATCAGGCGCAAATACGAGTACGCTTTCAAGCAGAAATTCCGCGTCGTCGAGGATCTCGAGTTTCATGCCGATCTGGGCGAGTAAGCGCATCGCCTCGATGTGATCTGCTTGCGTCAGGAGAAAGCGGCGAAGTACGCGCTCGGCGCCGTGGACGTCGCCCTCGGCCAGCATGCCGGACGCCGCGACCACCGGCGGCGGGAGTTGCGCGAGCCGCGTTACCTGGCGCTCGGCATTTTCCCATTCTTCGGCGGCGAGTCCGGCGGATCGGCAAAGATCCGCGAGCGCCCTCCAGCTGGCGCTGAGCGCGCCATTCAACAGCACCGCGTGTCGATAGGCCTCGATTGCGGCGTCGATCTTGCCGGCCGAGCGGTAACAATGGCCGCGCTCCTGGAACAGCCGGCCGAAATCGGCATGTATCCGTTCGAACCGCGCCAGTGTCTCGAGCGCATCGTCGACGAGGCCGAGCGAGCGCTGACCGACCGCGACGAGATAGAACGCATCGCGGTTCTGCGGGACCTCGGCGAGCAGCGCTTGCGCCGCCGCGAGCGCCGCCGCGAACTGCCGCTTCTCGAGCAGGCCGCGGATGCGCCGAGTCTCGCCTTCGATGCGGGTTTCGCCCGGGTTCGCTTGCAGAGCTGCCATGAGGGGTCTCGCGAGGAGTCGGATGTGCGCGGGGCGATCGCCGCCCGCCGGCCGATTCTACCTAAATTGCAACGGCGCCGGCCGATCGCCTTACATGAGCGCACTTGCACCGGAACCTCGAATACAATCCAGTGCCGCAAGTACCGCGTAGAAAGACGGTTTATCCTTCCCCATCGCGAACCCATCGCTAAGGACGCTCGAGCATGAATCTCAGAGACGCTGTCGTCCTCATCACCGGCGCCAATCGCGGCATCGGATTCGCCTTCGCCGAAGCGGCAATGAAACGCGGCGCCCGCAAGGTCTACGCCGCCGCGCGCAGTCCCTCGACAGTCACACTGAAGGGCGTCGTAGCGGTGCAATTGGATGTCACGTTGGCCGAGGAGGTCGCAGCGGCCGCGCAGCTTTGCAGCGACGTCACCCTCGTCGTGAACAACGCGGGCATCGCCCATATGGGCAGCCTCCTCGGCTCAAAGGCCACGGAATACGCACAGCGCCACTTCGACACGAATGTGCTCGGCATGTTGCGGGTCATGCAATGCTTCGCTCCGACTCTCGCCGCGAACGGCGGCGGGGCGTTCCTCAATGTATTGTCCGCGGCGAGCTGGATAAATTCCGGCGCGATGAATGCCTACGCCGTCTCCAAGGCCGCTGCTTGGAGTTTGACCAACGGCCTGCGCAACGAGCTGCGCGCGCAAAACACCCAAGTTCTGGGACTGCACATGGGTTTTGTCGATACCGACATGACGAAGGGCCTCGATATTCCCAAGGTTTCCCCGCAGAGTATTGTCGATAAGGCGCTCGATGCGCTTGAGGCCGGCGCAAGCGAAGTTCTCGCCGACGAACGCGCCCGACAAATCCATCGCGGCCTTACCGCCGAGCCGCCGGTATACCTTTGACGCCGGCATCCTCACAAGGGTTGCGAATAAGGAGTGAATGCGACATGCGGGTGATTGAGCGGGAAGAAGTCGCGAGGCGCCTGACCTACGAGGTGTGTATTCCGATCGTCCGAGAGGCGATGATCGCTTTTTCCAAGGGCGAGACGCGCCAGCTGCTGCGGTCCATTATCCCATTGGCTCGAGGGCATATGTTTGGAATCATGCCTGGGGCCTTGGGCGAAGACGCGGCCTTCGGCGCGAAGCTGATCAGTGTCTACCCGGAGAATTTCTCCACAGGCCGACAGTCGCATCAGGGGTTGGTGGTTCTGTTCGATCCCGGCACCGGAGAGCCGGTCTGCGTCGTCCACGCGGGCGAGATCACGGCCGTGCGCACCGCCGCGGCGAGTGCGGTCGCGACGGACGCCCTCGCGCGTCCGGACGCCCGGCGTCTCGCAATTCTGGGTTATGGCGAACAGGCCGCGACCCACGCCAGAGCCCTGCTCAAAGTTCGCCGGATTAACGCCGTACGAGTGTGGGGGCGGTCGCAGCAGCGAACCGAGGCGTTCTGCGGACGCATGCGCGCCGAGCTTGGCATCCCTTTCGGTAGCGCAACCGACGTGGAGGACCTGGTCCACGATGCCGACATCATCTGCACCGTCACCGGCGCCCGCGAGCCGGTCTTGAAAGGCGCTTGGGTGCGCCCGGGCACGCATCTTAACTTGGTGGGCTCGAGCATGGCCGGACCTGTCGAAGTGGATACGGAGCTCGTTGCCAGGTCGCGCTTCGTCGCCGACAGCCGTGAAGGCGTGCTGCGCCAAGGCGCCGAGTTTCTGCGAGCGAAGGAAGCGGGCGTGATCGACGATGCGCATATCGTTGCCGAGATCGGTCAGATCCTGTCGGGCGACATCGTCGGCCGTCTGTCCGACGAGGATATTACCGTCTACAAGTCGCTCGGCCATGTAGTGCAGGATCTTGCATGCGCATGGGCTCTATGTAGGCCGCCGGGCGTGACGTAACCGACGATGGACGGTGCAGGCACGACACCTCCGGCCTTCCGGCCTAGATCGTTCGCGCACCGCCCTGAACGGAGGGTCTGGTCTTGCGATCCGCTTCGGGCGTAGTCTTGGGCTCTCGTCGTCAGGGGGTCGCACCATGGTCCTGCATCGCCGCACGTTGAATACCGTACTTTCCAGCGCCGTCCTGTTCGCAATCGGTCTGTGCGCGGCGGCTGACGCGTCCGCGCAAGACACGACGGCGCTGCTGCAGAAGGCGGTCAACGGCAGCTGGCGCTCGGCCGCGCATAGAGCGCGCGACCGTTACCGTCACCCGGTCGCGACGTTGCGGTTCTTCGGGATCCAACCGAACATGACGGTGATAGAGCTGGCGCCGGGCGGGGGCTGGTACACCGAAATCTTGGCGCCCTTCCTGCGCGACAACGGGCATCTAATCGAGGCCGCGCCATCCAAGTTCGAGGAGAAGATCAAGGCCGATCCGGCCGTATTCGGCCACATCGAAAAAGTCGTCCCATTTGCGCCTCCTCGGGAGGTCACCCTCGGTCCGCCGAATTCCGCCGACATGGTGCTCACGTTCCGCAACGCCCACGACTGGCTGAATCGCAGTCCGGCCGCTCTCGACGCCGTGTTTAAAGCCGCATTCGACGTGCTCAAGCCCGGGGGCACGTTCGGCGTGGTCGAACACCGCGCCAAACCCTTCGCCGACGCCGAGCAGAGCTCGAAACTCCTGCATCGCATTCCCGAGGATTACCTGATCGCGCTGGGCTTGAAAACCGGCTTCCGGCTGCAAGGCGTGTCCGAGATCAACGAGAACCCCGCGGATCCGGAAGACGTCAACGTACACCGCCTGCCGCCGGACTTGGCCGGCCCCGACGGCGAGCACGCCAAGATGAAATCGATCGGTGAGTCCGACCGGATGACCTTGCGGTTTGAGAAGCCCTGAGGGACGGCATTAGCCGGGCGGATGGTGCAGACAGATTGCTCGTCGCTGTGCGAAGGTATCATCCTTTGAAGCGATCTGGATGACGCACCCGATGCTGCTCAGTAATGGTTACAGCGATGTTCCGCCCGGAAAATTGGCTTCCGTCGTGACCTGTCTCGAAATGCTCGAGAAGCCGTTGCGCCGGCCTGAGCGTGCCGACGGGCCCTGGCTTCTGCGGCGCATCGTCGCTCCCGATCCGACCTGGTACCGCGGGATTTTTCGGCGCGTCGGCCTCGAGTGGCTGTGGTTCTCGCGGCTGGTGATGCCGCAGCGCGAGCTCGAGGCGATTTTGCTAAGCGCCGACAACGAGGTCTACGCCGTGACGGTCGATGGCCGGGAAGAGGGGCTGCTCGAACTTGATTATCGCGAGGCGGGACAGTGCGAATTGGCATTCTTCGGCCTCACTGCGGCGGTGCGGGGTCAAGGCGCCGGCCGCTGGCTGATGAATCGCGCCGCTGAACGCGCCTGGGAGCGTCCGATCGACCGGTTTTGGGTCCACACGTGCACGCACGATCATCCGGGCGCACTCGCTTTCTATCTGCGGTCCGGCTTCCGGGCGTATGCACGGCGGGTCGAAGTCGCGGATGATCCGCGCCTGTCGGGCCTGGCGCCGGCTTGCGCGGCGGCGCACATTCCGATCATCGCGCCGACCGTGGAGCGGGAGCGGCACTCATGAACCGTTTACGTATGGTAAAACCTACGAACCGCTCGCAGCGCTGCGCTCCCGGACTGCTCGAGGAAATCTCGGTACACCTTGAGCACGTAATTGTCTTCCGGTAGCGGCTTGTAACCGCTCCACGGCGTTCCCATTACTGTATCCATGCCATTTGGCACTGCGATCGTCAGAAATGCATTTTCGAGCGCTTGTTTGAGGTGCGAGCCGTCGGCTGCTTTTGCCGGCAGCTGCTGACCAATATTGGTCAATGCCCCCATGATGTGAATGCCCTCGATCGTGGAGTCATTGCGGATAAGCCGCACTGCGTCGAGCACAGCGCGATTGAGTCCCTTCGTGTCCACGATGACCGCGCGCACGGCGACATCGATGAATATGTCGGGGATTGCGATTCCGTATTCGCGGTTCAGGCGTAGAGCCACACTCCGAGCCGTGTCGGCGATTTCCGGTGCCGTCAGGTTGCTGCGCGCAGTGCCGTCGACCACCCGCTCGGAGGCCATCACAATGACGCGAAAGCGATTCCGTTCGTACAATTCCATCAGTTCCCAGCGTTGGTCGGTCAAGGAGTTCAGAATGGCGGGCGCTCCCCCGGCTTTGCCGGGATCGTAAGCGGCGAACGCGGTTTCGAGGACCGGGATTTCGGGGAAATCGAAACACAGCGGCACATCGACGACAGCTTGAAGCGCACGCACGAGCGCTGTCACGAACGGCAGGTCGCGCAGTCCGCGGGTGCCTAGGTGCACGTCGAGGTATGACGCGCCCGCTTGGACTTGCCTGACGGCCAATGCCTGCAGGCCGGACAAGTCATCGGCGTCCAGCAGCGCCTTGGTGCTCTTGTAGCCCGGGCTGATGCGTTCGCCGATGATCTCGATAGGAAAGCTGTCGGGCAGTGTCACGCTAAGCTCCTGTGGCAAGGGTAGGCGGGAAACAAGGGTCGGCGGGAAATCCGATGTTTGATAGAAATGCTTTCTGAAACGTCTTGACGCAGCTGAGCTCGACGTACTCACATTGCTGCGCAAGAGCGCCTGCGCGTTCGCGCGCGGCTTGCGATGTGAGCAGGCGTCGAATGCCGGCGCCGGCGGCGTTGCCGACCTGCTGAAAGCGATCCGTCGGCAGGTTCGGCAGTAGTCCGATCGTGATCGCGCTGGGCACATCGATGTAGGCGCCGAACGCGCCGGCAATGATGAAGCGCACAAGATCTTCGGCGCGTAGTCCGGCGCGCTCCAGGAGAACGTCCGTGGCGGTTCGGATGGCCGACTTCGCCAGCTGTACCGCGCGGATGTCGTCCTGCGTAAATTCGACCCCGGGAGCCAGGATCGCGGAGCGCCTGCCGTTGAGTTGCGTCGCGGCAGGATGCGTGCGACCGATTCGCCCACGTGCGTCGATTACGTGCGCCCGATACAAACTTGCGAGCGCGTCCACAACACCGGATCCGCAAACTCCTACGGGCGCCGCGTTGCCGATCACCTCCAACTCCAGGCCATATGCGCCAAGCCGTACATGCTCGATGGCGCCGTTCGCTGCGCGCATTCCGCAGGAAATGTGGCCCCCCTCGAGGGCCGGACCCGAGGGCGCGGATGCGGTGTGGATCCGGCCGGCATGAATCACGGATATTTCGGTGTTGGTCCCGATATCCATGACAAGGCTGGCGCGGCCGTCCGCCCAGCGAGCTTCCGTTGCCAAAAGTGCGGCGACGTGGTCGCCGCCGACGCACCCGGCAACATTCGGCGCGACATAGACGTACGCGCCGGGACATACGTCGAGACCCAGATCGCGGGCGCGTATCTCGCAGGCGTCACGAAGCACGGCGACAAATGGGGCTTTGCCCAGATAGTCGACCGGCAGCCCTGCGAATAGGGACTGCATGGCTGTATTTCCGCAGATCGTCACGTCGACGATCTCAGCCGGCCGCGCTCCGACGGCAGCGCATAAATCGTGGATCATGGCGTTGATTCCGGTCACCGCCGCTTGACGCAATTCCTCGGCGCCGCTTGGGCTGCGCAGCGCGTAGCTGATCCGGCTGATGAGATCGGCGCCCCAAGCAACTTGCGGGTTCTCGATGCCGAGAGTGGCGATATGAGCCCCATCATGAAGATTGACCAAGAATCCGGCTGTGTTGGTCGTACCCAAATCGACGGCCAAACCCAGCGTGCCCGCGGCTTGCGTCGTGCAGGAGATGATCTCGTTGCGGCGCATGACGACCGACAGTACGCCGCCGTCGGCGCGCAGGCGTATTGGCAAGGAACGAGCCGCGGTGATATCGATGGTGGGCTTTGGGCCGCCCGGAAGGGCCCGGACCAGGCGTTCCGCATCGGCGCGGGGATCTTCAAGGGTCGGCGCGGGCACGGTAATGCACCGTCGAACGATGGCGCTGTCCAGCGGCAAATACAGCGAGTCGTCGGCCGCGGCGACTTCCGTACGCACAACAGGGGCGAGCGCGCGCGCTGATATCATGATGACGCAGTCCGTCACGGGACTGGACTGGCAGGCGCGGACGGTGTGGTGTCCTTCCGCCGTACCGGAGTCGGTGGCGCTCTTGCGGGTCGAGCTGCGCACGCGGCCTTCGATCACGGCGACCATGCAGGAGCCGCAGGTTCCACGACCGCCGCAGGCGCCGACGATACGCACGCCCGCGCGGCGCGCGCACTGCAGAATGGTTTCGCCATCGCGCACCGCAATATCGCGGTCAAGCTGCGGAAAGTGCAGCGTGTACGATTGAACGTTCTTCATTTCAGCCGGTATCACGGTTGGGTTCGCGGCGGCGGTGATGCACTGTTCATGCGCGCGCCGGTGGCGACGCGGCACCGTGGTCGCGACGGACAGGGATCACAGCGCGACCAGCCAACTTCGCGCAACGCAATGCCGGCACCGAGCACCATGCTCGTCGACTTGAGTGGCCGCATCACGCAGCCGCTACTCAGGGTAATGCCCAATTCGTCGGCGGCGGCGAGCGCCAGGATCCTGCGCTGCGTATCGAGAGCCAGACCAGGGTCACCGGAACGCAGCTCGCCCGCCATGGACAGACCGCGGCCGGTTGCCGCGGCCCGCATATGATCCTGCGCCCGCCGCGCCAGTACCATTAGGATCTCATTGCCAATCGAATCCAAGACGAGTGCAAGCGCCGCGCGTCGCGCGGTGAAAAGCGTGCGTACGCGATCCTCCAGACCCTCTCCCAGCGTGGCTACGCAGCAAGCAACGGCTGTGAGCCGGCCGCTCTTCGGAATGAGCCACGGAGCTTCAAGGCTTTCACCGGCCAGGATGAGCAGATCGTCACGGACGCCATCGATCGTCACGAAGCGAAAAGCGTAGCGGGCGTCGAGCATCGATTCGGCTTCAAGCAGCCTCAATGCCTGCGCACGAAGCCGCAGATGAGCGCCGCTCATGACCTGTTCCGGCACGGCCGAGGAGACCGCGCACAATAGCGGACGGCTGGATATTCGGTACACGACGTTAACCTACGCGCGACTGCCGGGGAGTCCCGGCCATGACTACTTGCCGGCCGGCGCGTATCCGAGTTTTGGAGCGGCTGCCGCGCACCATTTGGTGCACAGGGCGACCGCCTCGACGGCATTACTGCCGAACGCGTCCGCCCCCGTGTAAGCGCGGATCGTCTCATCAATCTGGCCGCCGCCGATCATTATGCGGAGCTTTTCGCGCAAGCCGGCTTGAGCGATCGCCTCGATGGTTTCCTTCATTGATTCAAACGCCAGCGTCAGGAATCCGGACAGGCCGACGACATTGGGCTGGTAGGCATTGATCTCGTCGATGAATACCTTGACTGGAACATCGATGCCGATGTCCTTCACCTCGAAGCCGTTGATATCCAGCATGAAGGTAACGATGTTCTTGCCTATGTCGTGCAGGTCGCCGTGGACCGTGCCTATGAGTACTTTGCCGGCCTTGCGGGCGGCGTCTTGGGGAAGATCCTTGATGAGCGGCTTGGCGATGGCGCCAATCCGGTCAAGCATCTCGCCGGAAAGTACGAGTTCGGGCAGGAAATATTCGCCTTGCTCGAAGCGCTTGCTGACGATTTCCATCGCCGCGCGGCATAGATTGAGGACGTGTAGCGGATCCACACGCTGTTCAAGCAGCATCGCCGTGGCGAGGGGGACGGCGTCGTCTTCACGCATGTCCGCGAGCCACGAGACGAGCTGTTGTTCTTGCTCTGTCATGTCAGTCACCGAAATGCACTCCTTATCGCGGTTGCACCAAGACTCAATCCGGCCCGGCAACCGCAGCGATTCTTGGGATGGCCGGCCGGGCGGTGATATGCGCGGACTAGACCAGTGCGCCGCCCTCCGGTGATACGCGATTGGGATCGAGCTCCTTTTGGAGCTTGTTCCACCAGACGTGGTAGTTCGACAGCGCTTTGCCGATTTCCTCGGGCTGGCCCGGCGATAGTAACGCGAAATAGCGTTCCTTGAAGGCCCGGGCACTCTGCTCGTCGTGCCAGGCCTGCACCGCCTGCTTGGCGACCGCGTTCTGGGGATCAAACTTGCAGAATATTTCCGTCTTGCCGAGATGTCCCTGTTCGACGCCCCATCCAAAGGAGGCGCCGCCGTCATCCACGATCAAACCCTTTTCGATCAACGGCTCCTTTGCCTTTCCGGCCCCGATCGCCCACTTGATCGTCAGGTCTCTTTGCCCCATCACGGGGATGGAACTGAAAGCGCCGCCCGGGCGGAAGGTTTCCCGGATAGAGGCGGAAATTCGGATGCACTGGCACATCAGAATCCCCTCCGTCCGGGGATCTTCCAGCGAAGCGAGGGACTTGCCGCCCGCGGCATTGACGATGTGATTCAGCACGCGCTTCTTGTATTCGAAGTCGGCCGCGGAATTGCCGGCCAGGATGATCAGGAAGCCCGGACCTTGCACCTCTTTGCTGAGCCGCTTGAAAGCCGCTTCCTCTTCTTCATTGCTGGTCGTGATGTTCGCCGCCACCATGGCCACGTTGAAGCCCATGAGCTCGAACGAGATTTCACTCTCTCCGATCTTGAGCTCGGCCTGCCACATCTTTTCCATGGTCGGAAAACTGTAATAGCGGGTCATGAAATTCGCCGGAATTTCGCTTAGGGCGTAATTTGGCGAATTGCCGACGATGGGGAACTTCGTCGGACCGGGCCAGTGATAGATCTTCATGGCGGCCCGCGTAAATACGCCAGGCGTCACACCCGGAGGCGTCGCACTCGTGAGGATGCTCCGCAGCGAGGGCCCCGGGCCATCCCCGCAGAACCATTCATCCGAAGACCCCAAGGAGCCGGATCGGACGATGTTCCCGGCAGGCGTGACCCACTCGATGGCCAGATGATTGCGATCGTCGCCGCCAGTGGATTGATCCAGATGTCCGTGGCCGCGCAGCATCGCCGAGCAATTGGTGCCGGCGCCCTTGACGTTCAGATGCAGGCCTCGCTTCATCAACTCGGCCTGCAGCTGCGCCGTGATCACATACGGCTCGACCACCGCGTACATGTTCTTCTCGTTGATCTCGATGATGCGGTTCATCCTTCTCAAATCCAAAAGGACAACGCCCGCTTGAAACTTTCCCGTCCAGCCGGTGCACACCGGTCGGAATGACACCTTGTGCTTGTTGCACAGCTTGACGATTGCCTGAACCTGCGCCGTGTTCTCCGGCAGGATGACTGCCGCGAACTCGGTGGCGTAATACGAGGGCATGATCGCCGGGTCATTACAGATGAATTCCGGACCGACTACATCTTCGAATTCCGCATAGACTTCTTTGCTCAGCGTCATGATTCGTGGTCCCATTATTCGATCGCCTGTTCGACGAGTTCCACAATGTCGTAGACCTTCAGGCGGCTGCCATTGGCCTCGATCGCCGCGCTGAACGTCTTCTCACACTTGGGGCAAGCGGTGACCAGCGCTTCGGCACCGGTGGATTCGGCCTCCTCGATTCTTTCCTTAGCCGTCCATTGGGCGAATTCCGGATTGGAATCACACACTCCGCCGCCGGCGCCGCAGCACCAGGCATATTCCTTGTTCCGCGGCATTTCGGTGAGCTTGACTCCCGGAATGCTCTTCAGCACGTCCCGCGGCTGCTGATAGATGCCGTGTGTTCCGCGCCGGTACACCTTGGGCGGATCAAACACAAAGCGATCTCCCGGCACCTTCTTGCCTTCCCAGTGGACCCATGGTTCGCCCAGCCTGCCCAAGTGGCACGGATCGTGGTACGTCACCGCGAGTTCGAGGTTCTTCTTCGGCTCGAGCTTGCCTTCCTTGATCAGTTGCGGAATGTACTGCGCAATATGCAGCACCTTCAGGTCGCCCTTCAGCTTGAACTTGTCATATAGAACCTTGATGGCCTGGTAGTCCTCGGCCCCGGAGGCAACGACCGTCTTGACTCCGGTCTGCTTGATCAGGGCCATGGTCTTCTTGGCCTGGTCGAGGGCATCTTGCTCGTACCCCATCTCATAGGCCGCTCCGCCGCTGCTGGTCTCCGCATCGCCGGCGATGCCGAAATCGACCCCTGCCTTCTGCAGTATTTTCGCGGTGGACCTGGCCAGCTTCTGCAGCTTCTTGTCGTAGCTCGTAAGGCATCCGACGTAATAGAGCACGTCCACTTTTTCCTTGGTGGCGTCCTTCAGGTTGAGTCCGGCAGCCCAGTCACCGCGCTTGCCGGTCACGGGCACCATCGAATCGTTCTTGCGCAGACCGGCGATGATCTTGTCCAGGGCAGGATGTGTCTTGCCGTCCTTGACACACTTGATCCGGAATTCGGTGATCGGCGCCATGACTTCCATGTCCATGGCGTAATTGCACGAAACGCCGCAGGCCCCGCACATCTGGCAGTTGTAGACGATGTCCAGCAGCTTGTGCGTGTAATTGAACCCGTTCTTCAGCATCGATGCGCCGATGTTCAGCCGGCCGCCGCCGGAGTAACTGTGAAAGTCATATTTGGATATGCTGGGGCACACGTTGGCGTACTGGAATCCGCTCACCTGCTGCATGGGTACGAATTTGCAGGTCGAGCAGCGGCAACACATGTCCATATCGCCCTTGTACTGTTCCAATCCCATTGCGGCTGTCTCCTGCTGTCCGTTCGCCGATCGTCGCTGTATTCCCGCTTGCGTCAAAAACAGACTTTCCCCGGATTCATCACGTTGTTCGGATCAAAGATCTTCTTGAACGTGTGCAAGACCTCCACGGAGGCCGCATCGCGGTTCAGAATCATCCTTGCATCGTCCCCATATGGCCTCGAGAAGAACGCACCCCCGGCTAGCAAGCTCTTGGTGGCCGAACTGGTCAGCTCGCGGACTCGATTGCGTTCCTTGGCGTTGCCGGGGTCATAAAACAGATTGAACTCGCAGTGAAAGCTCGTGCCCTGCACGGCCGGCTGGATGTACACGCCGACGTCGGCGGCGGCGTAGCCACTTCGATCCGCCTGCGCAGCCATGCCGGCGATCTGACCTTCGAGTTTCTCCCGGATGGTCATGAAGAAAATGTCCTGGGAGGCGCCCCTGGGGCGAAGCTTCCAGTAGGGATTTGCGCAAGGCTGCTGTACCGTTTTCATGATTTCATTGGCGGAAATCCCGCCGACTGTCCTGACCGCCTCGATACCCAATCGCTGCGCGATCTCGGTGATGTCCTTGATTTGGGAGCCGACCCGTTCCTCCGGGAAATATTCGCCGCCGGCCACCGTGTAGAACAGGGTCCAGGTAGGCAGCGCCGCTTTGAGGCTCCGGTAGTCGGCGGCCGCCGGATTCGCGAAGATGGTCGCGAGATTCGCATTATTGAGGATGAAGCACTCGTTGACCATTCGCTGTCGAATCAGCCAATGGGTCAATTCGAGCAGCTGGTCCAGATCGCAGGAGCCAACGACGAAGGGCTCTTCCAGACTCGGCAATATTTCGCATCGCATCGACACCCAAGTGACGATACCCAGCGTTCCTTGAGCCCCCTGGATCAGGCGGTGCAACGAAGCCGTGCCGGGTCCGTAGGGCGCCTTTTGCACGCCTCCCACCGCTCTTTGCTCCGCGACGGTACCGGGACCCGCGGCCTGTCCGGTTCTGAACTCATCACCGGTTCCAAAAATGATTTCGGCACACGCCAGCGGGTCGGAAATATCCCATTGGTATTTGGGCATGACGACGGGCTCTCGCTCGAGAATGCTGCCGATCACCGACTTGGATGCCCGCGGCAGAAGCGGCATGTTGAGCCGAAGCCCTGCCTTTTGCGCCGCCGGAATCAGTTCGCCGAAGGTGACTCCCGGCTCGCACATGGCTACGCGTCTGTCACGGTCCACCATCAGAATCTTCTTCATGCCGCTCATATCGACGATGAGCGCGCCGCCCACACTGGGAACGGTATCTCCGCGGAAGTGCGGTGCGCCCGAACTGACCGGTACCAGAGGCGTCTTGGTCTCGTTGGCAAATTTCAGGATTCGGTGAACCTCGTCCGTGGTTCTCGGCTTTACGAGCGATGCGGGGCGCACGCGGTTGGCGAAACTGACGTCGCTCGAATAACTCTCCAGTTCCGCCGGATCATGACTGACCCGTCCTGAACCGATGGCATTCACTAACGCGGCCTGTTCCATTGCTGGTGTCCTCCTGTGGACTCGACGTGGTCCCGCTTTGCAACGCTGTTCGTACATCGGGTTTGCATGCGCCGTCTCCCGTCAATAAACCCCGTATTTCTCGGCGCAGGCCATATACGCCCGCACGACAGCCGGATTCGCATCATCCACGGTCGCGCCGGGCGAGAGGAAGAAGCCGCCGCCGGGCGCGACGTCATCAATCAGGTGTTTACAGTAATCCTCCATCTGCGCGACGGTGCCGGCCGAGAACAGCGAGGCCGGCACGTTTCCGCCGAAGCAGGCGAAGCCGCTAAAGTGTTTCTTTACCAGGCGCAGGTCGGTGCGGTCGAACAGCCAGATGGTCCGGCCGGCCGGCAGTCCCGACGCCGCAATGAACTCGAGCCGTGCTTCGTCAAAGCCACCCTCGACGAAGGAAAATGGCACCATGCCCGCGGCGATGATGCCTTCCAGTTGGCGCTCGAAGGATGGCCAGTAGAACTTCTGGAAGTGCTTGAACGACATGAACGCGGACGCGCCTTTGTGCAACGGCATGAACACAAACGGTGGCGGACCGGGCTCACCTGCCCCGACGCCCATGTGAATCGAGGTGGGAATCAGTGCTTCGCTGGCGGCGAGCAGCTTGTCCGGACGCCGGTAAAGATCCATCAGTGCGCCGCGCGTACCGCGAAGCGTATCCGCGACGATGTCGAACGGTGCCTTGGCGACGCCGCCCACCAGGCCGGGGCAGCCATGACGGCCGAGGATCTGGGCGCTCGTCTTCATCCAGACCGCGTGGTTCTTGCCGACGTGTTCGGCGGCCTCGCCGAGCCGTCTCAGCGCCTCCAGCAATGGTGGTGCCGACAGGCCGGCGAGCCAGGCGCTGAGGCCGATCATCTCCACGGTCGAGAACAGGCTGGGAAGCAGGCGCAGTCCCTGCAGGTTGTCGCACACCCGCGGGAGATAATTGCGCAGCATGTAGCCTTCGGGATTGTTGATCAGCGCGGCGTAGTCCTCGGCGGGCATGTATTCGCCTTCGACATACTGAAACGGCACGTCGTCCGGCAGGCTGCTGCCGGGCCGCTTGTAGGCGTTGTAGCCCAGAAGATCGTAGGCTCTGCCGGATGCGCCTCCGCCCATCAACGTGTATTCGGGCCGAAATTCCTCTATGAATTTCCGTGTAGCCGCGGCGCTCTTCTCGGCATCGTAGAACGTGTCTGCGAATGAAATCCCGGCGTACCGGGGCACAATCCCTGATGACAACAGCAGCGACGGTACGCGGTCCGGCTGTCTCAGTTGTACGATGTCCACAAACCGCGTCGCCCGCTGCCTGTAGAGTTCGGCGACGGCCGGGCCCTCGAACTGTTTCCCATCGAGCGCCTGCCAGCCGGCGAGGCGGGCACGTTGCTTGTCTTCGGGGCCATTGGCGGGAATCGTCGGCTTGTTGGCATTGTCTCCGAGCACTGGTGCATTCCCCCCCCGGCAATCGCGCAGGCGCCGCGCTCCTCGGAGCCCGCAACGCGACGGCAACGACATCGTGGAATGTTTTGCACGTCGCCCCGACATCAAAGTTCGCCGCTGAATCTAGCGCCGGGAGGTCGCGCAAGGAAGAGCGATTCGCGGAACCTACGGTTTCAGTTTCGCAACGGTGCGCAGAGGCCGCTTCTTGCCGCGCCCATCGGCGATCAAGTCGTCGAACTCGGTCCTCAGGAAATCGAGAAAAGTGCGGATCTTACTCGGCATGTAGTGCCGATCAGCGTAGGTTGCAAACACCTCGGCTACGGGGATCCGCCATTCCGTCAACACGCGTACCAGCCTGCCGGATTCGACGTCCTCGCGACACAAGGCCTCCGGGAGCGCGGCGATTCCAAGCCCCGCACGCGCCATCTCCCGGGCGAGATGGACATCCGACACGATCGCGCGCAGCGAACGGCGGACGCTACGCCGGCCGGATGGCTCAATGATCGACCAGACCCCCGCGGAAATCTGCGATGACAGGGCAATACAGGCATTGGCTGCAAGATCCGCCACAGCAACCGGAGTCGGCCTTCCTTTGAGGTAAGCCGGGCTCGCATAGGCGCCGCGACGGACGCGCGCGAGCAGGCGCATCGGGACGTCGCGGTTGGGCACGGCACCGATGTGCACCGCGACGTCGAAGGGTTCCTGGGTAACATCAATCGGACGGTCCGCCTGAGTTACGTGCAAACGAACACGCGGGTGGCGCGCCGCGAACCGAAGCACGGCTTTGTCACACACCGTCGCCATGAACCCCGTAGGTACGGCGACGCGCAGAGCCCCATCGAATTCCGTGCGAAGCGTACGCACGCGATCGGCTACGGCCTGGGCCTCGGCAGCAAGGGTCTGCGAGTCTGCGAAGAGAACGGCCCCGGCCTCGGTCAACTCCAGCCGTCGATGCCCCCGCGTCACTAATAGCGCATTGACCTCGCGCTCAAGCTCCCGAAGTCGGCGGCTCAGCGTCGCTTTCGATACATCTAGTCGGGCGGCCGCCCGGGTGAGGCTGCCGGTGGACGCAATGGCGTGAAACATCAAGAGAGCGTTCAAATCGATGCGCCCTGTGTTGTTTCGAGCGGTAGCCACTTCAATATCCCATGATGACGACGCCTTGCCAGCGGAGGTTTCGATGGTTCATGCGATCCATTCGGGCACCGGCAAACCCTTCTCGCGCAGGAACGGCCGATTGAACAGCTTGGACGCATAGCGCGCGCCTCCGTCGCACAAGATCGTCACAACCGTGTGACCGGGCCCGAGAGTCTTGGCCACCCGGATCGCCGCCGCGACATTGATGCCGGACGATGTCCCAACCGACAGACCCTCATGGATCAGCAGATCGTAAATCTGTTCCAGTGCCTCCGCGTCGCCGATCCGCTCCGCGTCATCGATCGGCGCACCATCCAGATTGGCGGGCACGCGTCCCTGACCGATCCCCTCGGTGATCGAGGATCCCGTCACCGTCAGATCGTTGCTCTTGACCCAGCCGTATAGCGCGCTTCCGTGCGGATCCGCCAGCACGATTTTCACGCCGGGGTTCCGTTCCTTGAGCGCCATCGCCGTGCCCGCCAGAGTCCCCCCCGTACCGCAGGCGCAAGTGAATGCATCGATCTTTCCGCCGGTCTGCGCCCAGATCTCGGGTCCCGTGGACACCCGATGTCCCTCGCGGTTCGCCAGATTGTCGAACTGGTTGGCCCAGATCCCGCCGGTTTCCTGCGCCAGACGGCGGGAGACGTGCACGTAGTTGCCCGGGTCGCGATACGGCTTCGCGGGGACCAGTCGCAGGTCGGCGCCGATCATGCGCAGAAAGTCGATCTTCTCCTGACTTTGCGTCTCCGGCATCACGATGCGGCAACGATACCCGCGGCTGTTGGCGACCAACGTCAGGCCGATGCCGGTGTTGCCCGCGGTGCCCTCCACGATCGTGCCGCCCGGCTTCAGCACGCCGCGCTGCTCGGCGTCGTCGATGATATAGAGGGCCGTGCGATCCTTCACCGAACAGCCGGGGTTCATGAACTCCGCCTTGCCGAGGATGGTGCAACCGGTGGCGTCGGAGGCGCGGCAAAGGCGAATGAGCGGCGTGTTGCCGATCGCCTCGGAAAGACCATTTTTCCACGAGCTGCCGTGAGATGTGCCTGTCATCGCGATGAACGCATAATCCTAATGAGCGCGCGGATCGTACCACGAACCGCACCCCGCACCACGCACGCCGCGGCAGCGCAGATGTCATTGCGTAGGTGCGCTGGCGTACTGAAGTCCGTCGCTCCTCGTCGTATGGTTCTCGCCGATGGGGCGCAGTAGCGTTTGCAAGCGTCCCGACGCGTCGGATGGATCGATGCGTGGCTTACGTCGGCATGGCCGGTTCTTTGAATTACAGGTTCGAGGCGCACATGAACATGTTTAAAAATGATTCGCGATACCGCAACTGGTCGATGGCGGTGGCGCTGTGCGCCTTGGTCTCAGGATGCGGCAGAGATGCCATCCTCGGCTCGAACGGAATCACCGCGCTTCGTCCGGCCGTGATCACCGAGACGCCGACGAACGGCGCTAGCGGTGTTGCAACCAACAACACGCTCGTCACGGTAACCTTCAACGAGCCGGTTGCACCGATTGCCGGTACTGCGAGTTTGACGCTGACGTGCGCGAGTCCGTGCGTTGCCGCCACGGGCGCGGTGGCTCTCGATGCAACGAATACGATCGCCACCTTTACGTTGACTCCCGGCACCGCCTTGGCAACGCTCACGCAATATACCGCCACGATCGCCGGCGCCCAGAGTCTTGCCACCGGGGTCGCGATGGCGAGTCCCTTCACCTGGCAATTTACGACAGCGCCTACATCGGACACGATCCGGCCCCGAGTTTCGATGACCTACCCTGCGACCACAACCCCGGGTCCGACGGCGGGCGTGCCGAGCAACACCGCGATCCCCGCCATCTTCACCAAGAGCATGGCGCCGGCGACGATTTCCGCGACAAGCTTTACAGTCACCTGTACGGCGCCTTGCATCTCCCCTGCCGGTAGCGTCGGCTACTCGGCCGACGCGAGAGCCGCCGTGTTTACGCCGGCCGCCAATTTGGTGGTAGGCGACACCTATACGGTCACGATTACCGCCGCGGCCACGGATTTGGCCGGCAATGGACTGGCCGGCAATCAAGCGCCGCTGCCCGCGCCGAGCAGCTACGTCTGGACGATCACCGCGGCATCTCCAAGTGCCGCGGGAAATTTGGCGGTGCTATCCACCAACCCGGCGGCGAATGCGAACGCGGTATGCCCGAGCACGGGCATCAATGCCACATTCACGGTGCCGGGCGGTTCGCGGATCGACCCGACGACGCTCAACGCGGCGACCTTTCTCGTGACCGGTCCCGCGCCGGCGTCGGCACCCGTCAGTGCCGCGTCCGTGTCTGTCGATGCCGCGACCGGGCTGGTTGCGACATTTACGCCGCAGATCCCGCTCGCCGCCGGCGTGACCTACACGGCCACAATCAAAGGCGGCGCCAACGGAGTGCGAGACCTGGTTGTTCCGGCCGATACCCTGCCGGGCGACGTTACCTGGAACTTCACCGTGGTCGCTGCGGGCCCGGCTTGCCTGGCACCGGTCCCTCTGGCGTCCGCCGCATCGTTCGGGACATTCGGCGGTTCGGCAGGGGTGACCAACTCCGGAATCTTGACCGTGATCAACGGCGACGTCGGCACGACCGCCGTGTCGACGTTGGTGACCGGCCTGCACGACTCCGGGGTAGGCTGCACCTACACGGAAGTCCTGGGCGCCGATGTTGGCATCGTGAATGGACTGATCTATACGGCGCCACCACCGCCCACAGCGGCCTGTCCCAGCGAGGGCACCGCGACCACCGCCGCAGCCGCCATGCAAGCTCGCGCCGATGCACTCACCGCGTACAACGCCCTGGTAGCACTACCTGGTGGACCCGATCCCGGAGCCGGCAACTTGGCGAACCTCGTGCTGGTTCCCGGCGTTTACACCGCTGCGGCCGGTAGCTTCATGATTCAAGGCGGCGACCTGACCCTCGATGCCCGAGGCGACGCGAATGCCGTCTGGGTGTTCCAGATGGCGACCACGCTAACCGTAGGCGGCCCGGGCGCAGCCTTTCCGCAAAGCGTAATCCTCGTCAACGGCGCACAGGCAAAGAACGTCTATTGGCAGGTCGGCAGTGCCGCGACGATCGATGCGGCAGGCGGCGGCACGATGGTGGGAACGATCATCTCTCAGGCGGGCGCGGCGTTCTCCACCGTAGGCAACACGGCAATCGTGACTTTGAACGGCAGAATCGTCTCCCTGGGTGCTTCGGTCACACTGGTGGCCACGGTCATCAACGTGCCTGCCCCATAGGGTTTGAATACTTTCGCGGAGCGGAACATGAAGATTGCAAGAACCTTGGGGATGTCGAGCATGGCTGCTTTCGCCATAACCCTTAGCCCGCTCGCCCGCGCGGATAATTCTGCGTGGTACGCCGGCTTCAATGTCGGCCAGGCGCAGGCGAAGATCGACGACGGCAGGATCAGCAAAGGCCTCCTAAGCGATGGCTTCACCACGACCTCGATCAGCGACGATGACCGTCATGTCGGCTTCAAGGTCTTCGGCGGCTACGAGTTCAATCGCTATTTTGCCCTTGAAGCCGGCTACTTCGATCTCGGACGTTTCGGCTTCACGGCGGATACGACACCGTCCGGCACCTTGCGCGGCGACATTAAAATCAAGGGCGTGAATGCCGACCTCGTGGCCTCGCTGCCTGTCGGTGAGCGCTTCTCCCTGTTTGCGCGGGCCGGTCTCATCTATGCCGAGGCGAAGGACTCGTTCGTCGGCACCGGGGCGGTCGCGGTAATCAGGTCGGAGCCCCATAAGCGCGATCCGAATTACAAGTTCGGACTCGGTGCCAGGTACAATTTCAGCCGGTCAGTCGGCATGCGCGTCGAGGCGGAGCGCTACCGGATAAACGATGCCGTCGGCAACACCGGCGACGTCGATCTATATTCAGTGGGACTCGTGTTTCGATTTGGCGGAGAAGCGCCGCCTCCCGCACCGCAGGTCGTGGCGCCGGAGGAGCCCGTTGCCGCACCTGTGGTCGCGCCGCCGCCGCCTCCTCCTCCTCCGGCTCCGGCACCCCCGGTCCGGACGCGCGTGAATTTTTCGGCCGATTCGCTTTTTACATTCGACAAGGCCGTCCTGAAGCCTGCGGGGGTGCGCGCGCTCGACGCATTTGCTGCACAGTTGCGCGGCGCTCGGTATGAGGTCATCAACGTCACGGGGTATACCGACCGAATTGGATCGCACGCATACAACATGAAGCTGTCGATGCGCCGCGCGGACGCAGTGAAGTCCTATTTGGTCGCAAGCGCCGGAATCCCGGCGGACAAGGTGACGGCGCGAGGAGAAGACGGCTCCGACCCGGTAACGAAACCCGATGACTGCAAGGGCCGGCGGCGAACGCCAAAACTGATTGCCTGTCTGCAGCCGGATCGACGCGTGACAGTGGAGGTCGTTGGAAGCCGGCTAGAAGAGGCACCAGTTCAGGAATAGGGCGAAGTCATCGACGGCTGCAGAATTTTAATTGCCTTCCCGGCAGAAACAAAAGAAAATGAAGGTTGGATGGTAATTAAACGAAACTCCGGGCATCCGATCCCCGACGAGTTGGTCGCCTGACCTTTTATCATTCTTGGAGAGAATGGAGGGCATGTGCAGGCCGCAGGTCGAAATCGAATGAAAGGCAGCGGCATTGGCGGCGTAGCGATTGGGCTCCTGTTTTCGGCGCATGCCGTTTGCGCGCAAGAACCCGCATTACATGTTTCGATCCATGCCCATGGGGTTTACCGTGTTGGCCGCTCGCATTCGACCGGTGACACGCTGGTATCCGATGTGGCTGCGAAAGTTGACGGACGCTGGCTGCACACGACGGATTACCCGCGTTGCCTGATTACGCAGTCGACGGCGGGAGGCTACCTCGGCCCGGCCACCGTCTGGCAGGTGACCTGCTCGGGCTTATCCGGGGCGCCGGACCTCGATTATCGCCTGCGCGTATACGCGGCGGAGCCATTTGCCGATCTCAAGGTGGTCGTGCACAACGTCACGGCCCGGCCAGTCCATGTTCAGGCGATGCGTCTCGTGGATGCGTCAAGTGGTGAGATCGGCGATCTCGGTGGGGCCGTTTCCGCGGACCGCGTGCTGTCCGACAGTTTCAGTGAGGACCGCCCGGCGATGCGGATTCGCGATCTCGGAGATGCCGGTCACGGCATGCATCGGGCCGTCGGAAGCCAGCTGATCTACAACCGCGATAGTCGCGAGAGTCTTTTCCTCGGCGCGCTCACCTCGGAACGCTTCCTCACGATCCTCCGGCTCCGCGTCGCCACGGCCGGCGGCAGGCCGGCCATCTCGGGGTACCAAGTGGACTCGACCGGCACGACCGAGATGGAGAAGGAAAACTCTCTCGAGAAAGCGCCGCCTCAAGATCAAGTTCTGCTCAGTTTGCCCGTTGCCCCAGGGGAGGCCCTCGCATCGGAAAGTCTTGCGATGAGCATCAGCCATGACTATCACCGGCAGCTACGGACCTACGGCGGTCTTATTCGTCGAATTCATCACGCCAGAATCGCGGCGCCGCCGCTCATGGGATGGTGGAGTTGGACCGCTTACTATTTTGGACTCAACCAAGGAGCGGCCCTGACCAATGCCGAATGGGAATCCGAGCATCTGCGAACATACGGCTACGATCTTTTCCACATCGACGAGGGGTATCAATACGCGCGCGGCGAATATGTCACGCCGAACGCGACGCTCTTTCCCCGTGGACTAGGCCCCGTCGAATATGCGGTGCGCGGTCTCGGCCTCACGCCGGGAATCTGGACGGCTCCATTCGAAGTCTCGCAACGATCGTCGGTGTATCTGCGGCACCCGGACTGGCTCGTGAAGAACGCCGAAGGCAAGCCAATTCACGCGGGCAGCGTCGTCGACGGCAAGGACGCGCTCTACATCCTCGACACGACCAATCCCGGGGCGCAGGCATATCTTCGGGAAACATACCGGACGCTCGTTCGCGAGTGGGGTATCCATTACATCAAACTGGATTTCATGGACGACAGCGCGATCGAGGGTTACTACCATCAGCCGCACACGACGGCCATGCAGGCGCAGCGCATCGGCTTGCAGGTCATCCGCGATGCCGTTGGTGACGACGTGTACCTCGACAAGGACGGAAGCGCGATGCTGAATCCCGTCGGATACGTCGACTACGGTCGCATATCGCAGGACACCGGCCACAGCTTCGAGGCGAGCCGCGACGCGGCGAGCGGCATCGCCGCGCGCTATTACATGAACCGCAATTTCTTCGTCGCCGATCCGGACGCTTTCACGGTGTCCACTCAAAGGATCACCGACCAGACCTGGCACGAGGGCCGGCAGCCGCTGACCTTGAACGAGGCCAAGGTGTCGATCGGGCTCGCGGCGGTTTCCGGAGGTATGCTCGAAATCGGCGATAATCTCCCGTCCCTCGAACGCTCGCCGCGACGCCTGGCTCTGCTCGAGAACCGTGATCTGATCGACATGGTGCGTCTTGGCAAGGCCTCCGTTGCGGAAGATCTGATGAGCTATGCGGTCACGGATCGGCAGCCGAGCATTTTCTATTTGCGAGAATCGGCGCGGCAAAGCGTGCTGACCGTGTTCAATTGGACCCTGCATCCGACCCACCACGTCATCGTTCTGGCGGCGCTCGGTCTGCCGGCAAACCAACGCTACGATGTCAGCGACATCCTGGATCCAGGAAAGCCGGCGCCTGTTACATCAGGCAATGTCCGGATCGATCTGCCCGCACATGCGGTGCGCATGATCAAGATCATCGATCAGAGCCGGTCGGCGACAGCACCCCAGCTCGGCGTTGACTGTCCCGCGACCGGCCGTTCCGGCGAGGCGATCACCTGTTCGGCGCGGGCATTGAATTCGGAGCCGATTCGGGCGTTGCGTTGGGACTTCGGCGATGGGGTGACCGGCGATGGAGTCAAGGTCCAGCATACGTGGACCGAGCCGGGGGATTACACGGTGCGCGTGCGGGCGGCCGGTCTCGACGGCCGGTCAGTCGAGAAGGCGCTGCGCGTGCGTATCGCCGGATACCTCTCGACGACCTTCCGTCCGGCGCAAATCCGACGGCTCGAGTCAAACTAGACGGCCGCGGCCCACCGTCCCGCCGGCCGTTCAGTTGAGGCCGGGCCAGGCTTTCGGGAACAGCGCAACCGCGTTGCCGCGGTAGATCTTGTCGACGACGGCCTTCGGCAGGTGCATGCCGCGAAACGGCCGGGCGAATTCCGACGAATGCATTACGTCGTCGGTCACGAGAAAGCGCCAGTCCTGATGCCAGTCGGCGGCGATCTGCGCGACCGCGTGCGGATCGTCGTCGGCGGGACCGTATGCGTCGTCGGTTCCGTAAAGGATACGGTTCTGATATCGGATCAGAAACCGGCGTACCTTGGCCGGGTGCCGCGCCGCCTGGTATTCGAGGTGCGCGATACGCGCGGCGATGTCGACGCTCGCGTTCGGGAACCGGTCGAGAAATGCGGCGACCCTGCCGACGTCCCATTCGAGCGAGGCGAGGTGCAGCGCATCGAAGCGCAGCGTCGGGTGCTCCGCGAGCATGCGGTCGCGCGCCGCGAGGATCTTCTCGCGCGAGGGCCGGTCAGGATGGAGATACATGTAGTACTGCGGATGCTCGCGATAGTATTCGCGGTCTGACCGGATCGTCATCTTCGCGTAGGGCAACCAGCAGTCGCGGGGCTCGGCCTGATGACCGAGCAGCACGATGTGGTCGCGTTGCAGTCGCGCATAGATCGGCTCGATTCGCGCATCGTCCGGCATCACGTAGCGACGTTGCGCATCGCGCAAACTCATACCGACGTTCTTCCAGATCTTCACACCGACGGCGCCGTCGCCGAGCGCGACGTTGATCTCGCGCAATGCCATGGGTGCCCAGTCGGGTTAACTGAAATTCGCGACCGAAAAGGTGCCGACGAAGGCGACCCGGCCCGGGTAACGGTGGCGTAGCGAGGCGGCGGCCTTCAATTGCTCGGCGATCGGCGGAAAGTCCGGGTCATCGACGTTGATCGTAAGAATGTGAAAGTGATCGCGGACCGCTTCGGCAACGAGCAGATCGGCCGGTCCGTGTACATGCATGTGGGCGTCGACCTTCTCGATCCGTGCGAAGTCGGCGGTCGAATAGTATGGATCTTGCGGGTGCGCGGGAACCGAGCCGAACAGGAAGAGAAAAGCCGCAACGCCGGTGGGCAGGGGCGACGACGCGATCATCGATTTCGTCAAATTCACGCGAGAATGACCTCGACGCCGCGTCCGCGAAGTTCCTCGACGACGGCGGGTGACGCGCCGCTGTCGGTGATCAACGTATGCAGTTGTTCCACGCGAGCGATACGAGAGATATTCCGGCGCATCAGCTTCGAGGAGTCCGCGACTGCGATCACCCGGCGGGAAATTTCGATCATTTTCGCGTTGAGTTGCGCTTCCGGCAGGTGCGGCGTCATCACACCGAGTTCCGGGTCGATGCCGTCCGCGCCAAGAAACAATCGATCGGCGCGCAGCTCGGCTAGCGCGGCCTCGGCGAGGTGGCCGGACAGCGAGTTCGATTCACGCCGCAGCATGCCGCCCGGCATGATCAGTCGAACCGACGGGACGTCAACGAGGAACGCCGCGACGTTCAACGCGTTGGTGATTACGTTGATCGACTTGCCGTCGATCTTGCGGATCTGTTTGGCGATCTCCGCGGTCGTCGTTCCCGAGTCGAGGATGATCGTCTCGCCGTCCTGGATGAGCGAGGCGGCGACCCGCGCGATGCGCACCTTCTCGGCATGATGCAGTGTCTGCTTGAATGCGAGCGGCGGATCTTGGTCGTCGCGACGGAGGAGGGCGCCGCCGTGCGTGCGCACTAGCTCGCCGGCGCGCTCGAGGGCCGACAGATCCATGCGAATTGTGACGGCGGAGGTGCCAAATCGTCGCGTCAGCGAATCAACGGTGACTCGCCCATGCTCCCGCAGCAAGTCACAGATCCGCCGTCGGCGCTCCTCCACGAGCAGGCCGTGTTCGGTTGGTACATGGGCGATCGGGGGTTCCATGCCCGCGGCGTGTTGAGAATCGGGTTCGTGCATGTTTTTGCAGTCGAAAGGTTGCGAAACCGGCAGTTGCCCGTGCAGAGCCGATCCTCCCGCGGCATCCGCAAGTCTACTTGAGTGTCGTCGTGCTGTTGACATCGAAAGCGACAGGAGACAATATTAAACGAAAGGAAACGAAATTTCCACTTCGGGGATGCCTTCGTAAGGTTTCGTATTGGTTCGTTTTCGCTAATCGGGCCCGGATCCGACAGCGGGATCATTCATGAGGGAGAGACCAGGAATGCTCGTACGCAAGCTCTCGTTGTTTGTTGTGGGTGCCGTCTTCACGCTAGGTGCCGCGTCATGGCCCGCCGAAAGTCGCGCGGACGTTTCGCGCGCCGGTACGCCGTTACCTAAAAAGAAGGAAGATCAGGACGCATTGTCGGCGATTGTCGTCACAGGGCTGCGCGAGAGTCTGCGTGAGTCGCTCAAATTCAAAGAGAACGCGGCGATCGTACTGGATTCGATCAATGCGACCGAGCTCGGACGCTTTCCGGACGATGACGTCGCCGACTCGTTGAGCCACATCACCGGCATTTCCATCTCGCGAACGACCGGTGGCGAGGGGATGTATGTCGGCGTACGCGGCCTCGGCTCACAATACAACATCGTCACGCTCAACAATCGAATCCTCGCGACCGACGACGACGGCCGCGACCTTGCATTCGACATTCTCCCCGCGGACGTCATCTCCGGGGCGGACGTGTTGAAGTCAGCGCAGGCATCTGCCCTCGAGGGCAGCATCGGCGGCACGGTCAACCTGCGCTCCGCGCGGCCGTTCGACCATCCGGGCCTTCACACCGCGGTGCGCGTCGAGCGCAATTACAACGACATGTCCGAATTCTACGGCAGCAAGGGCTCCGCATTCGTCAGCGATACGAACTCCGCCGGGACGTTGGGTGTCCTGGTGGGCGCCGTGTTCTCGAACACGAAGACTCGCACCGATGCGTTGAACTACAACACGTACGATTCGGCGAATCCGGGAGTTTGGCCGTTGACCGGTGCGAGCAGCCAGCCGGTCGTCGCGTCCTGTTGTATCTCGTTCGGGTCCGTGATCGATCAGAAGAAGCGCGAGGCCTTCTCGGGGACGCTCGAGTGGAAGCCGACCGATGCGCTGCACGTCACCCTCGATGGGCTGTACACGCATCTGCGCGATCCGCAAGTCGCCTATGACCAGGCTTATTATCCCGACTTCAACTACGATGCGAACGGCAATCCCGAATGGTCGAACGTCGTCGTGAACAACGGATTGATCACCTCGTTCAGCGCGAACACGTTCACGCCGGAGATCGTCAATCAGACCATCGACCGAGTCGTCGACACGAAGCTCATCGGCCTCAATGTCGAGTGGAAGCCGACGGACCGCTTGTCGTTCGCCGCGGACTTGTACCATTCCGACGCTAATCGACCGGAAGGCGGTCGGGATGCCTTCGTGACCGCCGGTCTCGAATCCACGACACCGTACAACCAGAACTCGATCAACTGGACCAACACCCAAAACGGCCTGCCGAACATCGCGGTAACCTTGCCGAACGGCCAGGACTACGGTGCTGCGCTCGCCTCCGGGGCGCTCAATAACAATTATTGGACCGGGCACTACACGGGTCTCAGCGGCTACTCCTTACACGATTCGGTCACCGGCGCCACGCTCGACGGCAAGCTCGCGTTCGCGAGCGGAATCGTCGGACAGCTGCAATTCGGGATCGCAGCGACGCGGCGCGACAAGAGTCGCGCCGACATCAGCAACGACTGGACCGGAGGCTCGAGCCAGTACGATTTCTACACAACCCCGGCGGGCGCGAACCCGATCACGTTCGGTTCGCTCGGCGCGAACGTCGTGTCGATTACGACCCTGCCCAATTACATGCAGGGCGCCGGCGGCTCGTTCCCGAGGACGATTGCCGTATTCAACGTTCCGGCGCTGCTCAATGCGTGGAAATCTTTGAACGGGCAGCCGAACCTCTATAATGGATTCGCGCCGACCTACGATTTCAGCCTTACACAGCCGCAATACAACGCGGTGAATTCCTACGCCGATCGAGAAGATACGATCGCTGCGTATTTCGAGGGCGTGTTCGGTGGCGATCGGTGGAGCGGGAATGCGGGATTACGTCTCGTTCATACCAACACGCGCGCCTCGACCGCCGTCAATAACATTCAGACGGTCACGATTGCCAATACGGCCAACCCGACCGATCCGGCGATCGTTCAATACAGCAGCCCGACGCCGACCTCCTCGACCGGGTCGTACACGCTCGCGATGCCGTCGGCGAACTTCCTGTACAAAATAAGGCCGACGCTGCAGGCGCGTCTCGGACTCGCCGAAACCATGACGCGACCGGAACTCAATCAGCTGGCGCCGACACGCACCGACAACACGCTGAACCGGGTCTACGAGATCGACTATTCCGGCAATGCGCAGCTCAAGCCCATTCGCTCTTACCAGGCGGACCTCTCGCTCGAATGGTATTACCAGCCCAACTGTGCGCTCACGGTGGCGTTCTTCGACAAGAATATCCGCGATTTCATCACGCAGGCGGCGCGGATGAACGTCGATCTCGGCGTGCAGGGCTATTTCAACGGCAGCACCACACCGGTGCCGGTTCTGTACACCGTGTACCAACCGATAAACGGCGACAAGGGCCTCGTCACCGGCGTCGAAATCGGCTTCCAGCACATCCTTCCAAGCGGCTTCGGCGTGCATGCGCAATTTACCCATACGAACAGCAAGGCCTACGTCAGCGGACAATACGTCGGGCAGCTCGAGGGCGTTTCGCCGTCGACGGCCTCGCTCGGGCTTATCTACGAGTCCGGCCGCATCAGCTCCAGCGTGACATGGGACTATGCCGGAAGCTTCGTTGCACAGACCTTCACAGAGGTGCCGGGTTGGAGCGCAACCACGGATTCGTTCTCGTGGGTCACTGCGCAGGCCTCCATCGAGGTCGTAAAGAACTTGCGGATCTATTTCGAGGGGAAGAATCTCGCGAACGCGATCGCGAAGTCCTACCTGAACGGCCGCAAGGATGCGATCTGGAGCAGCGGCAACACCGGTACGAGCAGCGCCGTCGGCGAGGGCTACACGGCTTTCGGCCGCACGTTTACACTCGGCGTGAGCTATCGGTTTTAAAAGGAGCGCAGAGACACCGCGATGACCGCATCGAACTGGTTGCGTTACGCGCTGCTCACCACGCTCGCCTGGGGCGTCTGGGGCGCGTTTACGGGCGTCCCGAGCGAACATGGCTTTCCGGACACGCTTACGTACGTGGTGTGTGCGTTGACGATGATCGCCCCGGCCATCTGGGTGATGCGGCGCGCCGCCACGCCGCTCAACAAGGACCGGCGCTCCATCGCACTTGGCATGGCGGTTGGCCTCCTCGGCGCGGGCGGGCAAATGCTGCTGTTCCATGCGGTCACGGTCGGGCCGACTTATCTCATCTTCCCGATCGTCTCGCTCTCGCCGGTGGTGACGATCCTGTTGTCGTTGGTGCTGCTCGGGGAGCGGACCGGACGGCTCGGCGTGACCGGGATTGTGCTCGCGGTGGTTTCGCTGCCTCTGTTCGACTACTCGGCCGAAGGTGGTGCGCAACACTATGGCGCGTGGTTCTACCTCGCGCTCGGAGTGACGCTGGCCTGGGGCCTGCAGGCGTACTACATCAAGCTTGCCAACGCGACAATGAGCGCGGAGAGCATCTTTTTTTACATGATGGTCACCGGCTTGATGTTCATTCCGGTGGCCTTCTGGCTGACCGATTTCTCCCACCCGATTTATCTCGGACTCTCGGGGCCCTGGTTGGCCGCCGGCGTGCAGACGTTGAACGCGGTCGGCGCATTGCTGCTCGTCTATTCATTCCGGTACGGCAAGGCAATCGTCGTGTCGCCACTCGTCAACGCGGGCGCTCCGTTTTTGACTACCGCGATCGCGTTGACGGTATCCGGAACGCTGCCCGGCGCCCTCAAGCTCGTCGGCGCCGTGCTTGCGCGCGCCGGTGCGTTGCTGCTGTCGCTGCAACCCGGGTGAGCCATTGCCGAAACAGCCGAAATCACAATGAATGCGCTGCAAACATTGTTGCGCGAGCACAAGGCGGGGGCGTGTGTCGGCATCCCGTCGGTTTGCTCGTCGCATCCTCTGGTGCTGGAAGCCGCGTTGCAGGTTGCCGGGCCAAATGGCGCGCATGCTTTGATCGAGGCCACCGCCAACCAAGTCAATCAATTCGGCGGCTACACCGGCATGACGCCCGCGCTGTTCCGACGCTTCTTGGACGACCTTGCGGAACGCGCCGGTATTTCGCCCGAGCGGATACTGTTGGGGGGCGATCATCTTGGCCCGACTTGTTGGCGCGGCCTGGGTACCGCCGACGCGATGGCGCGCTCCGCGGTCCTGGTGGACGAATACGTCGCGGCTGGCTTTCGCAAGTTGCACCTGGATTGCTCGATGTCCTGCGCCGACGATCCCGCGGTGTTATCCACGCAGGTCATCGCGAACCGCGCGGCGGATTTGTGCCTGGCCGCGGAGCGCGCATGGGGCGTCGCCGGCGGCGCAGCACCCGTCTACGTGATCGGGACCGAAGTGCCGACCCCCGGTGGTGCGACAGAGGCGCTCGGTGCGCTGCAAGTCACGACTCCGGCCGCCGTCGACGAAACACTCGATGCACACCGCGCGGCGTTCGCGGTGCGCGGATTGGACAGCGTCTGGCCGCGGGTCGTGGCGCTCGTCGTTCAACCGGGCGTGGAGTTCGATCATTACAAGGTCGTCGACTACATGCCGGAGAGGGCGCGCGCGTTATCGGTCCGGATCGAGCGCGAGCAAGCCCTGGTGTACGAGGCACACTCGACCGATTATCAGACGCCGGCGGCTCTGCGTCGCCTCGTTAGAGATCATTTTGCGATCCTCAAAGTCGGGCCCGCATTGACGTTCGCGCTGCGAGAGGCGCTCTGGGCGCTTTCCGATATTGCGCGAGAATTGTCCCTTCCGCCGGAGCCGCCACTGAAGCAATCGGTACTGAACGTCATGCGCGCGGATCCTCGTCATTGGCGCGCATATTATGCAGATCCGAACCGGGAGACTCTCGACTTGCAGTACAGTTTGAGTGACCGCATCCGCTATTACTGGAATGCGCCGTCCGTGCTACGCACGACCGATGAATTGATGCGGGCGCTCGAACGCATAGACATACCGATGACGCTGGTGAGTCAGTACCTGCCTGCGCAGTACGAGGCGGTGCGCGCCGGCGAACTCGAAAAGCGCCCTCGCGCAATGATCCTGCATTCGATCCGGCGGCTTCTACATCATTACACAGCGGCCTGCGGGGTCTGACGATGGATTACATAGGGTATGCGGAGGAGGAACTGCATGCAGCGGGTGCGTATTGGACCGCGCGCGAAATTGCGCAGCAACCTTCTCTGTGGGGCGAAATGCATGACAGGTTCTGCGTCGACGGTTTGCGCCTGCAGGAATTTCTTCGACCGCTGATATCACGGCGAGGCCTGCGCATCGTCTTGACAGGCGCGGGAACGTCGGCCTTTGTTGGCGACTGCCTTGCGCCGACGATTCGGCGCAAACTCCACTTGCGAGCCGATTCCGTCGCGACTACCGATTTGGTGTCCGCGCCCGACGCCTATTTGGCACGGGACGAGCCCATGTTGCTCGTCTCGTTCGCGCGCTCGGGAAACAGCCCCGAGAGTGTGGCCGCGGTCGAACTCGCAGAGCGGATTAGCGGCGACTGTCATCACCTCGTGTTTACCTGCAACGCGGACGGCGCGCTTGCGGCGCGCACGGCGTCGCTCCCGCGCGCGCACCGCCAATTGTTGCCGGAGCGCGCGAATGACCGCAGCTTCGCGATGACTTCGAGCTTCTCGTCCATGTTGCTCGCCGCGGGATTGGCGTTTGGGGTGGTATTGCCGGGCGACGGGCATGTCATTGAACGGGATGCGGCGGATTCGCTTCGGCTGACGCTGCAGAGGGCCCGCCTTCTCGCCGGTGAGCGAATCGACCGTGTCGTATATCTCGGCGCCGCCGAACTCCAAGGATTGGCACGCGAGTCGGCGCTCAAGATGCTCGAATTGACGGACGGGAAAGTCGTCGCCGTCGCCGACTCGCCGCTCGGCTTCCGGCATGGTCCAAAGACGATCATCAATGGGCGTACCCTCGTCGTGGTGTTTCTATCCCGTGACGCATATAGGCGGGCGTACGAACAGGATCTCCTTCGGGAATTGCGCGCGGACGGCGTCGCCGCACAAGTCGTCGCTTTGAGCGCGGCGGTCGATTCGGTCGACTATGGCTCCGACCTGGTGCCGCTGCCGACCGCCACGGAAGCGACGGAATTGGAGTTGTGCTTTCCATACGTCCTGTTCGCACAAACGCTCGCGTTCTCACGATCACGGACGCTCGGGATCCGCCCGGACTCGCCGAACGCGGCGGGTACCGTGAGCCGCGTTGTGCACGGCGTGACGATTCACGCGTGGAGCGCGCGTTGATGGGTACGTTTCTCGGCGTCGATGGCGGCGGCACCAAGACCGATTTCTTGGTGATCGACGCCGCCGGCAACGTCCTCGCGCGCCATCGTGAAGGGTGCGCGTATTACCTCGAGACCGGCATGGATGCCTTGCGCGCGATGTTGGTTCGCGGTATCGAGACGGCACTGCGGCTCGCTGCCGTCTCCGCCGGGTCGGTGGATTTTGCCTTTTTCGGGTTGCCGGCCTATGGCGAGGACAGCCGCATGCGCGGCCATCTCGACGCTGCGCCGGGTACGCAGTTACGCGGGGGGCGCTTTCGCTGCGGTAACGATGTCGTATGCGGTTGGTCGGGCGCACTTGCGGGAAAGGACGGCATCAACATCGTGGCCGGCACGGGATCGATCGGCTACGGGGAGTACTCCGGTCGATCCGCGCGGGCCGGCGGATGGGGAGAATTGTTCAGCGACGAAGGGTCCGCTTATTGGATTGTGCGGGAGGGTCTGCATGCGTTCGCCCGCATGAGTGACGGACGGGACGCAAGGGGCCCGATGTACGAGTTGATGCGCGTGCATTTCGGTCTCGGCGAGGACCTCGATATTTGCGGTGCCGTATACGGCGCCGGGCAGGCTGAGCGCAGCCGCATCGCGCAATTCGCGCCGCTGATCGCCGAGGCGGCGGAGCGGGGAGATCGGAGCGCGCGCAACATCTTCGCCGCGGCCGTGCGGGAACTCGCCGCGATCGTCGATGCCGTGCACGATCGGCTCGAGGTGCGGCAGGACGAGTCAATCACCGTGTCGTATTCCGGCGGAATGTTCAAATTCGAAGCCTTGTTGTTGGCTCCGTTGAAAGAGATTCTGATGAACGGCTCAAGGCAGTACGAATTCGCCGCGCCGGTGTTGCCGCCGGATGCCGGCGCGGCGATTTATGCCGCGCGGCTCAACGAGACGCCGCTCTCCGATGCCGCGATTACCGCCCTGCGGCGGCAGCTGCGAATCGATGTAGCTTGAGATTTCCTGCGGTCGCAGCTGCAACATCGAAACGCGAATGTTCGCGGAATCAATTGCCCATGAAAGGGCCGAATCAACACCTTATGGATTTGTTCCGGGCATTCGAAAGGCTTTCTCGCGAAACAACTTCAGGCATGCGTCGGCAACAGCCGAGTCGTACGCGCTGCCGCGCCCGCGCTCGATCTCTGCGAGGGCTTTGTCAATGCCAAGGGCCGGGCGGTATGGACGGTGCGTGGCCATTGCTTCGATTACGTCCGCTACCGCGATGATGCGCGCTCCCAGCATGATTGCGTCGCCTTTCAGACCGTTGGGGTAACCGCTGCCGTCGATGCGCTCGTGGTGCTGCAGCGCTACTTGCGCCACCGGCCAGGGAAAATCCACGTTTTTCAAGATGTCGAAACCCGCCTGAGCGTGTTCCTTGACCAGCGCGTATTCATGGATGCTCAACATGCTGGGCTTGGAGAGGATTTCAGCCGGTATGCTGATCTTGCCGATGTCGTGCAGGAAGCCGGCAATCCGCAATCCTTCCGTTTCGCGCCCGTCGAGACCGAGTTTTGCACCGATGGCAACAGCGATATCCGCGACGCGCCGTTCGTGACCGGAAGTGTACGGGTCGCGCATGTCGTTCAACGTCATGACCATTTCCACGGTTTGCTGGAAGGTGCGTTCGATTTGCGTGGCGTAGTTCCTGATCTGCTCCTCGTGCAGTTTGATCGCGGTGACGTCCAACAATAGTCCCAGCAAATGTTTCTCGGAACGGTGCGTGAAGGGAACGAGGCGAGTTTGGATCCACCGGTCCATTCCGAACGTTGTGGGAGCGAAATGAACTTCGCCGGCGGTCATGCTGTTCGTGGCCAACGCGTGTTCCGCCATGGTCAGCAATCCGGATTTCTTCCACGATTCGAGTTCATGGAAATTCTGTGCCTTGAGTTGCCCGACCGACCCGCCGATGATATCCGCGGCTGCTTCGTTGGCGGAGACCGCGGCGCCCGTGGCCTTGTAGGCGATAATTCCTACCGGAGACGTCGCAAGCAACAATTCGCTGTAGAGGAGCGCATTGCGCATGTCCTGCTCCGCGCGATCGCGCGCGGTCTCGCGCAAATAGCTGTCGAGCGCAAATGATATGACTGTCGTCATTTCATCCAGCGTGGGAAGTATCGCCGTGCCGAAGATCCCGGATTCCTCCGCATAAACCAGCAGGGCACCGGCGACGGCGCCGTTTTCGCGGAACGGATAGGCCGCTACGGCGCAGATGCCCGCCGCTCGCGCAGCCTCGTGCCACGGCGCGGCGGTCGGATCGTTGAGGAACTCGTTGTTGACGACAGGTTCTCCCGACCTCAGCGCCGCGCCGACGGGGTCGCCGCCCAATGTGTCGCCGCCATCGAGTACGAGGCAAGCCGTATTCAGGTAATCGGCATCCTCGCCGTACCTTGCCGCCACTTTTATCTTCCGATCCGCTCCAACTCTTCCAAAGACCGCCGCGAAGCGCAGTCGCCTGGATGTCACCCGGATGCGGCAGATGGCCGGCAAAAGCTCCTTGCCGCTGGTGCATCGCGTTACGGCCTGGTTGGTCTGGGATAACGCGTCATAGAGGTCCACCTGCAGCTGCAACTCCGCCACTTTTCTCTCGAGCTGCGAGCCGACTATCTGGGCGTGCCGCTGATGAAAGCTCTCATTGTCCAGGCGCCGCAGCTTTTGAGTCGCTTCGGCGACGAAGCCGACCGAAAGCGACTCCTCGACGGCCGCGCGCAGCGTTTCGGGCGCGACCGGCTTCGACAGTACGCAGAACGCTCCGACGTCCCGAGCAAATTCCTCGAATTGCAGTCCGCGATACTCCGCCGTTACGAAGACGACCGGCACATGGCGCAAGTCCGGGTCGATTTGGAGTTGTCGGCACAGTTCGAAGCCGTCGTCCCCGGGAAGCTGGACGCCCGACAGTATTACGTCCGGCCGACTCTTTCGGGCCTCGACAAGCGCCTGCCGAGCGTCGGCAGTCGCGACAGCCGCGTGGCCCATCTCCTCGAGCGCGGCCCGCAGCAGTTCGCGGTCCGCGGCACTGTCGTCCACGACCAGAATCGTCGTTGCTCGATGCACGAGCGGCGAGCGCGCGATTTGCCTAGCTTGAGGTTTGGATTGCATTTTGACTGTGAACATTAGGCGCGCAATCGACAGCCGTGAAAATAGTGGCTTTGCCCTTTTGTGCGTCCGATCACAGACTCCGCCGCCGCGTCGTCGGTCCTTGGACAACCGGGGCGGTCGTGGCTTCGTGCGCACGGAGGCGGCTTCGCAGCGTGCCGGCATCGTTGCGATTCCACCAACCACCGCCGAGCGCCTGGAACAGGGTGATCGTGTCGGTGTAGCGGCTTGCCAGAGCGCGTACATAGCCGATGCGCGACTGTTGATAGATCTGCTGCGCCGCCAGCAGCGAAACGTAATTGACGGCGCCGGCGCCATACTGCCTCTTGATCAGATCGAGGCTGGCCCGCGCGGCGTCGACGGCGTCGCTTTCGGCTTTGAGCGCCTGTGCGTCATTGTCGAGCGCCGTCAGTGTATCGGCGACGTTCTGAAAGGCATTGAGCACGGTGAGCCGATATAGCGCCGCGGCCTGATCGAACGCCGCGGCTGCGGCGCGCCGCTTGGCGTTCAGTGCGCCCCCCGCGAACAGCGGTTGCGTGAGGCCGGCTGCAAGGTTCCAAACTCCCGCGCCGGGCGTCAGCAAATTGGAGAGCAACAAGGATTCACCGCCGGCCGAACCGCTCAACGTCAATTGCGGCAGCATATTCGCCGTCGCAACGCCGACCGCGGCGCTCGCCTCGTGCATCAGCGCCTCCTGCGCACGGATGTCCGGGCGTTGCGCGACCAGCGCGGACGGCAGGCTGACGGGAACGTTTTCCGGCAGCTTCAGGCTCGATAGATCTATTTCGACGGGCGCCGCATTGTGTGGGAAATGGCCGGTCAGCACGCCGAGCTCGTGCGTCGCGACCGAGCGCTGCTGGCGCAGCAGCGGGAGCGATGCGCGAACCGACGCAAGATTCGATTGCTGTTGCAGTACGTCCGCCTGCGTGCGGATTCCGGCGGCGTATTGCCGCTGAATGAGCCCCAGTTGGCTCTGTTCCAGACTGATAATGTCACGCGTCACGGCAATCTGCTCGCGCGCCGATGCGAGTTGAACCGCGGTCGAGGCGACGTTGGCCGTCAACGTCAGGTAGCTACCCTCGAGCAGGAAATTCTGCTGCACGACCCGCGCCTCCAGCCGCTCGAGCTCGCGCCGGCCGCCGCCGAAAATGTCGAAGGTGTAGGACACGCCGATATTCGCTTGAAAAACGTTCGTGATGAATCCGGGAAACCCCGGCGCTATGGACGCGCCGCTGACCTGGGCGCGCTGTCCGCCGAACGTGCCCTGCGCCTTGGGGAGGAACACGCCCTGGCCCGCGCGCACATCGGCCCGGGCCGCCCGCAGCGCCGCCTGCTGTGCGGTGATACTCGGGTAGTTCGCGAGCGCCTCCTTGATCAGCGCGTCGAGCGTCGTCGAACCGAACAACGTCCACCATTCACCCGGCAGGTCGCGGCCGACCGCAAACCGCTGGGCTGCGCCGCCGGACCCGCCGGTCGACGCGGTTCTTGCAGGCAACCTCTCGGCGACATAGGCGCCGACCGCGGGCTGCGCAGGCGCGCGAAAATCGGGGCCGACCGCACATCCGGCGGCGGCGAGTACGATTCCCACGCCTGCGAAAGCTGCCCGCGTCATGAGAGACGCTCAGGAACGCGGTGCATCGGAGATCTCCCAGGCGGGTGCGGGCGCGGGCGCCGGCGCAACCTCGCGGTTGATCAGACGGCGGCCGAGCTTTCGATGCAGGAAGCGCTCCAGGTCATCGATCCAAGTAAATGCGGCCGGCACCATGACGAGCGTCAGGCCCGTCGAGGTGACGAGGCCGCCGATGACCTCGATGGCCATCTGCCCCTGGAAGGCAGCGGAGCCGCCGATGCCGGCCGCGACGGGCAGCATCCCGGCGATCATCGCGACCGAGGTCATGACGATCGGACGCGCGCGCTTGTGGCCGGCCTCGAGCAGCGCGGTCAAGCGGTCTTTGCCGGCGCGCATCTCTTCGATCGCGAAATCGACGAGCAGAATCGAGTTCTTCGCGACGATACCCATCAGCATCAAGATGCCGAGCACCGTCGCGAGCGAAAATGGACTATGCGTGACGACCAATGCCAGCACCGCGCCGCCGATCGACAGGGGCAAGGCCGACAGAATCGTTATCGGTTGGAACACGCGCGCGAACAAGAGCACGAGCACGGCGAATACCAGCAGGATGCCCGCGACCATCGCGAGCATGAAGCTCGTAAACAATTCCTGCATGTACTCGGCGGTGCCGATCTCGACGATCTGCACGCCGCTCGGCAGATGCTTGTAGATCGGCAGGGCGTGGATCTTGTCGAGTGCGGTGCCCAGTTGGGCGTGGTTGAGGTCCGCTTCGAGCGAGATGCGGCGGTTCTGATTGTAGCGACGTATGCGCGACGGACCCTGACCGAATGTGACGTCGGCCACGGTCTTGAGCGGCACCGTTGAACCGTTCGACGTGCGCACGGGCAGGTTCTCGAGCGTCGACAGGTTGCGGCGTGCCGACTCGATCAAGCTGACGCGAATCGGTATCTGTCGGCCCGGCAGCGAGAAATGGGCGTCGTTTTGCGGCAAGTCGCCGAGCGTCGCAACGCGCACCGCGTCGCCGATTGCGGCCACGGTCACGCCAAGCTGCGCGGCCTCGTCGAAATGCGGATGCACGAGCAGCTCCGGACGAGCCATGTCACCATCGATGCGCGGGTCGCGCAGTTCCTTGAGCGTGCGCATCTCTTTGATGGCCTCATGCGCAGTGCGTTCGACCAGTTGCGGGTTGCTGCCGACCACGTACAGGGTCAGATCGCGCCCGCCGCCGCTTGACTGGCTCTGAAAGGTCATGCGCGCATCGGGTATCACGCGCAACTCCTTGATGACCTCGGCCTCCCACTGCTTCTGACTGAGCTTGCGCTGCGCGGGCGGGACGAGCTGGATATACAGATTACCGGAGCGCACCTCGCCATCCTCATCCTCGCCGACCGACTCGACCACATTGGCGACTTCGGGGTGGCGGCGGAGAATCCGGTACGCCCGGGCCGAGGCCGCGGCGGTTTGCTGGAGCAGCACGCCGGGGGGTAGCTCCACGTGCAGAGTCGAGGACGAGAAGTCGGCGTCCGGGGTGAAGGTCTTCGGAATCATCGCGAGACCGAAGACCGACAATGCGAATATCAGCAGGCCAACGAGCAGCGTCTTGACGCGGTGCTCGACCGACCAACGCAGCGCGCGCAGGTACCAGTCCATGACCGGCCCGTCCGCGCCGCGCAATCCGGCGTGCGGCTTCAGCGTGTATGCGGCCAACAACGGCGTGATGAGCCGCGCGACCAGCAGCGACATGAACACCGCGACGGCCACCGTGAAGCCGAACTGGATGAAGAACTGGCCGATGAGGCCGCCGAGAAAACTCACGGGCAGGAACACGGCAATGATCGTCATCGAACAGGCGACGACGGCCAGGCCGATCTCGTCCGCCGCATCCATCGCCGCGCGGTAGGCGCTCTTGCCCATTCTCATGTGTCGCGTGATGTTCTCGACCTCGACGATCGCGTCGTCTACGAGTACGCCGGTGATCAACGACAACGCCAACAAGGTCATCTGGTTGAGCGTGAAGCCGAACCATCGCATGAATGCGAAGGTGGGCAGCGCCGCGAGCGGAATCGCGAGCGCGGAAATGGCGGTCGCCCGGCCGTCGCGCAGGAACAAGAAGACGATGACGACCGCCAACACCGCCCCTTCGATCAGCGACTCGATCGATGAATCGTAGGACTTTTGCGTGAAGGTCACCGTCGTGAAAACCTGTTTGATCGTGACGCCCGGCGTGTCCCGCCGAATCTTGTCGAGTTCTTTTTCCACCCGATGCAGCGTCTCGACGTCGGAGGCGCCCTTGGCTTTGAAGACGCCGAAGGTCGTGGCGGGACGGCCGTTCAGCCGGGAAATGCTGCGTACCTCCTCCGTGCCGTCGCGCACGTCCGCGATATCGCCGAGTCTTACGATGCGCCCGTCCGGCATCGTCAGGCGCAGATCCGCGAGCTGCATCGCGGTGTGGACGCCGCCCAGGATTCGTATCGATTGTTCGGAGCCGCCGACTTGAGAACGGCCGCCGGCGGCATCGAGATTCACGTCGCGCAGCTGCCGACTGACCTCGCCCGCCGTGATGCCGTAGGACTCCATGCGTGCCGGATCCAGGTCGACGCGCATCTCGCGATTGACGCCGCCGGAGCGGGTGACTTGCGCGACGCCGGAGACGGCCAGCAGGCGCTTCGTGATCGTGTCGTCGACGAACCAGGACAGCTGTTCCTCGCTCATGCTGGTCGAGCTGACCGCGTAATAGAGGATGGGACCACCGTCGATATCGATGCGCCGTACCTGCGGTTCTTGAATGCCCTGGGGCAAATCGGCGCGCACGCGCGCCACCGCGTCGCGCACGTCGGAGGTCGCCCGGTCGATCGGCGTGCCGATACGGAACTCGACGACGGTCTGCGCCACGCCTTCAGTGGCCCACGACGTGATGTTCTTGACGTTGCCGATGCCGGCGACGGCGCCCTCGACCTTCTGCAGGATCTGGGTCTCGATCTCGCTCGGCGCCGCGCCGGGTTCGCTGATCGTGATCTGCACGAACGGCGCAGAGATATCGGGATTCAACGTGATCGGCAGCCTAATGAACGCGACGATGCCGAACACGAACAGCACGGCGAACAGCACGAGCGGGAACACCGGGTGCGTGATCGCCCACGCCGAGAGTTTTTTCATGATTAGGTCGCCGCCTTGGCAAGGACGGCCGACACCAGTTCGCCCGGCCGCAGGAACGCGCCCGCGATGGCCACGACGCGTTCGGTCCCGGTCAGCCCGGCGCCGACCAGGAGGCCCTCGGAGCGCGCGCCGGCGATGCGAACCGCGCGCCGCTCGACTTTGTTGTCCTTGCCGACGACCAGAACGTAGGTGCCCCGGTCATCGTTGAGCACGGCGGTCTGCGGCAGCGTGGCGCCGAGCGTGCTGCCGACCGAGACCTCCACGCGTGCGAAGGCGCCCGGCCGCAAATCCGGATCCGCGGAGGGTAGGGAGATTCGCACGGATCCCTGGCGAGTTGCCGGGTCTATGACGGCGCCGACCTGCCAGACCGTGCCGGCAAAGCTGCGGGCGACGCCATCGAGCCGCACGCTTGCCTTTTGGCCGACCGCAAGCCGCGCCATATCCACCTCGGCGACCTGGCCGCGCATCTCGATCTCGCCGTCGCGGGCCAAATGGAACAATACGGTCGTGCCCGGCACCGCGATCTGGCCAACCTCCGCCGTGCGCGTCAGCACGATGCCGGCAGCGGGAGCCGAAATGACCGTGTGCGCCAATCGGCTGCGGGCATCGGCAACTTGCGCCTCGGCGGCCTCGACTTTGGCCCGCGCGCTGATCGCAGCCGCGCGCCGCTGTTCATTCTCTTCCTTCGAGAACAAGTCGCGATCCTGCTTTGCGCGCAGCCATTCGGCCTGCGCCAGGGCGGATCCGGCGCGCGCTTCGTCGAGCGAGGCTTCCGCGCTGTTGACCAACGACCGCGCGCCGACCGCGTTCAGCCGCGCAAGCACCTGACCTTTGCGTACGTGCGCACCCGCCTCTACCAATACCTCGGTGACGCGCGCGGCGTCGCCCTCGTTGCCGATCGGCACGTCGTTGCGCGCATGGATCAGCCCCGTCAAGGACACCGAAGACTTGACCTCACCCAGCTTCGGTACGACGACGGTCACGAGCGGCGGAACAGCGGCGACGTGCGCGGTCGCCGCCGGGTCGGCACGTGCGCGCAGGACCAGCCACCCCAGCAGCGCGCATGCGCACACCAGCGTAGCGGCCACGCCGGCAACCAGCTTGAACCGAGGCCGCCGGCGAACCGGCGCAGAGCGTTCGAAGATAACCGACTGATCCATAACTTAGAATCCCCGGCTTGCGGCCCTGCGAGGGGGCGGCAGCGAAAGCAAACACCAAGCGAGGAAACGACTGCGACGCCGAATCGACAATGCAGTTCCCGCGCCTCCCTTGGAGCATATAACCCGCAAGCGCGCAATTTGTTGCAAGCCCGCGGCGCTATTCGCCGATGCGCGCGTTTTTGGCGTTACGCGGTCACCCGAGCGAGGAATCGCTGCGTCGCTTGGATCACGGCTTCGGGCTGATCGCGATGCGGCGAATGCGCGCACGCGTGCAATTTGAGAAGTGTGATTTCCTTGGATTGTGCCGCGATGCGATCGACCTGCGCCATTGTCCCGCATTCGTCGTCGTAGCCCTGCACCGCGAGGATCGGACAGGCGACCTTCGCAAGGCAGTCCTCGATATTCCAGGCGCGGAATGCAGGGTCCAGCCAGATGTCGTTCCAGCCCCGAAAAGTGCGCTCGACGTCGGCATGGTGGCGGGCGAGGCGGGTGCGAAAGCCCGTGGTTTCGTAAGCGATCTTGGCTGCTCGAATTGCGTGGATCGTCACGTCCTCGACGAACACATGGGGTGCACAGAGGACCATGGCGCGCGGCGCGCGCAGCTGGGAGGCCGCGTAGATCAGCGCGATCGAGGCGCCATCGCTGTGGCCGAAGAGAATCGGGTTCGCGATCGACAGACGCTCGAGCAACTCGGGCAGCGTATCTAACCCTTCGCGGTGCATGTACTCGACGGACCTGGGCTCGCCGAGCGGTTCGGATGCGCCGTAGCCGTAGCGGGAATACACGAGAGCGCCGCAGCCGCAGGCCGCGGCGAGGCGGCGCGGAAAGTCCTTCCAGAGCGAGATCGAGCCGAGTCCTTCGTGCAGGAACACGATCGTCGACGCCGCGGTGGACGGCGCCGCGATGAGCTGAAACTCCAGGCGATGGCCGCCCGCGGCGACATGCCGAAGCGGTGCGCCTTGCGGCGCAACGGCGCCATCGACGCACGTCCGCACGCCGCGGCGCGACTCATCGTTTCGCATTCGCCTCGGCTCGCAGCTTGTAGCGCTGAATCTTGCCGGTCGCGGTCTTCGGCAGCTCGTCGAGAAATTCGATCCAGCGCGGATACTTGTACGGCGCCAGCATCGATTTGACGTGCGACTTAAGTGCGACGCACAGAGTCTCGCAGCGCTCCACGCCCGTCTTGACGACGACGTAGGCCATCGGCTTGATCAGGCCGTCGCGATCTTCGCGGGCGACGACCGCGGCCTCGAGCACGGCCTCGTGCGAGATCAATGCGGACTCGACCTCGGCGGGCGACACATAAATTCCGCCGACCTTTAACATGTCGTCGCCGCGTCCCGCATAGATGAAATAGCCGTCGGGCGTTTCGACGAATTTATCTCCGCTGCGCGTCCAGGATCCGATGAAAGTTCTGCGGGAGCGTTCGCGGTCGTTCCAGTACATTGCCGCACCGGTGGGTCCGCGGATCTGCAATTCGCCCTGTTCGCCCACCGGCACCCTGCGGCCGGCCTCATCGACTATCCGCACCTCATAGCCCGGCACCGGCTTGCCGGTCGTGCCGTAGCGGACGTCGCCGAGACTATTGGACAAGAAGATGTGCAGCATTTCCGTCGAGCCGATTCCGTCCAGTATGTCGACGCCGAAATGCCTGCGCCAGCGCTTGCCGATTTCCTCCGGCAGCGGCTCGCCGGCCGACGTGCAGCAACGCAGGTGATCCGCGCCGCGGGACGGCAGGTCGGCGCTCGCGAGCATCGCCGCGTAGAGCGTCGGCACGCCCCCGAATACCGTCGGGCGGTGTCGGTTGAAGCGCGCGAAAACGGCCGCCGGCGTGGGACGTTCTGCCATCAGAATCGTCGTGGCGCCGACCGCTAGCGGGAACGTCAGCGCGTTGCCGAGGCCGTAGGCAAAGTACAGTTTCGCGGCTGAAAAGCAGACATCCGCCTGATTGATCCCGAGGGTCGGCCGCGCGTACAGTTCGGCCGTCTGAATCAAGCTCGAATGCGCGTGCACGGTTCCCTTCGGCGGCCCGGTCGAGCCGGACGAATACAGCCAGAAGCAGTGATCATCGGCGCAGGTGTCGGCGACCCGGTAGGTCGTGTCGGCCGCGTCCAGATGT
>DAIDVO010000066.1 GCA_027456085.1 Steroidobacteraceae bacterium | reverse complement strand
ATCACGAGCATGTAGCGGGCGGGAGCCGCAAGCGATGCGGAAAAAATGCCCAACGTCGCGATCATCATCGCGACGCAGGCGAAGCCGATCAGGCGCCGCGGCGTGAACTGCCGCGCGATCAGTACGCTCGCCGCCAGATTCCCGAGCGCGTTGACGATGACGGCGATGGCCGTCAGAGTGCCGGCGGCCTGCGCACCGTATCCCTGCTGGCGCAGGATCGTGGGTAGAAAGCCCATAACCGCCAGGTACTGGAACGTATAGAACGCGAAGATCACCGCGAGCAGTGCAGGTCCGCGGCGCAGCACGCTGCGCAAACTCGCGAGCGTCGGCAGCGCGTGGCCCCGCGCCGGCAGCTGCGGCGGGCGTGCGATTGCGAGTGCCGCCGCGAGCAGTATCAGGAGCGCAGCGTTCAGCTTCCAGAGCGTACGCCAGCCGGCCGCGTGCAGGACGGCCGGAGCGACCGCGAGTGAAAGCGCCATGCCGAGCGGCATGTAGGTTCCCCAGAGGGCGGGAACGAAGCGCCGATCCCGCATGCCGCTGCTCGCGACCAACAGGCTCGGTATCGCGACCACGACGATGACGAAGGACGTCCCTTCGGCGACGCGGCTGGAAAGGAGCACGAAAGCAGAGGAGGCGCCGCTGCCGAGCAGGCTCGCGGCCCCCCTGCCGAGGAGGCCGCCGACCGCCGCGCGCCGCGGACCGAACATGTCGGCCAGGGAACCTGCGAGGCTGCCGATCAGCGCGCCGATGACGCTGAAAACGGAGAGGACCCAGGCCGCGGCCACGATCGAGAGGTGAAGTTCCCGCTGCAGTGCTCCGAGGGACGGAGGCACCTTGCCGATCTGCATCGCAGCGCCGATGCCGCCCGCCAGCAGCAGTCCGACGTAGCTCCAGCGGGTCTGTTGCGGAGGCCCCGCAATCCCGCCGATCATATTCTTGGTATTCATGACTGCGGACTAGAATAGCGGGCGATGAGCGACATGCGAACATGAATGATCCCGGCGGCACCCTGGCCGGCTTCGCGGCGGCGCTCGGCGCGGGTCTGTTGATCGGCATCGAGCGCGAGCGGCGCAAACGATCGGGTTCCGGCCGCGCGCCCGCGGGGGTGCGGACTTTCGCACTGGCCGCTCTTGCCGGCGCCGGGGCCTCGGCGCTGTCTCAACCGCTGCTGGTTGCCGCCGGCGCCCTGCTGATCTCGGCGTTGTCCACGGTCGCCTATTGGCGCAGCCGTTCGCGCGATCCGGGAGTGACGACCGCACTCGCGCTGCTGGTCACCTACATGATCGGCGTGCTCGCGATCGGACACGCGATTCTCGCGGCGGGAGGGGCGGTGGTGGTGACCACGCTACTCGCAAGCCGCCAAACGCTGCACCAGTTTTCGGTCGACATCTTGACCGAATCGGAGTTGCGCGATGCGCTCGTGTTCGCCGCGGCGGCGCTGATTCTATTGCCGCTGCTGCCGAACAAGGACATCCCCTGGGCCGAAGGGATCAATCCGCGGCGAATTTGGGGGCTCGTGGTTCTTTTCATGGCGCTGCAGGCGGCTGGCTATGTCGCACTGCGTGCCGCAGGCGCGCAGCTCGGTCTCGCGCTGTCCGGGCTCGTCGGCGGGTTCGTCTCGAGCACCGGCACCATCGCCGCTCTCGGCGCGCGCGCGCGGGATGCGCCGACGCTGCGTTTATCTTGTGTTTGCGGCGCGATGTTGTCGAGCGTCGCCACTATCGTACTGCTCGCGGTCGTGATCCTCACCGTCTGGCCGAGAGGGTTGATCGTGCTGGCGACATCGCTGTTGGCGGCACTGCTGGCCGTGGGCGTGTCGGCCGCGGTCGCCTACTTGCTGCAGCGGGGCAAGGCGGCTTCGAGCCCGGCACAGGGGCGGGCCTTCAATCTGCTCTATGCCATTGGGTTCGCGGCGTTGCTGGTCGGCGTCACCGCCGTGGTTTCGCTGGTCTCCAAATTCTTCGGCGACGGCGCGGCGGCCGCGGCTACCGCCGTCGCCGGCGCGTTCGACGTGCACGCAGCCGCCGCTTCGACACTATCGCTCGCCGCCGGCGGGAAGCTCGGCGCGGCGGACATTCGTATGCCGATACTCGTTGCATTTTCGACCAACACCATAGCCAAGCTGGTTGGCGCGTTCGTCGTCGGCGGCCGGGCATACGGTGCCTGGGTGAGCGCCGGCCTCGGCCTGACCGCCGTCGCGGCCTGGTTGCCGATGGTCATTTGGCGCTGACGGAGCAAATCGACCGCGTCCCTTGGGTGCGGCAAGGGAGCTCCTGCCCTCACAGCGGGTGGCGCTGCCGCGTCAGGGTCGCGGCGATCGCAGCGAGCACCGCCATGCGCACGGCGACGCCGTTGTTCACTTGTTCGCGGATCACGGAACGCGGGCCGTCGGCGACGTCCGAGCTGATTTCCACGCCGCGGTTCATCGGGCCGGGATGCATGACCAGCGCGCTCGGCGCAGCGAGCCTCAAGCGCGCCGCCGTCAGGCCGAATTCGCGAAAGTAGGCGGCGTCGTCGAGCGATGCGCTTTGCACCATGCGCTCCTTTTGTATGCGCAGCATCATGACGACGTCCGCGCCGGCGATGCCGTCCTCGATCCGCGTGAAACGCTGCGCGGCGCGGAACTCGTTCTCCGCGGGCAGCAGCGCTTCGGGCGCCACGAGCCGCAGATCCGTCGTGCCGAGCGTCGCGAGCGCCTGCGAGGTCGAGCGGGCGACGCGCGAGTGCTTGATGTCGCCGACGATCGCGACTTTCAATCCGGCAAAACGCCGCTTGTGCGCCCTGATCGTCAGCACATCGAGCAAACCTTGCGTAGGGTGCGAAAGATGCGCCTCGCCGGCGCTGATCACGGAGACGTGCGGATCGACGTGGTCGATCAGGAATTCGGGCAATCCCGCCTCGGAGTCGCGGATCACGAATATGTCCGTGTTCATTGCCTCGAGCGTGTAGATGGTGTCGAGCATGGTTTCGCCCTTCGCGCGCGAACTCGACTGCAGGTCCATATTCAGTACGTGCGCGCCGAGTCGGCGGGCGGCTAGATCGAACGACGCGCGCGTGCGCGTGCTCGGCTCATAGAACAAATTGGCGACCGTGACGCCGGCAAGTTCGCGCCCCTCGTACGCCGGCTGTCCCGGAAAGCGCCGGTAAGCTTCCGCTCGGTCGAGAATGGCGGTCAGGGCGTCGCGTGCGAGTCCGCCGAGCGTGATGAGATGCCGCAGCCCGCCGGCGCTATCTTGTTGTGACCGCATTTCGCCTCAAATATTCTCTTCGATCCAGCGCTCCAGGATCACACAGGCCGCAGCGGCATCGATGTCCGTCTTCGCGACCCGACGTTTGCGCAACCCCGATTGCCTGGCCTGGCGCAGCCGCGCGGCGGCCTCGAGCGAGGAATAACGCTCGTCGACCAGCTCGATCGCGAGGCCGCAGCGCTGCGCCAGCTGGGCGGCAAACGCGCGGGCGCCGGCCGCCAAGGAGCCCTCGGTGCCGTCGGCATTATACGGCAGCCCGACGATCGCGCGCGCCGGCTGCCACTTGCGCACCAAGGAGACGATCGCGGGCCAAGGTGGGCCGTCGGCGCCGACGAGGATCGCCGTGAGCGCAGAAGCGGTGCCGCTCATCGTGTCGCCGGTGGCGACGCCGATGCGCCGTTTCCCAAAATCGAACGCGAGAAGAAGCTGCGGCGGACGGCTGCGCGTCGCCTCAGGCATTGCCGCTCATCGGACTGATTCGCGCAAGATCCACGCCGAGCAGGCGCGCCGCCGCTTCCCATCGGGATTCGAAAGGCAGATCGAAAATGATCTGCGCGTCGACTTGCGCATTGAGCCACGCGTTCGCGCGTATTTCATCTTCCAGTTGGCCGCTGTCCCAGCCGGCATAGCCGAGCGCGACGAGCGCTTCGGTCGGCCCGTCGCCGCGCGCAATCGCGGCCAAGATGTCGCGCGATGTGGTCACGTGGATGCTGTCGGAGACCTTGAGCGTGGAATCCCACTGGCCGCCCGCACGGTGTACGACGAAGCCCCGGTCCGTCTGCATCGGGCCGCCGCGCAGCACCTTGCGGTCGGCGAGAGGCCCGCTTTCAAGCTGGATTTCCAGCTGTTCGAATACCTCGCCCATGCGCATCGGCAAGGGCTTGTTCAGAATCAGCGCGAGCGCGCCGCGCGGGCCGTGGTCGCATACCAACGAGACGGTTTGCGCGAAATTCGGATCGCCCATCGTGGGCATCGCGATCAGCAGTTGATTCGTCAAATAGCCCGTAATGCTCATGGCTTTTCCATCGTCGCGCAAAGAGGCGGCTTGCGGGCGAGCGAGCGCGTCAGTGCGGCGCCGCCGGCTCGTCCGCTGCAGAGTAAAGCACACTCGACCCTCGCGCGGTACCCGACAGGAACTCCCACTCGTAGGCAATGCGAATTTGATCGTGGGTCGAGCGCATTTTGCGCGGAAACGGCTCGAACGGCGCCGCGAGTTTCAGAATCCGGATAGCGGCGGCGTCGAGTTCGGGCCGGCCGCTGCTGCGGCGAACAACGGCGCGCGCCAGCCTTCCGTCGGCATCGATGGTCACTTCGACGACCGGCGTATCTACGCCGCTCTTGAGGCGCGCCGCACTCGGGAAATTCATCGTACCGACACGCTCGACGCGGCGGCGCCAGCTGTCCAAGTATTCGGCCACGTCCGATTCGCGCGTATCGGCGGAAATCCACAGCTGGCGCCGCGCTTGGCCGCGCAGGCGCAGCGCGACGCCGTCGCTGTTCGGCTCCATGGCGAAGTCCGGCCGGTTCTCGAGGCGCAACGGCATTGCGGACGCGGCTTGCGCGGCCGCGGCCCGAGCGAAATAGAGGATCTTCGGCGACGGCCCCCGCGTCGCGATCATCGCGTCGTCGCCGGCGCCGTCCCCCGCCGGCCGATAGCTCCGCCCTTCGCCGTCGGCGACCCCGGGCCGATCGGCGCGTGCGGGCGAGGATTTCGGTACCAACGCCCTCTGCGCCGCGGTCGTGTTGCCGGCGCCGCGCTGACTTCTCTGCGCAAGATATTTTGCGCCGCGGTTATGCGCGACGGCAGGCCCCTTGTCGCCGACCAGGATGATCTCGAGACCCGGCCCATTGCCCTGCGCACCGCTCTGCGGCGGACTGAACGTCACGCCGAGTATGATGATCGCGTGCAGCAGCGCCGCCACGAAGCAGGTCGTCAATATGCGGTCGTTCGCGGGGGGGAGCCCGGCCTCGAGAAGATCGGAATTCACGCGGCTCTCAGGATCCTGGCGATCGCGGCCATCAGACTTGCACCGATATCGACCGAGTGCTTCTTGTCTAGTTCGCGTATCCCGGTCGGGCTCGTTACGTTGATCTCCGTGACGAAGTCGCCGATGACGTCGAGACCGACGAAGATCATGCCGGCGGCGCGCAACGGCGGTCCGATCTTCGAGCAAAGCCAGCGGTCGCGCTCGTTGAGCGGGCGGCTCTCGGCGCGTGCGCCGGCCGCCAGGTTGCCGCGGTTGTCGGCGCTGTCAGGCACGCGCCGCAGCGCATACGGCACCGGTTCGCCGTCGACGAGGATCACGCGGCAATCGCCGGCGGTCAGGATTTCCGGCAGGTAGCGTTGGATGATCGCGTAGCGGCTGCCGTAGTCGGTCAGTGTTTCGAAAATGACGTTGCGGTTCTTGTCGCCTTCCTCGAGCACGAAAATCGAACGGCCTCCCATGCCGTGCAGGGGTTTGCAGACCGCCTTGCCGTGCTCGCGCAGGAACTCGCCCATGTCGCCCATGTCGCGCGTGATCAGCGTCGGCGCGCAGCAATCCGGGAACCATGCCGTGTACACCTTTTCGTTCATGTCGCGCAGACCCTGCGGATCATTGACGACGACCGCGCCCTGTTGCTGCGCGCGATTCAGGATATAGGTCGTGTAGATGTATTCCGTGTCGAACGGCGGGTCCTTGCGCATCAGGATGGCGCCGCAATCGCCCAAGCGGCCGATCTGGTAGGCGCCGCGCTCGAACCAATGCGCCGGATCGTCGAATACCCGCAGCGGCGCGAGGCGGCCATAAGCGGTCCCGTCCCGCAGCCAGAGGTCCTTCTGCTCGGCGTAGAGGATCTGCCAGCCGCGCTGCTGCGCCGCCAAGAGCATCGCCAACGTACTGTCTTTGGCCGGCTTGATCGTCTCGATCGGATCCATGACGACAAGAAGGCGGACCTGGGAAGACATCGAATTCCCCTTACCGGTTGGGCGGCACCGACTGGAAGTGTACGCCAAGCGGGGGGCCGGTCCGCTTACATCAAAAACTGTGAACCAGTCCGCCGTCGTTTGCGCCGCATTGCCTCCAAATGTGACGTCCATGCCGTGGCTTGAGGGGCCTAGATATGTTAAAAAGTCACGATATTCCGGCACCTACGCGCAGTGACTTCATGACCGCAATCGACAAATCCAGACTTCAGGGCCTCAAGGTGCTTGTTATCGACGACAGCAAGACGATCCGTCGAACCGCCGAGACGCTGCTGACCAAGGAAGGATGCGAGGTATTCACGGCCATCGACGGGTTCGATGCGCTGTCGAAGATCGCCGACCATCAACCGGATATCGTGTTCGTCGACATCATGATGCCGCGTCTCGACGGCTATCAGACCTGTTCGCTGATCAAGCATAACAAGGTCTTCAAGCAGATCCCCGTGATCATGCTGTCGAGCAAGGACGGCTTGTTCGACCGGGCGCGCGGCCGGATCGTCGGCTCCGAGCATTATTTGACGAAACCGTTCACGAAGGACGAGTTATTGGGTGCGATCGAAGCCCACGTGGGCAAATGACGGGAGAATCCAGGCATGGCATTGATTCTTATTGTCGACGACTCGCCCACTGAGGTCTTCGTGATGCAGAAGGCTTTGGAGAAGCACGGCTTCACGACGGCCGCGGCCGAGAACGGTGAGGAAGGCATTCGCAAGGCCAAAGCGATGAAGCCGGATTTGATCTTCATGGACATCGTCATGCCCGGGGTCAACGGCTATCAGGCGACGCGCACGCTCATCAACGATCCCGAGACGAGGCTGATTCCGATCATCATGGTGACGACCAAGGGGCAGGAAACGGATCGCGTCTGGGGGCTGCGCCAAGGAGCGGTGGATTACATCGTGAAGCCGGTCTCGGCCCAGGCGCTGGTCGCGAAGGCCCAGGCGGCGCTCGCCGTATGACTGACGTCGCCGGCGGCGCCACGGACGACCTGCGCAGCTTGCGGGACCGCCCGTTCGAGCTGCTCAAGGAGTTGGAAAAGCGCAGCCGCGCGAACATCGCAGGTCCGGCCCCGGAGGCGAGCGTCGGGCGGGAATGGGTCGGCGTCGCGTTTCGCATGGGCGGCGAGACCTTTCTCGTCGCGCGCGAAGAAACGCGCGAAGTCCTGGGCTACCCCGCGGCGGTGACCCGGATCCCGGGGGCTAGGGCATGGGTCAAGGGGCTCGCGAACGTTCGCGGCCAGCTCTTGCCGATGATCGACCTGCGCCAGTTCCTGGGCAGCGGCATGACGGCGGCGGGGCGTAACACGCGCGTGATCGCCGTCAATCATCGCGATATCCCGGCTGGATTGATGGTCGACGAGGTGCTCGGCTTTCGCCGCTTCGCGGAGCGGGAGTTCAGCCCGGATCCGCCGCCGACCGTGATTCGCTGCGACAGTTACCTCGCCGGTGCATTTCGCCGCGGCGGCGAAGTGTGGCCGGTGTTGAGTCTTAAGGGCCTCGTGGAGAGCCAAAGTTTCCTGCAGGCGGCGAGCTAAGGGCCGGGATCGCGCAATGACCAAATCAGACGATACGAACCGATGGTCCCGCATATTGCCGGCGCTCGCTGCGTTGTCCGTGGCGTGCATCGCCGTCGCGGCCTGGCTCGTGCTGCTCACGCGGCCCCCAAGTCCGCAGGCGGCGTCCGCCGAGGAGCTTGCGTTCGTCCTGCAGCGCATGCCGTTCGAGGCGCAGAACGCATTGCGCGGCGATGCGGCTGCGTTCGACGCTCTGGCGCAGAGCGGGGCGCGCGCCAAGGCGCTTCTCGGCGGAACGAGCGCAGCAGGCGGCGCCGTCGCGGCCTTGAGCGTGAAGTTGGGCGGCACGTTGGATACCATCGGCGCGGCGCGCCCCGCCGTTCTCGCGATCCTGTCGTCCAATCGGGACGTGCATTCCATCGCGCCGAAGCTGCTTTCGCAGCTCGGCGACCTCGCGAGTTCCGGCGGAGTGCAAAAGCTCGAAGGCATGAGCCGCTATCTGGAGCGGTTCGAGCTGACGGTACAGCGAATTCAGCAGGAATTGAACGGCCTCGCCGCCGGCATCGGCGACGCGGCCCCGGCGGCGCAGCGCTTGGCCGACAGCCTGGAGTTCTTGAACCAAGTCGTTCGCGGCCTGTCGGGCGAGGACTCGGGATTGGGCTTGACGCCCGTTTCCGGTCCGGACGCACAACAGCGGTTGAAGGGCCTCGTCGAGCGCAATCAACAATTCGCCGCGGCGGTGCGCGCGGCGATCGGCGCGGCCGAGCCCCTGTCGAAGGCGCAGGCGGCTGCGCGTGCGCTGCCCGGCTTGACCGAGCCGCTCGCATCGACGTACGGAGCTGCGGCGCCGCCTGCCGCCGGCGCCGCGAACAGCCTCAAAGCGTGGATATTGGCGAGCCTCGTGCTCGCTCTCCTATGCCTGACGGCGCTTGCATTGGTCTACCGCAAGGCGGTCGATGCGCGGCGCACGATCGACCTGCGCGTGCGCGAGAACGAGCGCAATCAAGAGGCGATCATGCGTCTGCTCGATGAGCTGTCGAATCTCGCGAACGGCGACTTGACCGTGCAGGCCACCGTCACCGAAGACATCACCGGCGCGATCGCCGACTCGATTAATTACGCGATCGAGGCCCTGCGCGGGCTGGTCACGACGATCAACGAAAGCGCGATCCAATTGGACGGATCCACGAAGCAGGCGCAAGGCGCCGCGGCGCACATGGCGAAGGCGAGCGCCGCGCAGTCGCGCCAGATCTCCGCGGCGAGCGAGTCCATGGCCGACATGGCGGCGTCGATCGAGGAAGTATCCGGCAACTCGGAGCGCTGCGCCGATGTCGCCAGACATTCGGTCGACATCGCCCACAAGGGCGGCGACGCCGTGCGCCGCACGATCGACGGCATGAATGCGATTCGCGAGACCATCCAGGAGACGAGCAAGCGGATCAAGCGGCTCGGCGAGAGTTCGCAGGAGATCGGCAATATCGTCGAGCTGATCAACGATATCGCCGAGCAGACCAACATCCTCGCGCTGAACGCGTCGATTCAGGCGTCCATGGCCGGCGAGGCCGGCCGCGGCTTCGCGGTCGTCGCCGATGAAGTCCAGCGGCTCGCCGAGCGGGCCGCGAACGCGACCAAGCAGATCGAGGTCCTCGTGCGGACCATCCAGACGGACACCAACGAGGCGGTCGTTTCGATGGAACGCAGCACGACGGACGTGGTCGGCTGCGCGCTGCTCGCCGAGAACGCCGGCGCCGCGCTCGACGAGATCGAACAGGTGTCCAATCAAATCGCGAGCCTCGTGCAGAACATCTCCGCGAGCGCCAGGCAGCAGGCGGCCGCCTCGTGGGATATCTCGAAGAACATGCGCGTGGTGCGCGAAATTTCGACCCAGGCGGCGGAAGGCTCCTCGGCGACGTCCGCAGCGATCGCGAAGCTCGCCGCGCTGGCCGCGCAGCTGCGCAGGTCGGTTTCAGGGTTCCGGCTGCCGGGCTGGACCGGCACCTCGACGACGATGGGCGGCTCCACGTCGACCCGGCTGCCGGCGCTGAAGGACCCCGTCGATGGCGGCACCGGCAACACCGGCAAAATGCGCAAGGTGAGCGGTTTCGGCGCGTGAGGCGCGGCCACCGAATTCCGGCATGACCGACATCAGTTCCCAGACCCTGCATCTCGTCGCCAAGGAACTGGCGACGACATTGAGCGATGCGCGCGCTGCGCTCGAGACCTACGCCGAGCGGCCCGATCAGCGCGACGTGCTGGAGAAATGCGCGGACCATCTGCACCTCGCGCACGGCGTCCTGCGGCTCGTCGAAGTGTACGGCGCCGCCCTTCTTGCCGAAGAAATGGAGCACGTCACACGATATCTGCTGGAATCAGCCGAGGATGAGAAGCGCCAAACGGACGGCCTCGACGCGCTGATGCGGGCGATGGTGCAATTGCCCACTTATCTGGAGCGCGTCCTTTCCGGCGGCCGCGATCTCGCGCTCGTGCTGTTGCCGTTGTTGAACGATCTGCGTTCCGTGCGCGGCAGTCCGCTGTTGTCCGAAGGGACGCTCCTGCTGCTGAACCTGAAATCCGACCAGCCCGCGCAGCCGCAACAGACCGGCGAGGAGCGTATCTCGGCCGCACTTTGGGCGCGGCGGCTGCGTCCGCGGTTCCAAGTGGGGCTGCTCGGGCTGATTCGCGGCGAGCGCACCGACCAGAATCTCGAAATCATGGCGAAAGTTGCCGAGAAGCTGGAACAAATCGCTACGACCCAGCCGGTTTTTCAGTTCTGGTGGGTCACGGGCGCGATTCTGGAGGCGCTGCGCGAGAACCGATTGGAGCCGAGCGCGACGCTGAAGCGTCTACTCGGGCAAGCCGACCGGCAGATCAAGGCTTTGTACGAGGCCGGCGAGGCGCGGTACTGCGAGAATCCACCGGTCGACCTGCTGAACAACTTGCTGTACTACGTCGCCCGTTCATCGGTCGGCGGCGGCCGCATCGGCGCGGTGCGCGCCTCATTCAAACTCGCCGAACTCCTGCCGGTCGACGATTCGATCGAGCAGGAGCGCGAAAGCCTGTCCGCGCCCAGCGTCAAATTGATGCGCACCGTGGCCGCGGCGATCAAAGAGGATCTGGCGAAGGTCAAAGACGTACTCGATATCTTCGTCCGGCGCGGCGGCGGACGCAGCGAAGATCTCGCGCCGCAATTGGATTTGCTGAAGAAGATCAGCGATACGCTCGGGGTGCTCGGCCTGGGAGAACAGCGCCAGCGCGTGCAGGCGGAGATCACCGATCTCAACGGCTTACTGGCGGCGGGCAAACCGCCGGCCGAGGATGCGCTCATCAAGATCGCCGGCGTCCTGCTGTCCGTCGAAGACAGCTTGGACGACCAACTCGTGCGCTTGATCTTGCCGCCCGCTGCGGCGGCCACCGGCACCCACGACGCCGCAGACCTCGATTTCCGCCTGGTCAGCGAAGCCGTCCTGAGAGAATGCATCGTCAACCTGGCGCGCATCAAGGAGGCCATTTCCGTCGCCGTGCAGAAGCCCGGGGATTCGTCGCCGCAGGGCCTGGACAACGTCCCGCAGCTGCTGCGGGGGATCACCGCCGGATTGTTGATGCTCGGCAAGGGCCGGGCCGCAGAGCTCATGGATGCGATCGGCGTGCAGGTGCGGAAAATCGTCGAGCCCGGCGCGCCCGCGGCCGATCCGCTGCGTTTGGAGCGGATCGCGGACGCGATCGTCAGCGTCGAATACTACATGGAGACGATTCAGAGCGGCCGCAATGATCCCTGGTACATGCTCGACAACGCCGCGATCTGCGTCAAGGCGCTGACCGAAGACACGCTGGAGGCCGTGCCGGCGCTCAGTCTGGACGCCGCGGCCGTTGCGGCGACGGTGCAAATCGACACGCCCGCGCAAGGCGTCTACGAACGCACTACGCAGCGGCGGCCGGCGACGCCGCCGCAGGCCGGCACGATCGCCGCGATGGACGCGACGCCGCTCGATCCGCAGCTCGTCGAGCTGTTCATCGAGGAAGCCAAGGAGGAACTGGCCGCAGTCGGTGCGACTTTCCCGCGCTGGGAACAAAATCCCATGGATACGGACGCGCTCGCCACGATGCGCCGCAGCTTCCACACCTTGAAGGGAAGCGGCCGGATGGTCGGCGCACTTCTGATCGGCGACCTTGCGTGGTCGATCGAGAATTTGTTGAATCGGGTCATCGACAAAACCGCGACGCGGACACCTGCGATGGTGGCGATCATTCGAGCCGCGGTCGCCGCCTTGCCGCAAGCGATCGAGCAATTGGAAACCGGCCGGCCGTTGCCTGCGCCGGTGGACGACATCATTGCGCGCGCGCATGCCTGCGCGGGCGGACGCGAGGGCGAGGATACGGCAGCGAGCACGGCGATCGAAGAGCGCGGCGCCTCAGGCCCCTCGCCGCCGGAGGCCGCCATGGAACAGCCCTCCGCGGAACAAGCGCGGGAGCCCGCACCGGGCGCGCAGCCGGAGCCGAACTTGCCGACTCCTGCAGACGTGCAGGTCCCGCCGGTCACGGTGATGGACCCGTTGCTGCACGATATCTACAGCAAGGAGGCCGCGCATCACCTGGCGGCGATCCGCGAATATTTGCGCAAGCGCAGCGGTCAGCTCGCGCCGCACGATGTGCCGGAGAATATCTACCGTGCCGTGCACACGCTCTGCGGCAGCTCGAAAATGGCCGAGGCACGGCATGGAATCAGGGTCACCGAACCGCTGAACAACTATCTGCGCAAAGTATACGAAAGCGGCCGCGGCCTCTCCGACGCGGGCCTCGCGCTGCTCGCGGACGCGGTCGCCGCCATCGAGAACGTTGTCGCGCATATCGACGAGTCCACGGTCTTTTTCGCCGAACAGCCGGTGCTGCTCGAGCGCATCCACGCGCAGGAGGCCGAGCTCGATGAAGCACTCGCGAGAGGCGCAGAGGACGCAGGCGCATCGGCGCTCGTTCCGGCGCTGATCGTTTCCGCGGAGCCCGAGGGCTTCGATCACGAAATCGCGAACATCTTCAGCGAGGAGGCGACCGAACTCCTGGAGAGCGCACAAGCCTCGCTCGGCGCGTGGACCGCCGGCCGCCATGACAAGACGCCCGTAGCCGAGCTGCAGCGACAGCTTCATACGCTGAAAGGCGGCGCGCGCATGGCCGGGATCACCTCGATGGGCGCTCTGAGCCATGAGCTCGAGTCGCTGGTCATTCAAATCGACGGCGGCCTCGTGAGCGGCGACGAGCGCGCCCATGCGGTCGTGCAGGCGAGCCTCGATGAACTCGCGCGCATGCGCGACACGGTCGGGTCGGGCTCTCTGCCGCCGCCGGCCGCCGCTCTGATCGCACGGATTCGCGCGCTCGCCGCCGGCTCCGTCGCCGCACCGCCAGTTGCCGCGCAGCCGGCCCCCGCGCCACCGCCGGCCGCCGCCGCGCAAGCGCCGCCACAGGGCCCGGCGCCCGACCAGAGCGGCGAATTCAGCTTGCAGAGTCTGGAAATCTCCAGTGCTCCGGTGCTGCCGGGGCGGGAGAGTATGCCGGTCGAGCGCGCGGAGATGGCGCGGGTCGACGCGGACTTGCTCGACACGATGCTGAACAACGCGGGCGAGGTGAGTATCTTCCGCGCACGCCTCGACCAGCAGGTGAACTCGATCGATTTCAATCTCGCCGAGCTTGCGCGCACGGTTACCCGCCTAAAGGAACAGCTGCGCGGCGTGGAAATGGAGACCGAGGCGCAAATTCTCCACCGGCACCAGGATGCCGATCCGCGGCGCGCCGATTTCGATCCGCTGGAATTGGACCGCTATTCGGCTTTGCAGCAACTTTCGCGCGCACTCGCCGAAACTTCGAGCGACGTGGCGAGCATTCAAGGCCTCCTCGAGACGCTGACGCGCGAGGCGCAGAGCTTGTTGACCCAGCAGGCCCGGGTGATCACCGAGCTGCAAAACAGCTTGATGCGCACACGCATGGTGCCGTTTCAGCGCCACGTGCAGCGCCTGACGCGCTTGGTGCGCCAATCCGCCAACGACACGGGCAAGCGCGCGGAGCTCTCCGTCCAGGGCGCCGCCGCCGAATTGGACCGCCAGGTGCTCGAGCGCATGGTGGCGCCGCTCGAACACATGCTGCGCAACGCGGTCGTTCACGGCATCGAGGCGCCCGAACGGCGCGCCGAAATCGGCAAGCCGGAGGTGGGGCGCATTTCCGTGACCCTCGAGCGCGACGGCGCCGAAGTCGTGATCGTGGTCGCCGACGACGGCGCAGGCATCAACGTCAAGTTGATCCGCGAAAAGGCGATCGCGCTTGGGCTCACCGATCCGCAAGCGAAGCTCACCGACGGGGAAGCGATGCAGCTGATCCTGGAGGCCGGATTCAGCACGGCCGGCCGCGTCACGCAGGCGGCCGGACGCGGCGGGGGAATGGACGTCGTAGCGACCGAGGTGAAAAAATTGGGCGGCGGCCTGTTCATCGAGTCGACGTTCGGCAAGGGAACGCGGTTCACGATCCGCTTGCCGTTCACGCTCGCGATCAGCCAGGCATTGATCGTGCGCGTCGCCGATGAGGTCTACGCGCTGCCGCTCGCGACCGTGGAAGGCGTCGTGCGGCTGCCGAAAAACATCGTAGCCCGGCATCTTGGCCGGGACGCGCCGCCGTTCGAATACGGCGGCCAGAAATATCGGTTTCAGCAACTCGGCACTTTCGTCG
>DAIDVO010000065.1 GCA_027456085.1 Steroidobacteraceae bacterium | reverse complement strand
GCGCCGACCTCGGCCACGGCTACGTAGACGTTGCGATGATCCGCAGCCGGACTCCACTCGACGCCGCCCGCATCGGCGCCGCGCGCGACCCGGGTTTGCCACAGCAGTGCGCCCTCGCGGTCGGGGTCGAGACAAAATACGACTCCGGATTGCTGGCCGGCGAGCAGCAATTGGCGCCCGTTCGGCAAGGATTGCAAGATCGGCGGATCGCCGAAAGCACGCTCGGAGTTCAGCGGCTCGCCGGAGTTGCGCGCACCGGCCGGCGGATCGTCGCTCGGCACGAGCGCCTTGATCCAGCGCCGTGAGCCGTCGGCGAGGCTCAGCGCGAGGACCGCATCCGAGTTCCCGGCGGCGACATAGATCACGCCGCGCTTCGGATCCACGGTCGGCGCCGCCCAGATCGGAGTGCCGATCGGACGGCCGGAGGCGGGAGGGTGAATGACGGAACGCCACACGACCCCGCCATTCGCGATGTCGAGGGCCGCGACGCCGCCCTGCAGCGCGCAACAGCCGGCGCCGCGCCCGGCCGTCGGCCCGGAATCCGTCAGCGGCACGTAGAGCCGGTCCTGATAGAACGCCGGCGTGCCGGTGATGCGCACGTGCGTGCCCGAGTCCGCGCCGAGGTCGGTCTTCCACAGCAGTGTTCCGGTCTCTGCGTTGAGCGCGTAGACGACGCCCGCGTCGTCGCCGAAGAACACCGCGCTCGGCGGCTTGATGACTTCGATATGGGCATTCGTGCGCCAGTGCCGGCGCCATCGCCGCAGCGGCCGCCACCGCTGCTTGACCAGCGTGGGGCGGCCGAGTTCGCCGACGACGATCGAGGTATCCGCGCCGGCGGCCGCGTCGAAGATCCAATAGGTACAGCCGCTGCTCGCGTCGAGCGAATAAACGCGGCCGGAGGAGCTCGTCACGAACAGGCGGCCGTCGACGACCGTCGGCTGCCCGTAAATCGCCGCCGGGTCGTAGCCGAATGCCCATTTCAGCGCGAGCTTGCGCACATCGGTCGCGCGCAGCGCGGGCTCCGGCTGGTAGCGCGTGTTGTCAAGATCGCGTCCCGCGCCGTTCCATTGCGCATAGCCGACGGCGACCGCCTTCGGCGGCGCGGCGCAGCGGTCGGCGAATCCGGCGCCGGCCGATTGCTGCGTTTGCGCACGCGCGCCGCCCGCGGCGGTACCGAGAATGAGCGCCGCGATCGCCGCCGATGCGAAACGGTGCGCCGCAACCACGGATCAGCGCCGGTCGATCGGCACGTAATCCCGCTTCGTCGGACCCGTATAGAGCTGGCGCGGCCGACCGATGCGCATATGGGGATCCGAGACCATTTCCTGCCAATGCGCGACCCAGCCGGCCGTGCGCGCGATCGCGAACATCACCGTGAACATCGACCGGGGTATTCCCAACGCGCTGTAGATGATGCCGGAGTAGAAGTCCACGTTCTGGTAGAGCTTCCTGGAAACGAAATAATCGTCCTTCAAGGCGATCTCTTCGAGCCGCAGCGCCAATTCGAACAGCGGCGAATCGGTCCGGCCGAGTTTTTCCAACACGCGGTAGCACATGCCGCGGATGATCTTCGCGCGCGGGTCGAAGTTCTTGTAGACGCGGTGGCCGAATCCCATCAGGCGCACGTTGTCGTTCTTGTCCTTTACGCGCGCGAGGAAGCGGTCGATGTTGCCGACGGAGCCTATGCTCTCGAGCATGTCGAGCACCGCCTCGTTCGCGCCGCCGTGCGCCGGCCCCCATAGCGCCGAAACGCCCGCGGAGATCGCCGCGTAGGGATTCGCGCCCGTGCTTCCGGCGAGCCGCACCGTGGAAGTGCTCGCGTTTTGCTCGTGATCGGCGTGCAGGATGAACAGCAAGTCGAGCGCCTCGGCCGCGACCGGGTCGATAGCGTATGGCTCGCAAGGCACGGCGAAGAACATGTTCAGCATGTTCGCGCAGTAGCGTAGATCGTTGCGCGGATAGACGAACGGCTGGCCGAGTGAATGCTTGTAGGCGGCCGCCGCGATCGTCGGCAGCTTTGCGATGATCCGATGCGCGAATATTTCGCGATGGCGCGGGTCGTTGATATCGGTCGAATCGTGATAGAACGCGGCCATCGACGCGACCATCGCCGAAACCATCGCCATCGGGTGCGCATCGTGGTGGAAGCCCTGATAGAAACGCAGCAATTGCTCGTTGACCATCGTATGGCGGGTGATCGAGTCTTGAAACGCGTCGAGCTGCTGCTTCGACGGCAAGCTTCCGTAGATCAAGAGATTGGCGACCTCGAGGAAACTCGATTTTTCCGCGAGCTGTTCGACCGGATAGCCCCGGTACAACAGCATGCCCAGATCGCCGTCGATGTACGTGATCTTGCTTTCCGTGCTCGCCGTCGCCATGAACCCGGGGTCGAAGGTGAATACGCCCTGCTCCTTCAGGAGCGGCGCGATGTTGAGCACATCGGGTCCTATGGTGCCCTGGATCGCATCGAGTTGCGTCGCCTTGCCGGTGACTGGATTCTTGATTTCGTACTTCGTGTTCATACGCTCATCCGACGAGAATTTGGGTTCAGTGCATCATTGAGGCTCGAAGCCTTGCACGAGCGAACGGCCGAAAGCAAGCGGGCGCCCTGCGTTCTTCGCGCAGAGCGGGCCATCGACGGAGCGACGCGGCGAGCGGGACGCGATCAACCGCGCGGTGCGGACGTCGCGTACTTCTTGCGGAACTTGTCGACGCGGCCGCCGGTATCCACGATCTTCTGCTTGCCGGTATAGAACGGATGGCAGTTCGAACAGACTTCGATCTGTAGATCGTGTTCGATCGTCGAGCGGGTCTTGAACGTGTTCCCGCAGGTGCAGGTGACCGAGATCTCTCGGTATTCAGGGTGGATGCCGGCTTTCATGGTTCGCGTCCTCGAAAAATAACTGGCGGCAGAATCGACGCGTTCGCTAAGTTCGCGCATCGCCACGCCCGGTGCATTGCCCGCGTCCCTAAGCCTTGAGCCTTACAGGGAGCGGGCCGCGCAGTCTAGCCGGGCCGGGATGCCGGGACAAGCCTCTTCGGCTGCAAGCCTTCAGACCCTGGCGCGCGCAGCGTTTGTCCACAATATTTGTGGATAAGTCTGTGGATGGGCTTCGATGCAGCGCGCGAGTACCGCGATATTTTGCATAATTGTTAACATGGTCAAAAAATAGACAGGACATTTTAGTTAAATCTATCAATAGCTTGCAGGCGTCATTTGACCTATTGCGATTGCAATGTGCTGTAGGTACCACTTTCGCCGGGCAAGCGGCGCTCATGTGTATAAGCTCAAGCGAGGAATCCGGCCATAAGATCGTTCAAGAACCGTCTGCCGAGTTCCGTTGGGCGCCATCGATCGGACGAAACCTCGATCAAGCCGCGGCTTCTGGCCGTTTCCAACGCGGACGCCACACGCTGCAGATCAAGGCCGGTCCGCGCCTCGAAATCGGCGCCGCGAAAGCCGCCGTTGAGGCGCAGCGCATTCAGCATGAATTCGAACGGCAGCAACCGGTTCTCGATCGGCACGCGCTCCCCGATCACGGCCTCGCCGGCCGCGACGCGGCGCAGATATTCGCGCGGATTCAGGGGCTTTGCGCTGCGTACGATGCGGTCCGGCATCTCGAGGCTCACCTTGCCGTGCGCGCCGGCGCCGATCCCGACATAGTCGCCGAAGCCCCAATAATTCAAGTTATGGCGGCACTCGGCGCCCGCGCGCGCGTATGCCGACACTTCGTAGTGAACGTAGCCGCAGTGCGCGAGCAGACTCTGGCATTCGGTCTGCATCAGAAAGGCCGCGTCCTCGTCCGGCAGCACCGGCGGACGGGCGTGAAAGGCCGTGCCCGGCTCGAGCGTCAGCTGGTAGTGCGAAATATGAGCCGGCCGCAACGCGCAGGCCGCGGCGACGTCGGCGAGCGCGCCGTCCACGGTCTGGTTCGGCAGCGCGTACATCAGGTCGAGATTGAAATTGGCGATCCCCGCCTCGCCGAGTTCGGCGACCGCGCGCCGCGTATCGTCCGGCGTATGTATCCGTCCAAGGACGCCGAGCGCCTCGCCGGAAAAGGTCTGCGCACCCAGAGACACCCGATTGACGCCGGCGTCGCGATAGCCTGCGAAACGGCCGCGCTCGATCGTGCCGGGGTTCGCCTCCAGCGTGACCTCCGCTGCCGGCGCGAAATTGGCGCGCAAGCGGAGCGCTTCGAGCAAGCGCGCGATTTGAGCGGGCTCGAACAAGCTCGGCGTGCCGCCGCCGAAAAACACGGTATCGATCGGACGCGTGCCGATCATCGGCAATTCCGAATCGAAATCGCGGATCAGCGCGTCAATATAGCTGCCGTCAGGCCGATCCCCCTTGAGCGCATGGGAATTGAAATCGCAGTAAGGGCATTTGCGCACGCACCAGGGCATGTGCACGTACAGCGCGAGCGGCGGCAGGCGCTCCGTCACGCCGATTCCCGCAGCCGCGCGCGCAAGGCGCGCAGCGCGATGCCGCGGTGGCTCAAGCGGTTCTTCTCCTCGGGGGCAAGTTGCGCGGCCGTCATGCCGAGCTGCGGCACGAAAAAAACAGGATCGTAGCCGAAGCCCGCGGCGCCGCGCGGCGCGCACAGGATGCGCCCCTCCCAAACACCCTCGGCGATGATCGGCGCCGCCGCAGGCAGCGCCGGTAGATACACGAGCACGCAGCGATAGCGCGCGCCGCGACTCGAGCCGGGGACGCCTGCGAGCGCCGCGAGCAATTTCGCATTATTCGCCCCATCGTCGGCACCCGCGCCGGCGTAGCGCGCCGAATGCACTCCGGGCGCTCCACCGAGCGCGTCGACTTCGAGGCCGGAGTCGTCGGCGATGACCGCGGCGCGCGCCGTCGGCGCCAGCGCCGGGGCCGCGTGGCGCGCCTTCAGCATCGCATTCTCGGCGAAGGTCGCGCCGCTTTCCACGGGCGGCGCCACCTTGAGTTCCTGCAGGCCGACGATCTCGAACGGCAAGCCGTCGAGCAACGCCCGGATTTCGCGCAGCTTGCCGGCGTTGCCGGTCGCGACGCCGAGGCGGCTAGCCGCCGCGCGCGCTGGCTTGTGCGGCATGTAGAAGGGCGATGCCCGAAGTCGCAAGATCCAGCAATTGGTCGAGCTCGTGGCGGCGGAAAGCATGACCCTACGCGGTACCTTGTATCTCGATGAAAGCCCCGCCGCTGTTCATCACGACGTTCATGTCGGTCTCGGCGGCCGAATCTTCCGCATAATCCAAATCAAGCACGGCCATGCCGCGGTATATGCCGACGGACACGGCCGCCACCTGTCCGTGCAGCGGGTTCGCGCGCAGCACGCGTCTCGCGATAAGCGTGTCGATGGCGTCGGCGAGCGCGACGAACCCGCCGGTGATCGCGGCGGTCCGCGTCCCGCCGTCGGCCTGCAGGACGTCGCAATCGATCGTCACGGTGCGTTCGCCGAGTGCTTTCATATCGACGACGGCGCGCAAGCTCCGGCCGATGAGCCGCTGTATCTCCTGCGTTCTTCCGGACTGCTTGCCGCGCGCGGCTTCGCGCGCACTGCGGCTGTGCGTCGCGCGCGGCACCATGCCGTACTCGGCCGTAACCCAGCCTTGCCCGGTGCCGCGCAAAAACGGCGGCACGCCGTCCTCGACGCTTGCGGTGCAGAGCACGCGCGTGCCGCCGAATGCGACCAGCACGGAGCCCTCGGCATGGACCGTGAATCCGCGGGTAAAGCTGAGCGCGCGCAGTTCGTCGGGCGCGCGGCCGCTCGGCCGCACGCTCATGCCGCGCACCAGCGCAGCACCGCGGCGCTGGTATTGTCGCTGTACGGCGCGGACGACGCGACGGCTTGCGTGCCGAGTTCGGTCAAGGATTCACGCAGGGTCTTGCCCGGCATTTGGGCGAAGGCGATGAAATCCTGGTCGCTCAAATTGGCCCATAACCCGTCGGTGCACAACAACAGGACGTCGCCGGATTTGAGCCGGCGGCGCGTGGAGATACTCATCTCAGGCAGCGCCGCGTCGCCGCCCAGGCAACACTCGACGTAATTGCGCATCGGATGGCCCTGCACTTCGGCCTCCGTGATCAGCCCCTCGCGCAACAGCACCTCGACGTGGCTGTGATCGCGCGTTCGCTCCAACACTTGCTGTTGGCGCAATTGATAGACGCGGCTGTCGCCGACGTGGGCCCAGTACGCCGCCGAATCCTGGACGATGCAGATCGCGCAGGTCGCGCGCGGGCGCGCTTCGACGCCCAAGCCGACGCCCAGTTTGACTACCTCCTCGTGTGCGCGTCCCAGCGCGAGATGCAGGAAGCCGAGCGGGTCGAAAATGGGATGCGGCGTCTGCCAAAAGGTCTCGAGGAGACTGGCGAGGGCGCTCTCGGCCGCACGCGCTCCCTCGGCATGGCCTCCCATACCGTCGACGACGACGAGCAGCGCCGCGTTGTCGTCCGCGGCGACCGCAACCCGGTCTTGGTTCTCCTCGCGGTGGCCGATGAGGCTCACGTCCGCGGTCTCGATCTGCAAGGACATCTCCTGGTCTTCTGCTAAACTTCGCGCCGATTATCACCGATTATGGCGCAAACCCATATGATTCGTAGCATGACCGGCTTTGCGCGTCGCGAGCGGCAGTTTCCTTGGGGCATGCTTGCCTGGGAATTGAAGGCCGTGAATCACCGCTTCCTCGAAGTCGGCTGCCGCCTGCCGGAAGAGTTTCGTGCAGCCGAAGCGGAAGTTCGGCAGACGATCGCCGGCGCGGTGCGCCGCGGCAAGGTCGATTGCGCTCTCGTCTTCCGTGCGACCGCGGCCGCGGGCTCGCTCGACCTGGAGCGCGTGCTGCTCGACTCCCTCACCGAACGCGCGCGGCAGATCGCGGAGCGCGCGGGGCCTGCAGCGAGCATCGACGTCATGGATCTGCTGCGCTGGCCCGGCGTGGTGCGCGACGCGGCGCGCGACCTTCAGCCGCTGCAGGAAGCGGCTCGCGCGCTGCTCGGCTAGGCGCTGGCGGAGCTGTCGCGCTTTCGCGATAGCGAAGGAAGCCGCATTCAGGATGGCCTCGCGCAGCGCTGCGACGCGCTGCTTGCGCAGGCGGAACGCGTCTCACAGCGCTTGCCGGAGGTGCGTGCGCGCGCGCGCGCTCGCCTTCTCGAGCGCGTCGCGGAACTCGCGGCCTCCGTGGACCACGATCGGCTCGAACAGGAGCTCGCGGTCCTCGCGCAGCGCCTCGACGTCGATGAGGAGATCGAGCGGTTGCGCGGACACGTCGTGGAAATCCGCAAGACGTTCGCTGAGCGCGAGCCCGCCGGCCGGCGCTTGGACTTCTTGATGCAGGAATTGAATCGCGAGGCGAACACGCTGTCGTCGAAGTCGCAGGACATCGAGACGACGCGCGCCGCGGTGGACATGAAGGTCCTGATCGAGCAGATGCGCGAGCAAGTGCAGAACGTCGAGTAAGCCCCCTTGAACCCGGTTGGCGGACGTCTCTATGTGATCGCCGCGCCGTCGGGCGCCGGCAAGACGAGCCTGGTCAAGGCCTTGATGGCGCGCGTGCCGCAACTGCGCTTCTCGATCTCGTACACGACGCGCGCGCAGCGGCCGAACGAGGCCGACGGCCGCGACTACCACTTCGTCTCCGTGGAGAAATTCTCCGCAATGCGCGAGCGCGGCGAATTTCTCGAGTGCGCGCAGGTGTTCGACAATTTCTACGGCACCGCGGCGGCGACCGTCCGCGAGGCGCTCGGCGCCGGGCAGCGGCTGCTGTTGGAAATCGATTGGCAGGGCGCGCGCCTCGTGCGCGAACGCTTGCCGGAGGCGCGCAGCGTCTTCATTCTCCCGCCGTCCGTCGGCGCGCTGGAGCAGCGCCTGAGGCAGCGCAGCACGGATTCCGACGCCGTGATTCGGCGGCGCCTGCAGGAGTCCGTCGCGGACATAGGCCACTGGAACGAATTCGACTACGCCGTGATCAACGACCGCTTCGACGACGCCTTGGCGGATCTACAGGCGATCGTCGAAGATCGGGGCGATGCGCTCGCCGCGCGGCGAACCGAGGTTGAACGGCTGACCGCGCTGTTGACCGCCGGCCGTTGATCGGCCGCTTGGGCCTTGCGGGCAGGCCGGCTGGCCCGGCCGCCCGAATCTCTGTTATTCTAGCAGGCCGCTTTTCAACGGATACTCTAAGGTATGGCTCGCATCACGGTCGAAGATTGTCTGCAGAACGAACCGAATCTGTTCAACTTGGTGTTGTTGGCCGCGAAGCGCGCCCGGCGCCTGGCGAACGGCGCCGAAGCGACCGTCGAATGGGAAAACGACAAGCCGACCGTCGTCGCGCTGCGCGAAATCGCGGCCGGCAACATCACGCAGGAAATGCTCGAAGAGCCCGAGGAGCCGATCGCCCAGCCGGTGAGCGAACTCGATCTGCCGTCGGATTTCCGCGCACCTCAACTCGGTCTGGGGGATTGACGCCCCGGCTTAAGCCGCTAAAAGGTCAATGGACTATGCGTCGTCTATTCTCGGTTTGCTGCCCGGTGTCAGACGCTCCACCGGGATCAACCAGCTTTTAGACAAACTCGAGGCATACCTACCGCCCGCTCAAGTCGAGCGGGTGCGCGAAGCGTACGAATTCGGCGCCGAACGTCATCGCGGCCAGACGCGCGTTTCGGGCGAACCCTACATCACCCATCCGGTCGCAGTCGCCGATATCCTCGCGGATTTGCACTTGGACGGCGATACGCTCGTCGCCGCGATGCTGCACGACGTCATCGAGGACACGCCGACCGCCAAGGCCGAGATCGCCACAATCTTCGGGCAAGTCGTCGCCGAACTCGTGGACGGCGTCAGCAAGCTCGATCAAATCCAGTTCAAGAACCGGCAAGAGGCGCAGGCGGAGAGCTTCCGCAAGATGCTGCTCGCGATGGTGCGCGACATCCGCGTGATCATGGTTAAGCTCGCGGACCGGATGCACAACATGCGCACGCTCGGCGTGATGCCTCCGGTCAAGCGCCGGCGCAGCGCGCGCGAGACCCTGGAAATCTACGCGCCGATCGCCGAGCGGCTGGGGCTTTACGCCGTCAAGCTGGAGCTCGAGGATCTCGGCTTCCGCGCGCTCTATCCGCACCGCTACAAGGTTCTGGAGCGCGAGGTCAAGCGCGCGCGCGGCAACCAAAAGGAATTCATCGGCAAGATCTCGGAAACGCTGAAAGCCGGGCTCCGCAAAGCCGAAATCCAGGCCGGTGTCGAAGGCCGAGAAAAACATCTGTACAGCATCTACAAGAAGATGCAGTCGAAGGGCATCTCGCTCGGTGAGATCGTCGACGTGTACGGCTTCCGCATCATCGTCGACTCGGCGGACACCTGCTATCGGACGCTCGGCCTCGTGCACGGCGTTTACAAACCGATGCCGGGCCGATTCAAGGACTACATCGCGATTCCGCGCGTCAACGGCTATCAGTCCCTGCACACGACGCTGTTCGGACCGAACGGCGTGCCGATCGAAGTGCAGATCCGCTCGGAGGAGATGCATCGAGTCGCCGAGTCCGGCATTGCCGCGCATTGGAAGTACAAGTCAGGGGGCGATGCGTTCGGCGGCATCGAGCACGACCGCGCGCGCGAATGGCTCGCGTCCTTGATGCAGATACAGGAAGGCGGCAGCTCCGAGGAGTTTCTCGAAAGCGTGAAGGTCGACCTGTTCCCGGACAAGGTGTATGTGTTCACCCCGAAGGGCAAAATCCTGCGCCTGCCGACCGGGTCGACGACCGTCGACTTCGCCTACGCGATCCACACCGATGTCGGCAATCGCTGCGTCGCCGCGAAAGTCGACCGCCGCTTGGTGCCGTTGCGCACGCCGCTCAAAAACGGCCAGACCGTCGATATCATCACCGCGAAGGGGGCGACGCCGAACCCGACCTGGTCCGGTTTCCTCGTGACCGCGAAGGCGCGCGCGGCGATCAGGCAGTACCTGAAGAATTTGAAGCGCGGCGAGGCCGTCGATCTCGGCAGGCGCCTGCTCGGCCTCGCACTCGAGGAGTTTTCGCTGAATCTGAAGAAGATCCCGCAGGCGCACATCGACGCGATCGTCAAGGAATTGAACCTGAAGGCCGCGGACGATCTATTCGAGAAAATCGGCCTAGGCGAGCGGCTTGCGCCGCTCGTCGCGCGCAGGCTCCAGCCGCCGAACAACGGCGAACAAAAGGCCGCGGGCGGCGGGCCGCTGATGATTTCCGGAACGGAAGGCTTGCTGGTCGCCTACGCGCGCTGCTGTTTCCCGATCCCGAACGATCCGATCATGGCTTATTTGAGCAGCGGCCGCGGATTGGTGATCCACCGCCAGAATTGCGGTAACCTTTCCGAGTATCGGAAACAGCCGGACAAGTGGCTTTCGGTCGCCTGGGAGGCGAACCAGAGCCGCTTGTTCAGTTCCGAGATTCAACTGGAAGTCAGCAACCGGGTCGGCGTGCTCGCCGCAGTCGCATCGAAGGTCGCCGGCACCGAGACGAACATCGACCACGTGGCGCTCGAGGAGCGGGACGAGAACACGTCCGCGCTCACGTTCGAACTAAAGGTGCGCGATCGAAAGCATCTCGCGCGCGTGATCAAGGCGGTCCGGCGCATGCCGGACGTGCTGCGCGTGCACCGCACGCTCGCATAGGGGAGTATCGATAGAGGATATGGGCAAACAAATCATTTCTACGGCGAACGCGCCGGCGGCGATCGGCACCTATTCGCAAGCGGTGCGCGCGGGCAACACCGTGTGGGTCTCCGGCCAGATCGCGCTCGACCCCGCGACGATGACGCTCGTCGGCGGCGGTATCGAGGCCGAAACGCGCCGGGTGTTCGACAACTTGAAGGCCGTGGTCGCCGCCGCGGGCGCGAGCCTCGACGAGGTCGTGAAGGTGAACGTCTACCTCACCGACCTTGCGCATTTCGCGCTCGTCAACAAGGTCATGGCGGAATACTTCCGCGAACCCTACCCGGCGCGCGCCGCAGTCGGCGTGGCGTCGCTGCCGCGCGGCGCCCAAGTCGAAGTGGAGTGCATCGTCTCGCTGTGACCGCGGCGAAGCCGGTCACCGCGCTGCGCGGCGTAGGCTCCGCGCTCGCGGAACGGCTGCGCGAGCTCGGGGTCCTGACGGTCCCGGACCTTCTCTTTCTATTGCCGCTGCGGTACGAGGATCGCACGCGCACGGTCCCGCTCGGCGAATTGCGCGCAGGGCTGCGCGCCGCGGTCGAGGGCGAGGTCCAACTGACCGAGGTCGTATTTCGCGGCCGGCGCCAACTGCTGTGCCGCATCGCCGACGGCTCCGGCTTCTTGACGCTGCGATTCTTCCATTTCAATGCGCAGCAACAACAGGCGCTTGCGCGCGGCGCGCGGCTGCGCTGCTTCGGCGAGGCCGGCCGTACGGCGGGCGGCTTCGAGTTCGTGCACCCGGAGTACCGGCGCGTCGATGAGCGGGCTGCGGCGCACGCGCAGGAGCACTTGACACCGGTCTATCCGGCCACCGAAGGCATTACCCAGGGCCGCCTGCGCCAGCTGATGAGCATGGCGCTCGAGCAGTTGGATGCCGCGGAGCTGACCGATTGGCTGCCGGCGGCCGTACTCGCGGACGAGCGCTTGCCGGCGCTCGCCGAGGCTTTGCGCATCGTCCACCGGCCGCCCGCGGATACGCCGCTGGAGTCCTTGGTCGACCGCCGGCATCCGGCGCAGCGCCGGCTCGCTTTCGAGGAGCTGCTCGCGCACCATTTGTCGCTGCGGCTGCTGCGCCGGCGCGTGCAAAGCGACCCCGGCTGGCCGCTCTGCGTGAGCGCTGACGTCAAGCACAGGCTGCTCGCCGCACTGCCATTCCGGCTGACGCGCGCGCAAGCAAGGGCGCTCGCGCAAATCGAGGCCGACCTGCGCTTGCCGAAGCCGATGCTGCGGCTCGTGCAAGGGGACGTCGGCTGCGGCAAGACCTTGGTCGCGGCGCTTGCCGCAACCGCCGCGCTCGCCGCAGGCAGGCAAGCCGCGCTGATGGCGCCGACGGAGCTGCTCGCGGATCAACATGCCGAGAACTTCCGGCGCTGGTTCGAGCCCTTGGGATTCGAGGTCGCGCTGCTCGCCGGAAGGCAGCCCGCCAAGATGCGCGCCGCGCTGCGGCTCGCGATCAAGCGCGGCGCGAAGCCGCTCGTGATCGGCACGCAGGCGCTGTTTCAGGAGGGCGTCGAGTTTGCTTCGCTCGCACTCGTGATCGTCGACGAGCAGCATCGTTTCGGCGTGCACCAGCGCTTGGCGCTGCGCGAGAAGGGCGCCGCGGGCGGCCGCCGTCCGCACCAGTTGATCATGACCGCGACGCCAATCCCGCGCACGCTCGCGATGACCGCATATGCCGATCTCGACGTTTCGGTGATCGACGAGCTGCCTCCCGGGCGCACGCCGGTTCGCACCGTGGTACTCGCCGATAGCCGGCGCGCAGAGGTCGTGCAGCGCATCCGCACCGCGTGCCTCGAAGGGCGTCAGGCCTACTGGGTCTGTCCGCTGATCGACGAATCGGACGACATGCCCTATCAAGCCGCCGAGGAAACGGCCGCGGCGCTCGCCGCGGCGCTGCCGGAACTCGCCGTCGGTCTCGTGCACGGACGCATGCCCGCCGCCGCGAAAGAGCTCACGATGCGCAGGTTCAAGGACGGCGAAATCAAGCTCCTTGTCGCGACGACGGTGATCGAGGTCGGCGTCGACGTGCCGAACGCGACGCTGATGGTGATCGAGAACGCCGAACGCATGGGTCTTGCGCAGCTTCACCAGCTGCGCGGCCGCGGCGGCCGCGGACTGCACGCGAGCAGCTGCGTGCTGCTGTTCAGGCCGCCGCTGTCCGCGCTCGCACGCGAGCGTCTCGCCGTGCTGCGCGCGACCAACGACGGCTTCGTCGTGGCGCGGCGCGACCTCGAGCTGCGCGGTCCCGGCGAACTGCTCGGCACGCGCCAGACGGGGCTCGCGCAGATGCGCGTCGCCGATTTGCTGCGCGACGCGGACATGCTGCCGCGCGTGCACGTGGCCGCCGAGGAGATCCTCGCGCATTGGCCCGACCGGGTCGAGCCGCTCGTGCGCCGCTGGATCGGCGGCGCCGAGCAGTACGGCCGCGTCGGGTAGAATGCGCCATGAATCTTGCAAAGAGCGCGCGCATCGCTGCACTCGAGTGGTTCCCGGCGCAGCGCCTCGGAGAACGCACCGTCGACCCGAAATTGCGCCCTTGGCTGATCGCGCAGGGCCTGCTGACGGAGCGCCTGCGCAGCGCTTGCGGCGATCGGTTCGAGATGCGGCTGCGCGATCAGTTCACCGGTCTGCTGGACATGGACCACAAGCTGTTCTTGCGTGCGCACGACCGCGCGGGCCTGTTTCGCGAAGCACAGATGTTCTGTGGCGGGCGCGTCTGGGTGTTCGCACAGACGGTCATGCCGGACTCCACGCTGGATGCGCATCCATGGCTCGCCGAACTTGGCGATTCCGCACTCGACGAGACCCTGAGCGCGCTTAGCGGCGTCGAGCGCAGTTCCTATGAGTACGCCTGGCTGCCGGCGGGCGCCGCGCTCGCGGCGCGCGCGCTCGAGGATGCGGGCGCGGGGGCTGCGGGGCTTTGGGCCAGGCGCTCGAGATTCTGCCTGCGTGCGGCGCCGCTGATGGTGCAGGAAATCTTCCTACCCGCGATCGGCGCCGGCTAAAGGGGGGCACGTCGTGCAGTGGCCGCGCAGCGGCGATGAATTGGCTCAAGTGCTGGGTAAATACTGGCGCTGGTGCATATGCCGCGTGCGCTTCCATCCGTTCACGAGCCAGGCATTGCCGCGAATCGGCGCGACGCTCTGCGACTACGCGCGCCTGATGCGCATGGACCGGCCGATCGGAGCGTTCCTTCTTCTTTGGCCGACGCTGTGGGCGCTCTGGATCTCCGCGCACGGCAGGCCAAACGGCCGCATATTCGCGATCTTCGTCGCCGGCGTGTTCCTGATGCGCTCGGCCGGCTGCGCAATCAACGATTATGCCGACCGCAGCTTCGACCCGCACGTCGCACGCACGAAAAGCCGCCCGCTTGCGGCCGGACGAATATCCGCTCAAGAGGCGCTCGTGCTGTTCGCGATCCTTTCGCTTGCGTCGTTGATGCTCGCGCTGCACCTGAACCGCCTGACGCTGCTGCTCGCGGTCGCGGGCGCGTTTCTGGCCGTCACCTACCCGTTCGTCAAGCGCTTCCTGTCGGTGCCCCAGCTCTATCTGGGCCTCTCGTTCGGGTGGGGGATTCCGATGGCGTTCGCCGCCCAGACGGAGCGGCTGCCGCGCGTCGCGTGGCTGTTGTTCCTCGCGAATCTCTTGTGGGTCACGGTCTACGACACGATCTATGCGATGGTCGATCGCGACGACGACCTGAAGATCGGCGTCCGCTCGACCGCGATCCTGTTCGGCGATTCCGACCGGCACATCGTCGCGGCGCTGCAGGCGATGACGCTGCTCGCGCTCGCGCTGGTCGGGCGCTTGGCCGGACTCGGCGCGTGGTATTGGACGGGGCTCGCGGCCGGGGCAGCGTTCTTCATTTATCAGCTGTGGCTGATCCGTTTGCGCGAGCCTGCCGCGTGCTTTCGTGCATTCCTCAACAACCACTACTTCGGCATGAGCGTGTTCATCGGCATCTTGCTGGATTACCTATTCCGGCAACGCTCGTAAACTTCGGGTTAGGCTCTTGGTTGACTAAGCCCGCCGCCGACCGAATACTGCACGCCCGGCCCGGCAAACCGCCCGAGCCGCCGCTCGAGGGCTTTGTGACCATACGTAACGATTGGAAGATCGAGGAAGTGCAGGCGCTGTTCGCGCTGCCGTTCATGGACTTGCTTTTTGCGGCGCAACAAGCGCACCGGCGGCATCAGGCGCCGAACACGGTGCAGGTGAGCACATTGCTCAGCATCAAGACGGGCGCGTGCCCCGAGGATTGCGCCTATTGCCCGCAGAGCGTGCGCTACGAAACCGGCCTCGCCGCCGAGGAGCTGCGGGAACTCGATGCGGTCGTCGACCGGGCGCGCGCCGCGAAAGCCGCGGGCGCCACGCGCTTTTGCATGGGCGCGGCGTACCGGTCGCCGAAGCCCAAGGATCTGACGAAAGTCATCGCAATGATCCGCGCGGTCAAGGATCTCGGGCTCGAGACCTGCGCGACGCTCGGCATGGTGAGCCAAGAGCAGGCACACGGCCTCAAAGCCGCGGGCCTCGACTACTACAACCACAACCTGGACACGTCCGCCGCGTATTACAAGCAGATCATCGGCACGCGGACCTATCAGGAACGGCTCGACACCCTGCAGGCCGTGCGCGACGCCGGCATGAACCTCTGTTGCGGCGGCATCGTCGGCATGGGCGAAGAGGCCGTCGATCGCGTCGGTTTGCTGCACACGCTCGCGACCTTGCCGGCGCACCCGGAAAGCGTACCGATCAATCATTTGGTGCGCATCCCCGGCACGCCGCTCGCCGACGCGCCGCCGCTCGATCCATTCGATTTCGTCAGGATGGTCGCGGCCGCTCGAATATTGATGCCGCGCGCGCACGTTCGGCTGTCGGCCGGCCGCGGCGACATGAGCGACGAGCTGCAGGCCTTGTGCTTCCTCGCGGGCGCGAATTCGATTTTCTACGGCGAGAAGTTGCTGACGACCGGCAATCCCGACTGCGCGCACGACCGGCGCCTGTTCGAGCGATTGAACATCGTCGCCGAACCGCTGCGCACGGCCGAGCTCGACGCCGCGACCGCTTGAGCCAAGAGCGCGCGCATGCACGACGCAGCGGCCGCCGAATTTGCGCTCGATCGCGCATCCCTCATGCGATCGTTCGAGCGCGCGGGCGGCGGCTACGATGCGGCCGCCGTATTGCACGCGGACGTGCGCACCGAACTTCTGCGGCGCCTCGACCTCGTGTCGTTGGAGCCGCGCGTCGTCGTCTACGCCGGCGCCGGCACCGGCCATGCGAGCCGGGAGCTCAAGCGCCGCTATCCGCGCGCACGCGTGCTCGCGCTGGATTTCGCGGCCGGCATGCTGCGCGCGGCCGCGCACCAACAGTCGTGGCGGCGCCGCTTCGATCGGGTCCGCGTCGATGCGGCGCGAGCACGCGTCGAAACTCGGCGAACTCCGCGTCCGGATCGCACCATGGCAGCATCAGGTTGCTGA
>DAIDVO010000064.1 GCA_027456085.1 Steroidobacteraceae bacterium | reverse complement strand
CTCACGATTCCGAGCGCGTTGTCGCCCGTGCCCGTCGGCACGGCCTTGGGCACGTACTTCGCGGCCGTGGTAAATTTGCGCCGCAGCCGGTCCAGCACGACCTGGTATTCGGTCGAGTCCTCGGTATAGACGCCGTACTGGTTGTGGCCGGATCCGCGGGTGAAGTAGGCGGCCTTCGGACTCACGCCGGGCAGCGTGCGGTAAGGGATCGCGTCGTCGTCGCGGTCCACGTAACGATAGAATTTCTCGAGGCCGGCGAGTTCCTCGGCCGACAGGACCTTGCCGCGGTCGGGGCGGTAGGCCTCGTCCCATTTGAGCTCGCGGCACATCCAGTCGTTCATGCCGATGTCCAGATCGGACAATACGAAGACGGGCGTCTGCAGGCGCTCGGCCAAATCGAATGCCTGTGCGGCCATATAGAAGCACTCTTCCGGATTCGCCGGAAACAGCAGCACGTGGCGGGTATCGCCGTGCGAGGCGTAAGCGCACAGCATGATGTCCGATTGTTGCGTGCGCGTCGGCATGCCGGTCGACGGGCCCACTCTCTGCACGTCGAAAATCACGCACGGAATTTCCGCGTAATACGCGAGCCCCACGAATTCGTTCATCAGCGATATGCCCGGTCCGCTGGTCGGCGTAAAGGCGCGCGCGCCGTTCCAGGACGCGCCCAGAACCATGCCAATCGCGGCGAGTTCATCCTCCGCCTGAATCACGGCGAAGTTGCGCTCGCCGGTGGCCGGGTCCACGCGGTAGCGTTCGCAAAAGCCCTTGAATGCGTCCATCAGGGAGGTCGACGGCGTGATCGGATACCACGCACCCACGGTCGCGCCCGCATATACGCAGCCGAGGCCGGCGGCGGTGTTGCCGTCGATCATGATATGGCCGCGCGTCTCGTCCATCGGCTCGACGCGCAACGGCAGAGGGCATTGCAGCTGCTCTTTCGCGTAATCATAGCCAAGCCGCAGAGCCCTGCTGTTCGACTCCAGGAGTTTCGGCTTCTTGCCGTAACTCTCGCTCATCAGGCCGGCGATCACCCCCAAATCGAGGTCCAGCAAAGCGGCCAGAACGCCCGCGTACGCGATATTCTTGAGGAGAACGCGGTTGCGCACGCCGTCGAAGTTCTCATTGACGATCCTGGCCAACGGCACGCCGATGACGGTTATGTCGCTGCGCTGCAGAAGTGTGCTGCGCGGCCAGGTGGAGTCGTAGATCAGATAGCCGCCGGAGACGACTTCGCGCACGTCTTTGGAATACGTTTCAGCGTTCATCGCCACCATGATGTCGACATGGCCGGCTCTCGCCGCATAGGCTGCGCGCGTGACGCGTATTTCGTACCAGGTCGGCAGGCCCTGGATGTTCGACGGGAAATAGTTCTTGCCGGTGACCGGAACTCCCATGCGAAAAATGGATTTCATGATCAGTGAATTCGCACTCGCGGATCCGGTTCCATTGACGTTCGCGAACTTGACGACGAAATCGTTCACTCGATTCGACGCACTGGCTAGGCTTTGCATGTTGCACTCTCATCCGCCGCATGAGGGATTTTGATCGTGGATTTCTGCATGTCCCATGCAGCGGTGGGACAGCGTTCCGCGCAAAGGCCGCAATGGATGCAGACATCCTCGTCTTTCAGCATGACACGCCCGGTTTGCGGCAGCGCCGCCGACACGTACAGCGCCTGAGTTGCATTCGTCGCCGGAGCTTTGAGCCGCGCACGCAGTTGCGCCGCGTCGCCGTTCGGCGCGATCGTGAGGCAATCGACCGGACAGATGTCGATGCAGGCGTCGCACTCGATGCATAGTTTCGCGGAGAATGCCGTCTGCACGTCGCAGTTGAGGCAACGCTGCACCTCGAGCGCCGCCTGTTCGGCGGTGAAGCCCAATTCGACCTCGACGTTGATCTTCTTGAAGCGCTCGACCAGGCCGACGTGCGGAACGAGCCGCCGCTCGGCGCCGTTGTATTCGTTCTTGTACGACCATTCGTGCATGCCCATCTTGCGGCTCTTCAGCGTCACGGTGCGCGGCGCGCGCGTCGCGACCGGCTCGCCGCTGCAGAACTTGTGGATCGAAATCGCGGCCTGGTGGCCGTGTTCGACCGACCAGATGATGTTCTTCGGGCCGAACGCGGCATCGCCGCCGAAGAATACCTCGGGGCGCGTGGATTGAAAGGTCAGCTTGTCGATCTTGGGAACGTCCCATTTGTCGAGTTCTATACCGGCGTCGCGCTCGATCCAGGGAAAGGCGTTCTCCTGGCCGATCGCCAGGATCACATCGTCGCATGGATAGAACTCCTCCCCCACGACGCGCGTCGCGCAGATGTCCCCGTTGCGAAGCTCATACTCCAGCTGTTCGAACATCATGCCCTGGAGCCGCCCGCCCTCGGTCACGAAGGACTTCGGCGCCCGATTGACGACGATTTGCACGCGCTCCTGCTCGGCGTCCTCGAGTTCCCATTCCGAGGCCTTGAAGAACTGGCGCGGTTTGCGCGCCATTACCTTGACGTCGGTCGCGCCGAGGCGCAGCGACGTACGGCAGCAATCCATCGCGGTATTGCCGACGCCGATTATCAGCACGCGCGCGCCGATCTTGTCGACGTGCCGGAAGGCGACCGATTCCAGCCATGCGATTCCGATGTGGACGCGTTCGGTGTCGTGCCTTCCGGGCAATTCGAGCTCCTTGCCCTTCGGCGCGCCGGAGCCGACGAATAGCGCGTCGAATTCCTTGGAGTCGAGCAGCTTTTTCATGCTGTCGACGGGCGAGTTCAGGCGCAGGTCAGCACCCATGTCCACAATGTAGCCGATTTCCTCGTCGAGCACCTTGGCAGGCAGACGGAATCCCGGAATATTGGTGCGCATCAGGCCGCCGGCGACGGCGTTGCGCTCGAAAATCACGACCTCGTAGCCCAAGGGCAGAAGATCGTTCGCGACGGTGAGCGAGGCGGGGCCCGCGCCGATGCAGGCGATGCGCTTGCCGTTCTTCTTTTCCGGAGCGCGCGGCAGCAGCGCGGCGATATCGTCCCGATGATCGGCCGCGACACGCTTCAAACGGCAAATGGCCACCGGCTTCTCTTCGATGCGGCCGCGCCGGCAAGCGGGCTCGCAGGGCCGGTCGCAGACTCGGCCCAAAATGCCGGGAAACACGTTCGATTCGCGATTCACCATGTAGGCACTGGTGAATTCGCCTTGGGCGATCAGTCGGATGTATTCCGGAACATCGGTATGCGCCGGGCATGCCCATTGGCAATCCACGACACGATGGAAATAATCCGGGTCCGCGGTATCGGTCGGTTCCATGCTTCCTCATTGGTCATTATGTCTTAGCGCAAAACCGAAATTATGCACTACATTTCGGTTTCATGCGGCCGCCGGCCTTGGCCGGAGGGTGGCGCCGCGCGGAAGCGGATGACACCACGGCCGTCCACCTCACGGATCAACAATTCGCGCAGTACGAGGTGCTGAAGGTGCGCGATTGCCTCGCCGAGCGCGAAGAACTGATGCATGCCCGAGAGCGAACGCTTGAACAGCACGCCCAATGTCTCGTACGCGGTCATGGGCTCGCCGCAGGCGAGCAGCAGCTGGCGTAGTTGCTTGGCGTGATGCGCAGCGAGTTCCTGCGTCCGGCGCCGCAGGCCGTGGAAGGGCCGGCCATGCGAGGGCAAGACGAGCGTGTCGGGATCCAGGCGCTCGAGCCGCTCCAGCGATTCGAGGAACGAGCCGAGCGGATCCGGATCATCGCCCCAGCCGGTCAGGCTCACGTTCGGCGATATCGTCGGCAGAATCTGATCGCCGCTGATCAAGACATGCGCGTCGGCCGCGTGCAGGCAAAGATGCCCGCTAGCATGCCCGTCGGTCTCGATCCAACGCCAACGGCGATCGGCCCAGATCGTCTCTTGCGCCTCGCCGGGGTGGTG
>DAIDVO010000063.1 GCA_027456085.1 Steroidobacteraceae bacterium | reverse complement strand
CTCTTGGCCTGCGCGGTCAGGCGCTCGAGTATTGCGGGCGTCGCGGTAGCCGGATCGACGGCGCGAAGGCGACCGTCGAGTCGAAGGCCTTGGTCCATGTGTTCTTCGCCGAGCGCGAGACGCGCAAAGTCCCCGATCTTCCCGCCGACGTCAAGGCGCGGACCATAACCGCCGGCGCGGTCGTCGGCGCGGGCACGATGGGCGGCGGCATCGCGATCACGTTTGCGAACGCCGGAATCCCGGTGACCGTGCTTGATTCCAGCCAGGAAGCGCTGAATAAAGGCTTCGCGGTCATCGGCAAGACCTATGATTCGATGGTCAAGCGCGGCCGGCTCACGCCCGCCGAGAAGGACCGTCGCCTCGCGCTGATCCGCGGCACGCTGCAGTACTCGGATCTCGCCGCCGCCGACGTCGTCATCGAGGCGGTGTACGAGAATCTCGAACTGAAACAGCGCATATTCAAGGCGCTCGACGCGGTTGCGAAGCCCGGCGCCGTGCTTGCGACGAACACCTCGACGCTCGACATCGACGCGGTCGCGTCCGCGACGGGCCGTACCGAGGACGTCGTCGGCCTGCATTTCTTCTCGCCCGCCAACGTGATGCCGCTCCTCGAAGTGATACGCACCGGCAAAACCGCGCCGGCGGTGATCCGCACCGCGCTGGATCTGGCGAAAAGGCTGAAGAAGACGCCGGTGCTCGCGCGCGTCTGTTACGGGTTCATCGGCAACCGCATGATGGAGGGGTACGCGCGCGAGGCTGAGCGCATGGTCCTCGAGGGCGCCACCCCCCGACAGGTCGACGGCGTGCTCGAGGCCTGGGGCATGGCGATGGGCATCCTCGCGGTCTTCGACATGGCGGGCATCGACGTGGGCGTCAATGTGCACCGCGCGAACGCCGACAAATATCCGCCGGACCCGGCTTATTATCAGGCGGATTTCGCGCTGCACGCGGCGGGGCGCTTCGGCCAGAAGAACGGCAAGGTGTATTATCGCTATGTCGCGGGAGACAGGGCCCGGCACGACGATCCGGACGCGATCGCGATACTGCGGGAGACCGCCGCGAGGCTGAAGGTCCCGCAGCGCGGCCACGGCGATCAGGAGATCCTCGAACGCTGCCTGTACCCGCTGATCAACGAGGGCATGCGCATACTCGAGGAGGGCGTGGCGATGCGCGCGAGCGACGTCGACGTGGTCTGGTGTGCGGGCTACGGCTTCCCGCGCTATCGCGGCGGACCGATGTTCCATGCCGACACGATAGGCCTGAAGACCGTGCACGACGGGATGCTGAAGTACCGCGCGATGTTCGGCCCGATGCACTGGGAGCCGGCGCCGCTACTGCGCCGGCTGGTCGCCGAGGGCAGGACGCTCGCGGATTGGGACGCGGCGCGCACACGATAAACTCGAGGGAAGTGAAGACGATGAACGTGAATGAACTCATTGCGATCGACGTGCACACGCACGCCGAGGTCTCCTGCCGCCAGCCGGTCGACGAAGTCTGGCAGACGTACGAAGACGCAGCGTCGAAGTATTTCAAGGCCGGCAAGCGCCCGACGATCGCCGACACCGTCGCCTATTACCGCGAGCGCAAGATCGGGCTCGTGATGTTCACCGTCGATTCGGAGCACGAGCTCGGCGCGAAGCGCATCCCGAACGAGGAAGTCGCCGACGCGGCGCGCGCAAACAGCGACATCATGATCGCGTTCGCGAGCGTCGATCCGCACAAGGGCAAGATGGGCGTACGCGAGGCGCGCCACCTGATCAATGACGGAGTCATCAAGGGCTTCAAGTTCCATCCGACCGTGCAGGGCTTCTTTCCGAACGACCGCATGGCCTACGGATTGTACGAACTCATCGCCGAGCACAAATTGCCGGCGATATTCCACAGCGGCCATTCAGGGATAGGCACGGGCATGCCCGGCGGCGGCGGGGTACGCTTGAAATATTCCAATCCGATGCACCTGGACGACGTCGCCGCGGATTTTCCGGACATGAAAATCATCATCGCGCACCCGTCCTGGCCGTGGCAGGACGAGGCCTTGTCCGTGTGCCTGCACAAGCCGAACGTCTATATCGACCTGTCGGGCTGGTCGCCGAAATACTTCCCGCCGCAACTCGTCCAGTACGCCAACACGCAACTGAAGCGCAAGATGCTGTTCGGCTCGGATTTCCCGCTGATCGCGCCCGACCGCTGGATCAAGGATTTTCGCGAAGCGGGCTTCAAGCCCGAGGTTCACGACCTGATCCTGAAGGAAAACGCGATCGCCGCGCTCGGGCTCGCCGCATGATTGCGGAGTCCGGCTACATCGGCGAAATCGACGATATCCTCGGATTCCACATCCGCCTCGCGCACGGGACGGTGTATCGGCATTTCATGCGCACGTTCAAAAAGCTCGGTCTGACGCAAAAGCAAGTATCGGTTCTTTGGCTGGTCGGCGACCATCCGGGGATCGCGCAGACCGAGCTTGCGAAGATGCTGCAGCTCGACCGTGCGACGGTCATGGCCATCGTCAATCGCCTGGCGGCGCGAAAATTCCTCGTGCGCGGCAAATCGCCGACCGACAGGCGCAAACAGACGCTCACGTTGCAGCGCGCCGGCGCCGTGGTGCTATCGCAGGCCAAGGGTGCGATTCGATCGCACGAGCGCTGGCTCAAGAGCCGCTTCAACTCCAGGGAGCTGAAGATCCTGGTTGCGCTCCTGCGCCGCATTCACGGCTGAGCCTAGTCGCGGAAGACCACCGTTTTTTGTCCGTTCAGCAGCACGCGGTCCTCGAGATGGTATTGAACCGCGCGCGCCAATACGCGCCGTTCGATGTCGCGCCCCTTTCTCGCCAAATCGTCCGGCCGGTCCGTATGGCTCACCGGTTCGGTGTCTTGCACGATGATCGGACCTTCGTCGAGGTCCTTGGTCACGTAATGCGCGGTGGCGCCGATCATCTTGACGCCGCGGTCGAACGCCTGCGTATAGGGCTTGGCGCCTTTGAAGCCGGGCAGGAACGAGTGGTGGATGTTGATGCAGCGGCCCGCCAGATAGCTCGAGAGATCATTGGAGAGGATCTGCATATAGCGCGCGAGCACGATCAATTCGGCTCCGCTCGCGGCGATGACGCGTTTTATCTGCGCCTCTTGCTGCGATTTCGTCGCCGCGGTCACAGGCAGGTAGTGATACGGAATGTCGCCGAGAAGGTTTAAGTTCAAAGCCTCCCGCGGATGATTCGAGACGATGCCGACGACGTCCATCGGCATTTCGCCTATCCGCCAGCGGTAGAGCATGTCGCCGAGACAATGGTCGAATTTCGACACGAGGATCACTACGCGCTGGCGGTGCGCCTTGGGGCGCAAGCGGGAATGCATGCCGAATTTCTCGGCGATGGGCGCGAATGCGGCTTGCAGCGAAGCCTCGCTTGCCGCATCGCGATCGATATCGAACTCGACGCGCATGAAAAAGCGGTTGTCGTCGAGATCGTCGAACTGCTGGGCTTCGAGAATGTTGCCGCCGGCCTCGAACAGGCGGCCAGCGATCGCGGCGACGATGCCGGGCCTATTGTCGCAGGACAAGGTCAGGTGGTACGTGTCTTTCAATCGTCGTCTCCGGCGGTTCCGTGCTTCCCGCAAATTTGTATGTTACGCATACAATATTTATATGCAAGACCCTCCATCGTGCTAGTCTCCCGGGCACCGGCGCCGGGGCTTCCGCGCGCCCAATTAATCAGGCTTGCGGCAATAGACGGGAGGTGCTTTCGATATGAGTCCACGCAATTTGGAAGAAGTTCTGAAGGCCGGCGGCAACACGGTCGACATGCTGCGCAACTCGCAGCTCGGCGCCTATGTGTATCCCGTAGTCGCAGCGGAGTTCTCCAACTGGCGCGCCGAGCAGCGCGCCTGGCGGGAAACCGCCGTGCTGTTCGATCAATCGCATCATATGGTCGATCTGTTCATCGAAGGCCCGGACGCGACGAAGCTTCTGTCGCACCTTGCGATCAACAGTTTCGCGGGCTTCGAGACCAACAAGGCGAAGCAATTCGTGCCGTGCAGCTACGACGGCCACGTGATCGGCGACGGAATCCTATTCCACCTGGAGCCGAACAAATACGTGTACGTTGGCCGCGCGCCGTCGGCCAACTGGATCATGTTCCACGCCGAAACCGGCGGCTTCAACGTGCAAGTCGTCAAGGACGACCGCTCGCCGTCGCGCCCGATGGGCAAGCCGGTCGTGCGCAAGTTCTACCGGTTCCAGATCCAGGGACCGAACGCGAAGCCGATCATCGAAAAAATGAACGGCGGGCCGTTACCGGACATCAAATTCTTCAGCATCGGCGCGATCAACATCGCCGGCCGCAAGGTGAGTGCGCTGCGCCACGGCATGGCGGGGGCGCCGGGCCTCGAAATTTGGGGCCCGTACGAGCAGAGCGACGAAATCCGCGGCGCGATCCTCGAGGCGGGCAAGGATCTGGGCATCCGCCAAGTCGGTGCGCGCGCCTATGCGACCAACACGCTGGAGTCCGGCTGGATTCCCTCGCCGCTGCCGGCCGTCTATACCGGCGCCAAGATGAAGGCCTTTCGCGAGTGGTCGTCGGCGACGAGCTACGAGGCGACCGGGTCCTTGGGCGGCAGCTTCGTGTCGAAGAACGTCGAGGACTACTACTTGACTCCGTACGAACTCGGCTACGGCCCGTTCGTCAAGTTCGATCACGATTTCATCGGCCGCGAAGCGCTCGAGAAACTCGACAAGAACGTGCAGCGCCACAAAGTCACGCTCGCCTGGAACGGCGAGGACGTTGCGAAAGTGTTCGCATCGATGTTCCAGTCGGCCGGACCGCATTACAAATATATCGACCTGCCGCTGTCGAACTATGCGTCCGCAAACTACGACGACGTGGTCGTCGGCGGCAAGTCGGCCGGCTTCTCGATGTTCACGGGATACAGCTACAACGAAAGTTCGATGCTGTCGCTCGCGACCGTCGATGCGGACATCAAGATCGGCAACGAAGTGAAGGTCGTCTGGGGCGAAGAGAACGGCGGTACCAAGAAGACCACCGTCGAGCCGCACGAACAGATCGAAATTCGCGCGATCGTGAGTCCGATACCGTACTCCAAGGTCGCCCGCGAGGAATACGCGGCGGGTTGGCGCACCGGCAAGGCTTGAACCCCGCCCAGCGGCCGCATGCTGTACAGCAGCATGCGGCGCGCCCGCCTGTTGATCGCCGCCGATGGGCGTTGACACTGCGCAGCGCGCGCCGCAAAATGCACGGCTCATTTTGAGGAGGGGTACCCAAGCGGCCAACGGGGGCAGACTGTAAATCTGCTGGCTTATGCCTTCGTAGGTTCGAATCCTACCCCCTCCACCAGCTGGTGCGTGGACTTGAGTGCCATTGGCGTGATCGGGGGGGAGTGCGGGTGTAGTTCAATGGTAGAACGTCAGCCTTCCAAGCTGATCACGTGGGTTCGATTCCCATCACCCGCTCCAAATGGTTGCGGCCCACGTAGCTCAGTTGGTAGAGCACGTCCTTGGTAAGGACGAGGTCAGCGGTTCGATCCCGCTCGTGGGCTCCAGTTTTAATTCTTAACACAGAGGTGTGCCGTGTCGAAGGGGAAGTTTGAGCGAACGAAGCCGCACGTGAACGTGGGGACGATTGGGCATGTGGACCATGGCAAGACGACCTTGACGGCGGCGCTGACGAAGGTAATGGCGGAGAAGTTTGGCGGGGAGTACAAGGC
>DAIDVO010000062.1 GCA_027456085.1 Steroidobacteraceae bacterium | reverse complement strand
CGCCGACAGGCTCGGCCGTTCATTCCTTGGAACCGCTGCCGAGCAATTGTGCGCTCGCTGCCGCGGTCGCCTGAAGCGGAGATTCTGCTGCGAGAGTCCAAATAGCGAGCATATTGCCGACGGTCGATCGGCCGAGCCATGCCGCACCCGTACGACGGCCCGCTGCGCGATCGTCAGCCGGTTCCGCCTACGGTGAGTCCATCGATGCGCAGCGTCGGCTGACCGACGCCGACCGGCACCGACTGACCCTCTTTGCCGCAAGTACCGACGCCGCCGTCGAGCTTGAGATCGTTGCCGACCATGCCTACTCGCATGAGCACATCCGGACCGTTGCCGATCAAGGTCGCGCCCCTGACCGGCGCGCCGATCTTGCCGTGGTCGATCAAATACGCCTCGCTCGCCGAAAACACGAATTTACCCGACGTGATGTCGACCTGGCCGCCGCCGAAATTCACGGCGTACAGGCCCTTCTAGACCGATGCGATGATCTCGCCGGGCTCGCGCGTGCCGGCGCGCATGTAGGTGTTGGTCATGCGCGGCAGCGTCATGTGCGCAAACGACTCCCGGCGGCCGTTGCCGGTCGGCGCTTGCCCCATGAGCCGCGCGTTCATCTTGTCTTGGATATAGCCGCGCAGCACGCCATTCTCGATCAGCACCGTGCATTTGGTCGGCGTGCCTTCATCGTCGACGTTCAGCGAACCCCGGCGCCGATCGAGCGTGCCGTCGTCGACGACCGTGATCTCGTCTACCGCGACCTTCTGGCCGATCCGATTCGAGAACGCGGACGTGCCCTTGCGATTGAAGTCGCCCTCGAGGCCGTGTCCGATCGCCTCGTGCAGCAGAATCCCCGGCCAGCCCGGCCCCAGCACGACCGTCATCGTGCCGGCCTGCGCGGCGATCGCCTCGAGGTTCACGAGAGCCTGCCGCACCGCCTCGCGCCCGTGGGCCAGGGGTCCGTCGCCGCACAGCAGTTCATCGAGGCCGTACCGGCCGCCGCCGCCGCTGTAGCCCTGCTCGCGGCGTCCGCCCTGCTCGACGATCACGGAAACGTTGACGCGCACGAGCGGACGCACGTCCGCGGCGAGCGTGCCGTCGCTCGCGGCGACCAGGACCACCTCGTGCACGGCGGCCAAGGAGGCCATCACTTGTTTGACGCGTGGATCGATGCGCCGCGTTTCGGCGTCGATGCGCATGAGCCAAGCGACCTTGTCCTCGTCGCGGACCGTATCGAGCGGATCGGCCGGCAGGTACAAGGCCCGAGAGGCCGGCCGCGACCAAGCTTTCACGGCGTTGCGGCCTCCGCTTTGCGCGATCGCGCGCGCGGCGTCGGACGCCTCCTCGAGCGCCGGCAGCAACAGCTCGTCGGTGTAAGCGAATCCGGTCTTCTCGCCGCTGATCGCGCGCACGCCGACGCCCTGTTCGATGCTGTGCGATCCCTCCTTGACGATGCCGTCTTCGAGCGACCAAGACTCCTCGCGCGACGACTGAAAATACAAATCCGCGTAGTCGATCCCGCGGCTCATCAGGCCGCCCAACACTCGCGTCAGCCGCTGCTCGTCGAGGCCCGACGGCGCCAGAATCGTGGTTTCGGCGATCTTCAGACTGTGCGCGCTCATGCCGGCTCCGCTACGCCGCGAACGAGGCCCAACCGGCGGTTCTCGAGCGCCGGGAAGCGCGCGCGTGTTTCCGCCTGTTTGGCAAGATCGAGGGCCGCGGTGACGACGCCGGCACCTTTTTCGAGCCGCGAGAGAACCTGGCCCCAGTAGTCGGCGATCAGCGTATCGCCAAATGTGTCGCGACCGTTCGTGTGGGTTCCTGTTTGCGCCGGCGCCACGACATAGCAGAGATTCTCGATCGCGCGCGCGCGCAGCAGGATCTCCCAGTGCGCGCGCCCGGTCGGCACCGTGAACGCGGCCGGCATCGCCAGCCATTCGGCGCCCTTCGATACCAATTCACGATACAGCTCGGGAAAACGCACGTCGTAGCACACCGACAGGCCCAGCCGGCCCACGGGCGTATCGGCGACGACGATTTTCCGGCCAGGCAGCACGTGCGTGGACTCGCGATATTGTTCGTTGCGACCCGGAATGGAGACGTCGAATAAATGAATCTTGTCGTAGCGTGCAACCCGCCTGCCGGCGGCGTCGATCAACAGCGACGCGTTCGCGACCCGGTCGCCGTCGCCGCCGCGAATATTGATCGTGCCAGCCAGGATCCAAAGACCGAGCTCGCGCGCGCAGTCGCTCAAGAAAGCCTGCACGGGGCCGGCGCCATCGGTCTCCGCGACTTGCAGCTTGTCCGCGTCGCGCAAACCGATGAACGCGAAATTCTCCGGCAGGCACGCAACCTCGGCGCCCGCGTCCTTCGCTTCCCGCAACAACTTGCCGGCGGCCGCCAGATTCTCGGCGACGACATGACCAGACGTCATTTGAATGGCGGCAACTATGCCCATCTATTTAGGAACCTCCGCGGCGGCCGAAGCGGCATCCGCGCTCGTGATACGTTCGACGGTTGGATTATCCCAGCCGCCGGTGATGTGATAATACCCCCGCGCCAAGCCGCGCAGCGGCTGTTTGAACACTTGCGTGAACAACAAGAGTGCCGCTCCGACGACCGGCCCGCCGGCCAACGCGCCGGCGATGGGCAGGCTGTTGCCGACACTGCCGGTGACGACTGCAGTTTGGTCGTAATCCCTGTTTTTCAACCCCACCCGGCCGATCAGCCCGATTTCGGCCGCGGGTCCCTTCAGCAGGACATTTCTCGTGTATGCGTTGCCGCCGCGCAGATCGAAATCGCCGCTTACCGTATCGAACGCGAGGCCTTTATCGGTCAGGTCGCTGAAATCGAGCGCCAGACGCCGCGGTAGCGCCGCGATGCTCGCGAGGCCGAGCATCCGGCCGGCTCCTGGCTTGATGCCGAATACCTGGCCGTGGTCGAGCGCGATGCGCACATGCCCGGTCGCTTCGCGCATCGCGTCGACGACCGGCGCGCCTACCCAGCGAAGATCGAGATTCAGCCGGCCGTTCTTCGCGGCGATCACGCGCGCGTAGCCAAGATCAGCGAGCGTTGCTTGCACGTCGGTGCTGACGAGCGATCCGGCGATCCGGCCGCCACCCGCACCGGGCCCGCGCCAGTCGCCGTGCGCATCCGCGCGGAAGCTCTTGCTGACGATCGTCAGTCGATCCAAGTCCACGCCGTCGTCGACCTTCGACAGCGTCGCGCGCACGTCGCCGAAATCGCGTCCGCCCCAGGTGAAGCTTGCAGCATGAAAGTTGATCGCCGGAATACTGCGCGGGTCGATCCGATCGATGGCGCCGGCCATTGCGGCGCGGGCCGGCGCCGCGGCCGCGGCGGACTCGATCTGCAGGCGCTCGAACGAGAGATCCCACGGAGCATCGGTCGAAGCGGACACCGGCATGTCGATCGTTCCCGCGACGCTCGGGCCGTCGATTTTGATTTGCCAGCGATCGTCGCCGGCAAGGAACCCAAGCTTCAAATCGCGCAGCGCGAGGCTGCCGTAGTCCGCTTCGCGGACGTCGAGAGCCGCGCTGCGCAAATAGTTCGTCAGGGGCTTTGCGCCTTGCGCCGGGGCGTAGAGTTTGCGCCAACCGGATAGATCCAAGCGTCGGATCCGCCCCCCCACGTTGAATATCTGTGTGTTGTTGAATACCGGTTCGGCGCCGCCGAACATGACCGCGGCATGGGCGATGCGCCCGGCGCCGGATCCCCCCTGGAACGCGAGCATCGCGCGTACGATCGCCCCATATCCGACGTTGATGACGGGCCCGGCCGCCGCGGGCCACTGGATCTCGACCCAGCTCGGGATCGAGCGCTCCGCGGGCTTCGCGAGCGGCTCGGGAAAGTCGAGCGTGAGCCCCTCGAGGTTCGAGGTCACGCGCAGCGAACGCGCGCGCGCGGGCGCCGGAATCATTTTCAAGACCGCCCGCCATTGTGCCTGCCCGCGGATCGCATGCGCACCCGTCAATCCGAGCGCCGCGCGCAGCGTATCGCCGTCCAGCGTGCCGTGCAATTGCACGAGCGTGCGCGTCGCCGGCTTTTTCAGGGATCCATGGGCCTCGGCACGGAACGGCCCGCCGAGCAGGCGTCCACGGATGTCCGCGCGCGCCAACTGCGCGCCGTCGACGGTGAAATCTCCCTTGAGAGCGCTCGCGGACAGCGTCGATCCGGGCCGATCGAGTTCGACGCCGGCGAGAATCCCGTGGATCAGTACGCGACGGTGCGCGAAATCCTTGAATGGAAAGAACAGCTTGATCCGCGCGCGCATCGGTCCGCTGCCGTTCACCGCCGAAAATGCGCGGCCCGCCTTCGCGTCGAGCGGGCTTGCGCGCAGGAATCGGAGCGCGGCGGCGGCATCGCATGCGCCTTGCGCATCGACCGCGAGTTCCGCGTTCTTGAAATCCGCGAAGCGCGCCACGCCGCTTGCGAGCACAACTCCTCCCGACCTTGCCCGGCGCAGATGGACGGTGAGCCCTTGATTGCGAAACTCGGCGCTGCCGGCGATATCCACGAGCGGCGGCCAGCCCGCACCGTAGTGCAGCGTCATGCCGCCGACGTCGAAGCGCGCGAGAAACAAACCGGTGCCGTCGCGGAACGGGAAATGGCGCACCGGACCGTTGAACACCGCGACCCCGTTCGACACCTGACCGGAAACGAACGCTTGGTCGAGCCACGCAAGCGATTTCGGGTGCAGGCGCGCGCGCGGCAAATAGTAGTGCGCGTCCGCCGCATTGCCGTCCGTGACGTGGCTCACCATCGTCAGAATCGGCGAATGCCCGTTCGACGGCACCCGCAGCGATGCGAGCGCACGCACGTTCGCATCGTGATTTGCCGCGGCCAGATCCTTGGTCGCGATCAACAGATCCGCGGGCGTGCGGCTCCAGAAAATCGTCCCCGCGAGAGCGTCGATCCCGACCGGCCGCTGCCACTCGTACGGCCACTCGATCGTCGCAGCGTGAGTATCGAGGGTGACGTGACCGCCGCTTTGATCACCGGCGATGCTCCCCGACAGCCCGCGCAATCCAGGCGATCGGCCGATCGGTGCGAAGCCGGCGCGGCGGAATTGCGCCCGCACTTGGAACTTCCAGGGATCGGAGGCGGCGGGCCGGGACAGGAGCAATGTGGCGTCGCTCCACGCGCCGGTCGGCGATATGGCGATCAGCCGGTCGCGCACGGCCTTGCGCGGCATGAGTCCGGCGAGGGGCAATAGGTTGTCGGCGCGCAGGAGGCTTGCGTGCGCGCGCAATTCGAGAAACCCCGCCCGACCGCCGCGCCAGCTGACGTCGAATTGCGAGGGCGGGTCGTCGCGGCCGCGCCTGACGGCGCGCACGCCGCGGCCGAGCAGCGTCCAGCGGTCTCCTTCGTGGGTGAGCGCCAACGACCCGCTGATTTGATCGAATTGCGCCTTGGTCCCATCGCTCATGCTGGTGACGACGTTGTGCGCGGAAAAATTGAAATCCGCGCGGGTCAAATCGCGGCCGCGGCCGTTCGCGGCGAACCTGAACGCGCCGCCGCCCGAATCCAGGTGATTCAGATAATCCGGCAGCAGGCGGCGCCAGCCGGAAAAGGAGATATCGCGCGTTCTGACATCCGCGCTCCACGCGAGCGAGCGCAAATCGTCGAGCCCGCGCGCCTTGCCGGTGACCGACAGCTCGCCGCCCAATACCGGCGGCAAGCGCGCATCGATATCGACGGCGAGCGCGCCCGCATCGCGGCTGATATCGACGTTGACGTCGTCGAGAACCAGGTTCGACAACGCACGATTCCAGCGCGCGACCGTTACGCGGCCGTGGCGTATCACCAGCCGGCCGGGCGGCAAGTCGTCGAGATTGAATGCCGATGCGGCCGTGTCCGCTTGCTGCAGCGGAATCTCCGAAGCCAGAGCGAAACGCGCCTTGCCGAGGCGCGTGACGAGGATGACCGGCCGATCGAGCTCGACGCGCGCGGCGAACAGCTTCCCGCTCGACAAAAGCCGCCAGATGTCGGAGCCGATCCGCCCGCGCGCGGCGCGTGCGAGCACGCGGCGGTCGTCCCCGGAGCGCAGCTCCAATTGCAGGAACGACAGTTCCGGGCCGTACCAGCGCAGCGCCGGCGATACGTGGGCGAAGCGGATGCGAAGCCCGGTCTGCTGGTGCACCCAGGCTTTGATCTCCTCCTGGTACGCAGGGACGCGGTCGAGCGCCAATTTGACCGTCAGCAACAATACCAGCGCGACGAGCAGCAGTCCGGCCGAACAAATACCGAGGATTTTGCCTAGCTTTCGCAGAACCATTTACATCAGGACGACATCGTATTGATCAACGCTGTAAAGCGCCTCGGTTTGCAGCCGAATCGGCTTGCCGACGGCGAGTTCGAGTTCGCCGAGCGCCGCGGACTCCTCGTCGAGCAGGCGTTCGATGACGTCCTGATGAGCGAGAACCATCAATTGCCGGCACTCGAACTGGCGCGACTGGCGCACGATTTCACGGAATACCTCGTAGCAGACTGTTTCGGCGGTTTTCACGAATCCCCGCCCCTCGCACGTTGGACACGCCGCGCACAGCAGATGTTCCAGGCTTTCGCGGGTGCGTTTGCGGGTCATTTCAACGAGCCCAAGCGGCGACACCGAAGAGATGCTCGTCTTGACATGATCCGCGGCCAGGACCTTTTCGAGGGCCAGGATGACCTGCCGCCGGTGATCCTGCTCCTCCATGTCGATGAAATCGATGATGATGATGCCGCCTAAATTGCGCAGGCGAACCTGTCGCGCAATTGCGACCGCCGCCTCGAGATTCGTGCGGAAAATGGTTTCCTCGAGGTTCCTGTGCCCGACGAACGCGCCCGTATTGACGTCGATCGTGGTCATGGCCTCGGTTTGATCGATGATGAGGTAGCCGCCGGACTTGAGCGGCACCTTGCGGTCCAGCGCCTTTTGAATCTCGTCCTCGACGTGGTGCAGTTCGAACACCGAGCGCGGCTCCGCGTACAGCTCGATGCGCGGCAGCGCCTCAGGCATGAACGTGCCCGCGAATTCCTGCATTTCCCGATGCGCCGCGGCCTGGTCGATCAGGACGCGGTCGACGTCGGGCCGCAGAAGGTCGCGCAGGATGCGAAGGTGGAGGGGTAGATCGGCATGAACCAAGTTCCCCGGCGCGGTGCGCAGCCCTCGTTGACGAATGACCTCCCACAGCTTGCGCAGGTAGCTCATGTCGGTGCGCAGTGCGTCCGTGGATGCATCCTCCGCGGCAGTGCGCACGATGAACCCGGCCGGCTCGTCGGTCTCGAGGAATCCCTGCACGGCGGCGCGCAATCGCTCGCGTTCCGCCTCGTTCTCGATCCTCGCCGACACGCCGACGCCGCGCCCCTGCGGCAGGTACACAAGATAGCGCGACGGCAGGGTAATGAACGTCGTGAGCCGAGCGCCCTTCGTGCCCAGGGGATCCTTGACGACCTGTACGAGGATGTCGTCGCCCTCGGCGACGAGCGCGCGGATTCCTTCGGGCCGCAGCGGCTCGATGCCGGTCTCTGCATGGTGCGCATCGAAGATGTCCGAGGCGTGCAGAAACGCGGTGCGTTCCAAGCCGATTTCTATGAACGCGGCCTGCATGCCGGGCAAAACCCGCGACACGCGGCCCTTGTATATGTTGCTGATCAGGCCGCGGCGGCTCGCTCGTTCGAGAAACAGTTCCTGTAATACGCCGTTCTCGACGAGCGCGGCGCGCGCCTCGTGGAAATTCGCACTGATAAAGATCTCCACGCTCATGCGCTGCGCCACCTCGGCACTCCGGCCGCCTTCAATAATTCCGCTGTTTCGAAAATCGGCAGGCCCACGACCCCGGAATAGCTGCCGCGCAAGTTCTTGACGAAGACTGCGGCCAATCCCTGGATCGCGTAGCCGCCGGCCTTGTCGCATGCTTCGGATGTTTCCCAGTACTCGCGGCATTCGGCCGGGTCGAGCGCGCGAAATTCGATCTCGCTGCGGCAAAACCGCGTCTCGGTCCCGCCCGCCGCGCGCACGGCGACCGCGGTCAACACCAGATGCGTGCGGCCCGAGAGTGCTGCGAGCATCGCGATGCCGTCGGCCGCGTCGAGGGGCTTGCCGAGGATTCGTCCGTCCAGAACCACCGCCGTATCGGCGCCGAGCACCGGCTCCGCGCCGCGCGCCCGCGCCCAGCCGGCCTCGGCCTTGGCCGCCGCGAGCCGCAGCACGTAACGATCGGGCGATTCGCCCGGCAGCACGGCCTCGTCGACATCGACGCCGATCGTCCGGAAAGGCACGCCGATTTGCGCAAGGAGTTCTCGGCGCCGCGGCGAACCGGAGGCAAGATAAACGAATTGCGCGGCCATGGCGTCAGAATAGCGCACCCGGACCCTCATGCCCGATGATAAGGATGCCCCGCGAGCAGACTCATCGCGCGGTATATCTGCTCCGCGACGATGATGCGCACGAGTCCATGCGGCAGTGTCAACGGCGACAAGGACCAGCGCTGGTCGGCCCGTTCGAGGCAGCGCGGCGCGAGTCCGTCCGGCCCTCCGATCAGGAGGGCGAGCGGTCTGCCCTCTTGCAGGCGCCGCGCGACCCACTCGCTGAGTTCTGCGGTGTTCATCGGCGCCGCGCCTATATCTAGCGCGACGACGTAGTCCTGGCGATCCACTGCCGCGAGCATCGCGGCGCCCTCTCGCTCGATCGCCGGCCGCGGATTCTCGCCGGGCCGGCGCAGTGCGACGGCAATTTCATGCAGCTCGAGCGTCAACGGCTTGCGCAGGCGTCGTCGATACTCCTCGAACCCCGCGTTGATCCAATCCGGCATGCGCGTCCCGGCGGCGATCAGCCGGCATTTCATGTCGGCCGACGACGGCCGCTCAGGCGCGGCTCGCGGCGCGTTTCGAAGCGCGGATGTCCCATAATTTCTCGAGGCCGTAGAATTCGCGCACGCGCGGCAGCATGACGTGCACGATAACCTCGTGAAGGTCGATGAGCACCCAGTCGCCGTCCTGTTGCCCCTCGACGCCGTGGGGTCGGAAACCCGCCTGCTTCGCCTTTTCCACGACGCGCTCCGCGACCGCGCGGACGTGGCGGTCCGAAGTCCCGCTCGCGATGACCATCAAATCCGCAATATCGGTCAAACCGCGCACGTCCAGAACCTTGACATCGACGGCTTTCATGTCCGACAGGGCGTCGATGACGATCGATTTGAGAGAAGGCTCGGCCTTCGCGATCTTGCGTTTGAGCGCGCTCTTGGACGCGGTCTTGGCGGGAGGTTTCTTTCTGCCCGCGGTCTTCTTTCTTGCTTGCTGCACTAAGTAACCCGTGTTTTGGAGTAACAATTGGCATCGAGGATCAGTGTGCGCACGGAGTCCGGCATCAGGAAGCGCGGATCGCGCCCCATCGCAACCGATTGGCGGACATCCGTCGACGAGATTTCCAGCTGCGTGACCGCATGGATGAAAATGAATCCAGCACGCGAGTCGTGCAAATCACCAATGCGGCCCGTACCGCGATCGACCAGCAGTTCCCCGAGCGGACCCATGCCCGGCGCGCGCCAGCCCGGCCGATGCGCGACGATCAGATGCGCGAGCTGCAGCAGTTCCCGCCACTGATGCCATTTCGGCAGGCTTAAAAAAGCATCCATGCCGACGATCATGCACAGACTGCGGTCCGGATATTCGTGACGCAGCTCTCCTAAGGTTTCGACCGAGTAGGAAGGCCCTTCTTTGCGCACCTCGCGATCGTCGACGACGAACCCGGGCTGTCCGGCCGTAGCCGCCTGGACCATCTTCAGGCGCAAAAGCGCATCCGCCAGCGGCTGATCGCGGTGCGGCGGATTTCCGGCCGGCAGGAAGCGGATCTCCTTCAGCCGCAAAGCCTGTTGCAACTCGAACGCGGTGCGCAGATGCGCGTAGTGGATCGGATCGAACGTACCGCCGAAAATTCCCATCGGATTCATTGAGCTACCCTGCCTGAAACGAAGCGCGGTTGCAAAGCGCCGGCGAATGTCGCGGTCAAACCGACGAGCGCGGTCCAGGCATCGCCCGCGGCAAGGCCCTTGATGATGCGATCGGCGCCGCCGGCCTGCACCAACAAGCTCGCCAACGGCAATGCCGCGAGGCGCGCAAGCGCTTGCGGCGACGGCGTGCTCGCCTGATTCCATCCGCCGCCGCGCTCCGTGTCGCGCAAGCGACGGCGCTCCCTCGCCTGCCATAGCCCGCGCAGCTCGCGCACGAGGGCCCACAAGATCAGCGTCGGTTCCCGTCCTTCGGCCTTGAGCCCGCCGAGAATGTGGAGCGCGCGCGCCGCGTCCCCGGCGGCGGCGGCCCCGGCCAGCTGGAAAACGTCGTAGCGGGCGCTATCGGCGACCGATCGCAGGACGAGGTCGCGCCCGATCCGATCCGCTTGCGCCAACAATTTCAAGTTCTCCAGTTCCTGCTTGGCGGCGAGCAAATTGCCTTCGACGCGCTCGGCGATCAATTGCGCGGCGGCAGGTTCGAGTTCGACGCCTGCGGCGTGCGCGCGTGCGCGCAGCCAACCGGGCAAGGCATCGGCGCCGACCGGCCAAACCGGCACCCAGACGCCATGACGAATGACGGCTTGAACCCACGCGGAATCGGTCGCCTTCTTGTCGAGCTTGGCCGTGACGATCAGCACGAGCACGTCGGGCGGCGGGCTCGCGGCAAGCTGCGCGAGTTGGGCCGCGCCCTTGTCCGGCTTGCCGCTCGGCATGCGCAATTCGATGATGCGCCGTTCGGCGAACAAGGATAGCGACTGGGTCGCGTTGCGCAATTCGCCCCAGTCGAAGCCGGATTCGGCGTGGAACACCTGCCGATCGGCAAACCCCGCGGCGCGCGCGGCGCCGCGGATCGCATCCGCCGCCTCGCCGGCGAGCAAGGGCTCGTCCCCCGATACGAGATAGATGCCTGCAAGAGCGCGCGCCAGCGCCGCGGGCAGCTGATCGAGGTTCACGCGCAAGCGATACGCTCGCGTGCCGCAGCGTATTCGGCGGCCATCCGGTCGACGACCTCGCGCACGGCCGCCACCTCGTGAATGCCGCTGACGCTTTGGCCGGCGCTACAAATGTCCTTCCACGCCTTGAGCGCCGGTTTGCCTCCGGCGCCGAAGTTCATCGCGGCCTTGCCGGCGTCCGGCAGGTGGTCCGGATCGAGTCCCGCGCGCGCGACGCTCGCCCGCAGATAATTGCCCGCGACCCCGCTGAACAAGGGCGTGTAGAGGATGTCCTCGGCGCGGCTGTCGATCAGCATGCTCTTGTACTCGTCGCTCGCGTTGGCCTCCGCCGTCGCGATGAAGCGCGTGCCGACGTAGGCGAGATCCGCGCCGAGCGCGAGTGCGGCGAGCACGTCGGCGCCGGTGCTCATCGCGCCCGACAACAGGATCGTGCCGGAGAATATTTCGCGTATCTCCTTGACCAGCGCGAACGGGCTCAAGGTCCCCGCGTGGCCGCCGGCGCCGGCGCACACGGCGATGATGCCGTCGACGCCCTGTGCAATCGCCTTTTCCGCGTGCCGGATATTGACGACGTCGTGCAAGACGATGCCGCCGTAGCCGTGAACGGCCGCGACCACCTCCGCCGGCGGTCGCAGACTGGTGATGACGATCGGCACGCGATGCTTCACGCACATCTCGACATCCTGCGCGAGGCGGTCGTTGCTCGAATGCACGATCTGATTGACGGCGAACGGAGCGACCTTGGCCCCCGGATTCGCGCGCGCATGCGCGGCGAGTTCCTCGGAAATCTGCGCGAGCCACTCGTCGAGTTGCGCTGCCGGCCGCGCGTTCAGCGCGGGGAACGACCCCACGATGCCGGCCTTGCATTGCGCCAAGACGAGCTTCGGCGTCGAGACGATGAACATCGGCGCCCCAACGACGGGCAATCTCAGGCGATTCTCAAGAACTTGGGGTATCGGCATCGAGCACGCTCAGCGACGGAATGGCGCACAGTATCGCGCACTCCGGCCGGACGCACACCTGCGGCTTTACTTTGCACCGGCGCGGCCTATGCTGGCGCGATACCGACACACGGAAGACCCCATGAAATTCGAATCCCTCGCGTTCGAGGTCCACGACCGCGTGGCGCGGCTGACGCTCAATCGACCGGAACGCCTCAACGCGCTCGACCTGCGTCTGGTGTCGGAATTGACGGCCGCGGCCCGCCAAATCGCAGCGGATGCGTCCATCCGGGCGGTGCTGCTCGGCGGCGCGGGCCGAGCATTCTGTGCGGGCGCCGACCTGCGCGGCGGCGGGTTCGCGGACATCCCGGCCCCTGGCCGGGGCGCTGCGATCGGCGCGCGGATGCGGGATCATTTCAATCCGATGGTGCGCGCGTGGTATCACCTGCCGGTGCCGGTCGTCGTGGCCGTCAACGGCATCGCGGCCGGCGCAGGGTCAAGTCTCGCGCTTTGCGGCGACATCGTGCTTGCGGCGAAGTCGGCCTCGTTCCTGCAACTGTTCGCGCCCAAGCTCGGCTTGATGCCGGACCTCGGCGGCTCGTTTCACCTGCCGCGCTTGGTCGGAACCGCCCGTGCGAAGGGGCTGGCGATGCTCGGTGACCCGCTGTCGGCGGCGGACGCGGCGGCGTGGGGACTCATCTGGGCCTGCATCGACGATGCCGGGCTGCAGGTGGAAGCCGACCGGATCGCGCGGCGGCTCGCCGATGGTCCGACCCTGGCCTATCGGCGCATCAAAGCGGCGTTCAATGTCGAGTTGCCCGAAACGCTCGACGAGCAATTGGAGGTCGAATCGGAATTTCAGTCCGAGCTCGCCGATAGCGCGGATTTTGCCGAGGGCTTGCGCGCATTTCTCGCCAAGCGCACGCCGACGTTCAGCGGCGCCTGACTGTTTTCCGACAAGCGTCGCAGCCGCCGCCGTCTTGTTTGGCGGAAGCGATCTTGAGCCGCGCGGCGAGGCCGTGCGCGCCGCACAATGCCGATAGCCGCGCGCCGGCGGCGACGAACCGGCCGCGCCAAGCCCTGGGGCCGAGCGCGAACACCGCGTAAGCGATGCTCGCGACGAGCGCAAGGCCTACGAGCAATTGGTCGGCCAAAGTTTTCATCGCGATTTTGGGCTCCTATCCGCCGCTCTCCTCAGTGCGTGAACAGCAATGCTGCCCGGTACGTGAGCCAGGAGCCGACGTAGGCCATCGCAAACAGATAGCCCGCCATGATGAGCGGATACCGCCAGGAGTTGGTCTCGCGCTTCACCGTCGCCAGGGTGGAGAGGCATTGCGGTGCGAATACGTACCAGACCAGCAGCGACAGCGCAGTCGGCAGACTCCAGGATCGCGCGATCAGCGGCGTCAGCGCGGCGCTGACGGCGTTGCCGGTGGCCGACAGCGCGTAAACGGTGCCGAGCGCCCCGACGGCAACCTCGCGGGCCGCGAGTCCCGGCACGAGCGCGATCGAAATCTGCCAATTGAAGCCGATCGGTGCGAACACGACCGCGAGCGCGGCGCCCAAATGCCCGGCTATGCTGTATTGGATCGCGGGGCCCGTGGCTCCGGGCGGCGGCGCGGGATAAGAACTCAAGGCCCACAGAATGACCATCAACGAAAGAATGATCGTGCCCACGCGCGTCAGAAATATCTGGAGGCGCTGCCACAGACCTAGGCCCAGGTTGCGCAAGTTCGGCAAGTGATACGCCGGCAATTCCAGCAACAAGCTATGGAATCGGCTACTGCGGCCGCTGCGCTTGAACACGTAAGCGACCGCCATCGCGCTGACGACGCCGAAGACGTACAGCGCGAACAGCACCAATCCCTGAAACTGCATTCCTCCCCAGACGGTGCGCTGCGGAATGAATGCGCCGATGATCAATGCGTATACCGGCAGGCGCGCCGAACAGGTCATCAAGGGCGCGATCATGATCGTCGCGAGTCGATCGCGCGCGCTCTGTATCGTGCGCGTCGCCATGATGCCCGGGATCGCGCACGCGAAGCTCGAGAGCAGCGGTATGAATGCGCGTCCGGAGAGTCCGACGCTGCCCATGACACGGTCCAGCAGGAATGCCGCGCGCGGCAGATACCCCGAATCCTCGAGAATCAAAATGAAGAAAAACAGGATCAAGATCTGCGGCAGAAACACCAATACGCTGCCGACGCCGGCCAGGACGCCGCTGATCAACAGGTCCTTGAACAAGCTCGACGGCAAGACGGCATCGAGCCACGAACCCGCGGCCGCGACCGCCGACTTGATCGCGTCCATCGGCCATTGCGCCCACGCGAACACCGCTTGGAACACGAAAAACAGGACAACCGCGAGAATGATCGGTCCGAGAATCGGGTGAAGGGCGATTGCGTCGATGCGATCGCTCAAAGTCCGGCCATCGAGGCGGTCGCCGCCGACGGCCGCGAGAATCCGGCGAACCTCCGCGTGGTCGCGCGCGATCTCGGCCGCGCTCGGTTTGCGCCAGAGCGCGCGCGGGCGCTCTGCGGCCGGCGTCGCGACGCGATCCAACAGTTCGGCCAACGAGCGCACGCCATTCGGTTTGATGCCGACGGTTTCGACGACCGGCACGCCCAACTCGCTCGAAAGCTTTGCCGAATCGATCAGGATCCCCTTGCGGCGCGCGATGTCGACCATGTTGAGCGCGATCACCATCGGCAGGCCTAGTCGCTTCAAGCTCAGAACCAAGCGCAGATTCTGGCGCAGGTTCGTCGCATCGGTCACGCAAACGACGAAATCCGGCCGCGTCTCGCCGGCTCGTCGGCCGAGCAGCACGTCCGCCGTGACTTGTTCATCCGGCGTCAGCGGATCGAGGCTGTACGCGCCCGGCAGATCGAGAATGCGCACACGGCGCCCGGACGGCGTCGTCAGGGACCCCTCCTTGCGCTCCACCGTCACGCCCGCGTAGTTGGCGACCTTTTGCCGGCTTCCGGTCAGGGCGTTGAATAGCGCGGTCTTGCCGCAATTTGGATTGCCGACCAACGCGATGAGGGGACTCGCAGCGGCGCTCGATGGGACATTCATGGATTCAAATTACCGGCAGGGACTCCGGACGAACGCGGATGCAGGCGGCCTCGAACAAGCGCAGCGCAAAGGTTCCCGTACCCACGCGCACCGCGATCGGCTCGCGCGCGAGAAATCCGCGCGCGACGATGCGCACGACCTCACCGGGCAAGAAGCCCAACTCCGCGAGGCGCTGCGCCAACTCGGGAGGCGCGGCGCCGCCATCGGCGCAGGCCAGGACCGATACGACGCGCGCGACGGCGCCGGGTTTGAGATCGGCCAGGCCGATTTCCGCGCACGCCTGCGTTGCCAACAAACATTCCGGATCAATGACGTCCATAGATGCGATTCTATATGCGAATCATTCCCATTACTATTAAGAGCAAAATGCGGCACTGCGCCATCCGCGCTCGCGCAGGGATACACTATAAAGGCGCAATGGCCTCATCGATAGCACCCGGGCGCCGATGGCTTTGCCGCGAACGATCGAATCCGGAGCCCGACGCCGTTCCTGCTAATCTTGCGCGAATGCCTATTCCAGGGGGTAGCAAATGCCAACGCTTTTCGCAAAGATCATCGCCGGAGAGTTGCCCGCGACCATCGTTTTCCGCGATGCGCGCGTCACGGCGTTCTTGGACATCCGGCCGGCGGCTCCGGTACATATCTTGGTCGTGCCGAACAAGACCATCGCGACCGTCAACGACATTGCGGATGAGGACGAAGCGCTGATCGGGCACATGGTTCTCGTGGCGCGGGATTTAGCGAAACAGCAGGGAATCGCCGACAGCGGCTACCGTTTGATCGTCAATTGCAACGCGCACGGCGGCCAGGAGGTCTATCACCTGCATTTGCATCTGCTGGGCGGCCGGCCGCTCGGCCCGCTGGTGCAGCGCGCGTGAATACGCGGCCGGCACCGTCGACCAGCGCGTCCGCTCAAAAGATAAAAAAACGATCAGGCGCAATAAAGGATCAGGCGATGAAGAAAAAGAAAGCCGCGGTAAAGCGAAAGAGCCCCCCGTCGTCGACGCATCGGCCGAGGCGCGCCGCCGCGAAGCGTTCCGCCGCGCCCAAAGCCGTCCAGGCTCCCGATCTGTCCAGGCGCCGGCAGTTGTATCCGCCGATCGAGCCCTTCAGACAAGGGATGTTGCGGGTGTCGGATTTGCACGAAATCTATTTCGAAGAATGCGGCAACCCGGCGGGCAAGCCCGCGGTGTTCCTGCACGGCGGACCGGGCGCCGGGTCGGACGCGCGCGCGCGGCAGTTCTTCGATCCGCGCCATTATCGCATCGTCGTTTTCGACCAGCGCGGCTGCGGCCGCAGCCGGCCGCGCGCAAACTT
>DAIDVO010000061.1 GCA_027456085.1 Steroidobacteraceae bacterium | reverse complement strand
CATGAATGGACGCGTGCCGCGCACTAAGGAGCCGGCCCAGGTCGTGCGCGAACTCGAAGCTCTGCGCCGCGCCGGCTGGCACAGCATGGTGTTCGTCGTCGACGACAATTTCATCGGCAACCGCAAGCGCGCGCGCGAACTACTCGACGCAATGATCGAATGGCGCGGCCGCGTCGCCTCGCGCATGGGTTTCCTCACGGAAGCTTCCGTGAACCTCGCCGACCACGAGGACTTGTGCGCGTTGATGGTCGCGGCGGGCTTCAGGAAGGTGTTCCTCGGCATCGAGACGCCGTCCGCGAGCGGCCTCGACGAATGCGGCAAGACGCAAAACAGCAAGCGCGATCTGGCCGAGGCCGTGCAGACGCTGCAGCACAGCGGACTGGAAGTGATGGGCGGATTCATCATCGGCTTCGACACCGATCCGCCGGATATCTTCGCGCGGCAATACGAGTTCATTCAGCGAACCGGAGTCGTCACCGCGATGGTGGGTCTCCTCACCGCCCTGCCGCAGACGGTTCTGTATCAGCGGCTTGCGCGCGAGGGGCGGCTGCTCGCCGAGACCTGCGGCAACAATACCGATGCGGCCGTCAATTTCGTGACGCGCCTGGACCGGGATTACATCATCTCGGGATACAAGGAATTGATGCGCAAGCTCTATGCGCCGCGCCAGTACAACCGCCGCATCCGCGCATTCTTGAGAGCCTTGGAACAGCGCGGTCCGGCCATGCCGATGTCCTGGACGGATCTGCGGGCGTTCCTGAAATCGATTTGGTTTCTCGGCGTGTGGCACAAGGGTCGACGCGCCTACTGGGGCCTATTTTGGTGGACCCTCCTGTCGCGCCCCCGCAAGCTGCACGCCGCCATGGAGCTTTCCATCCTCGGCCATCATTTCCGCCGGATCGCCGCCGCGCTCTGAACGGGAATCGACCGCCACATTCGCCGGCGGCGCGGGCTTGCGCCGCTTGGACCTGGCGGTGCGAAGCCGGAGAATTTCCAACGCCGCGCTCGCAGCTTCGGCTTTCCGGCGCGCCTCTTTGGCCGCTTTCTTCGCGAGCTTATGGGCCTTACGCGCTGCCTTAAGCCGCGCTTTCAGGCTGCGGACCCGTCGCTTGGCCGCCTCCGCGCTGATCGTAGCCAATTCGGCGCGCGTCCGCAGACGCTGCGCCGAGATCGCTTTCTCGTCCCTTGCGGACGCGGTTCGAACCGGCGTCACGATGAAAGCCTCGATGCAATGTCGTCCGACATACGCGTTCAGCACCCCATAGTCCGCCGCCAAAGGTCCCAACGGGCGGCGTTGAGGAGTATACCCGCTATGCCCGGGGGTGCATTTCGCGGCGGAACTCTTCACCGGCGCGCGCTGTCTCACCGGGACCAAGCGGAACTTGGGGATGTTTTCCACATGCGTAGAATTGGGGCGGACATTTGCCTCCCTCTTGCTTGCGCAATCGGCGAGGCTGTGCCAGCGTTCACGCCCTCATCGTGCGTTTAAACTGGAAACACCCGAATTGCGCTGATTTTGGCCGTACCGCCCCAGCGGTTCGATCGGCGCCGCCGTTCGTCTGCGCCGCTATGGCGGTCATGACCTCGCTCATGCTCGCCGGTTGCGCGGTGGGGCCCGATTTTACGAAACCTGCCGCTCCGAAGGTCGACCGCTATACCGCGCGTCCGCTCGCGCCCACCGTCGCGACCCCCGGCGTCGCCGGCGGGCAGGCCCAGCGCTTCGCCGACGGACACGACATTGCCGCGGACTGGTGGACGCTATTTCATTCCAAGCCGCTCAATGAACTGATCGAACATTCGCTCGCGCGCAATCCCGATCTCAAGGCGGCGCAGGCGGCACTGTCCGTGGCACGGGAAACCCTCCTCGCTCAACGCGGCGTCTATTATCCCGGCGTGGCCGCCGGCTTCTCGGCGAACCGCGAGAAGCAGTCGACCTTGCTCGCCCCGACGCCCAATTACCCGGTCGTTTCGAGCGAGTTTCAGTACAATCTGTTCACCCCGCAGGTCAGCGTTTCGTATGTGCCCGACGTGTTCGGCCTGAACCGGCGAACCGTGGAGTCCGTGAAGGCGCAGGAACAGCAGGTTCGATTCCAAATGATCGCGGCGTATAACACCCTCGTCGCGAACGTGGTCGTCGCGGCGATTCAGCAGGGCGCATTGCAGGCGGAGGTCGACGCGACACGCCAACTCATCGGCGCCAACGGCGACATGGCCCGGATTTTGCGCTACCAATTCGCCAAGGGCTATGCCAGCCGGCTCGACCTCGCTGCGCAGGAATCACAGCTTGCACAAGTCACGGCCACGCTGCCCCCGCTGCGCAAGGCTTTGGCCCAGCAGCGCGACCTGCTGGCGGTTCTCGCCGGGCGCTTTCCGAACCAGGCGCCCGCTGAACAATTCGACCTTGCGAGCCTGCGGTTGCCGCAGGAACTGCCGGTAAGCCTGCCCTCGACACTCGTGGCGCAGCGTCCGGATGTACGCGAGGCGCGCGCGAATCTGCACGCCGCCAGCGCCCAGATCGGCATTGCCATCGCGAACCGGCTGCCGAACATCGAGTTGACCGCGAACACCGGCAGCACGGCGCTCGCGCTGTCCAAGGTGTTCACCGCCGGCACCGGCTTTTGGGGGCTGGGAGCCGCGGCGACCGCACCCCTGTTCGAAGGCGGCAAGCTGCTGCACGCGGAGCGCGCCGCGAAGGCCGCCTACGTGCAAGCGGCCGAGCAATATCGCAGCACGGTCCTGAGCGCCTTTCAGAATGTCGCCGATACGTTGACCGCGCTCGAGCAGGACGCAGCGGGCTTGAAGGCGGCCGCGGCGGCCGCGGATGCCGCGAAAGTCACGCTGGATTTGTCGCAACGACAAGCGCGCGACGGCTACGCGAGCTATCTTGCGCTGTTGAGCGCCGAACAGGCCTACCAGCAAGCCCGAATCAACCTGATACAGGCACAGGCCAATCGCTATGCCGATACGGCAGCGCTATTTCAGGCGCTGGGCGGCGGGTGGTGGCACCGCGCGGAACTAACCAAAGAAGAATATGCGAGATAAATTATTTTGCCGGATGCCGTATGAGGTGCGTCGGATGAAATTCCCGCGCGCGCTTGCAATCGCTGCGATGGCGGCGACGGCGATCGCGTCGACCAGCGCGTGTTCGCACAAAGCCGAAAGCAGCGCGCCGCAGCCGTCCATGACGGCGCGCAACGTGACACTGACGGCGGCGCAGCGGGCGCACATCCACCTTTTCACGGTCGCACCATCGAAGTACCGCGAAACCGTCGATACCACCGGAACGGTCGACTTCGACAATGATCAGGCGGCCGGCGTGTTGGCGCCCTTCTCCGGTCCGGTCTCGCGCTTGCTCGTTTCTCTCGGTGAGCAGGTCCATAAGGGCGAGCCGTTGGCGTTGGTGGATTCACCCGATTTCGCCGCGGCCGTCAGCGCCTATCGCAAGACGCTCGCCACCGCGCGCACCGCGCGCCGCCTTGCCGATCTGGAAAAGGACCTCATCCGGCACCATGGCGTCGCTCAGCGTGAAGAGGATCAGGCGCAGACCGACGCCGCCAACGCGGAGGCTGACCGCGATGCCGCCCTGCAGGCGCTCGTCGCGTTGAACGTGGATCCGCAAACGATCAAGGATATCCAACAAGGCCGGCCGGTTGCGCGCATCGAGGGTGTCATTCGCTCGCCGATCGCCGGAACCGTGGTCGAGAAACTCGTCCGCCGCGGAGAACTTCTCCAGGCGGGCACCACCCCGTGCTTTACGGTCGCCGACCTGTCGCGCGTCTGGGTCTTGGCGCAGGTATTCGGCGCCGACATCGCGTCGGTCAGCGTCGGTGACCCGGCCGAGATCGTGACCGGCGTCGCGGCCACGAACCTTTCCGGAACCGTCGCCAATATTTCACCGCTCGTGGACCCGAACACACGTTCGGTCGTGGCACGCGTAGCCGTCTTGAATCCGCACGGTCTTCTCCGGAAACAAATGTACGTTCGCGTACTGATCCACGCCCGCAAGGAAAGCACCGGGCTGCTGGTGCCGGTTTCGGCGGTCCTGCGTGACGCCGAGAACCTGCCTTTTGTCTACGCCGCTGCCGCCGACGGCAGCTTCGCGAGACGGCACGTGACTCTCGGCTATCGTGCCGGCGATCAATACGACATTGCCGGCGGTCTGCGCGCCGGCGACGCGGTCGTGGTTGAAGGCGGAATCGTCCTTCAATTCATTCAGAATCAATGAGCGACCAGCCGCCCGCAGCCGGATCCCCGCCGGGAGCGGGGTCGATCATGAACCGCATCGTGGCCTCCTCGCTGCGCCAGCGTTTCATCGTCGTGCTGATGACGCTCGTGCTGATCGGCGCGGGAGCTTGGTCGCTGAAGCGCCTGCCGATGGACGCTTATCCGGATCTTTCGCCGCCGATGGTCGAGATCGTCACCCAATGGCCCGGGCACGCAGCCGAGGAAGTGGAGCGGTTGATCACGGTGCCGGTCGAACGCTGGATGAACGGTATCCCGCAAACAGCCACGACCCGCTCGATCTCGCTCTACGGATTGTCCGACGTCACGCTCACATTTAGCGACCGCACCGGCAACTACTTCGCACGCCAGCGGGTCTTCAACCGGTTGTCCGCGATCAGCCTGCCGAACGGCGTGACCCCCACGGTGTCGCCGCTGTCCGCGCCTTCCGGCCTCATCTACCGCTACGTGCTGCAAAGCCCCGACCGCTCGCCGACGGAGCTGAAGACCTTCGAGGACTGGACCGTCGAACCGCAATACAAATCCGTTTCAGGCGTGGCCGATGATTCGGGATTTGGCGGCGGCACGATGCAATATCAGGTGCTTCTCGACCCGGTCAAGATCGCGGCGGTTGGCTTGTCGGTGCAGCAAGTAGAGGCCGCTATCGCGGCCAACAACGGCAACGCCGGCGGCGGGTTCTATTCCCAGGGTGGACAGTTCTATTACGTGCGCGGCATGGGGCGCCTGCACACGTTGGAAGACATCGGCAACGTGGTGCTTGCGGTGCATGGCGGCACGCCGCTATTGCTGAAGGACGTCGGCCGCGTGGTCACGGGCATCGCCCCGCGGCTCGGTGAGTTCGGCTACGAGAAACAGGATGACGCCGTGGAAGGCGTCATCCTGATGCGCAAAGGCGAAAAAACTCAGGACGTCCTGAAGCGCGTCGAGGCCAAGACCAAGGAACTAAACGACGAGGTGCTGCCCAAGGACGTCAAAGTCCATCCGTTCTACGACCTCAGCGACCTGATCGCGCGCACGACGCGCGTCGTAGAGCGCAACCTGATGCGCGGCATGCTGCTCGTCGTCGTGGTTCTCGTCTTCTTTCTCTTCGATTTTCGCGCGGGGTTGATCGTCGCCGCGACCATACCGCTCGCACTGCTGTTCGCGTTCAGTTGTCTCGACCTCCAGGGCGCCTCCGCCACCCTACTCTCCATAGGCGCTGTCGATTTCGGCATCCTCGTGGATGGCGCGATATTCATGGTGGAAAATATTTTCCGTCAGATCGCCGCGCGGCAGGGCGCCCCGTTCAACGTCGGCGACGTCATCCGGGATGCGGCCGCGGAAGTGGACCGGCCGCTGTTCTACGCGGTCGCGGTGATCGTCGCGAGCTTCCTGCCGATTTACGTGTTGGCCGGGCCTTCGGGAACGCTGTTCAAACCGATGGCGGATACGATGATTTTCGCGCTGGTCGGTTCCCTGATCGTCACGCTGACCCTGCTGCCGGTGCTGTGCTCCTGGTTCATGCGCAAGGGCGTGCGCGAGCGGCGCAACGCCGCCTTCGAGTCGATCCAATCGGTTTACGTCAAAGGCCTCGACTACAGCCTCGCCCATCCGTGGAGAACGACGTTCGCCTCCGCGGTGCTTCTCGCGGGCTCGCTGCTGTTGATACCGCGAATCGGCGCCGAATTCATGCCGCATCTGGATGAGGGTGCGCTGTGGGTGCGCGCAACCATGCCCTACACCATTTCATTCGACGAATCGGCGAAGATCGCTCCCAAGGTGCGGGAAGTCCTGCGCTCCTTTCCCGAAGTCACGACGGTCGCCTCGGAACTGGGCCGCCCAGACGACGGAACCGACTCCACTGGATTCTTCAACGTCGAATTCTACGTCGGCCTCAAACCTTATTCAGCATGGCGCGGCCCGTATCACACCAAAGCTGCGCTCATCGACGCCATCAATCAGAAGCTCCAATCCTTTCCCGGCATCATTTTCAATTACACCCAACCGGCCGAGGATGCGGTCGACGAAGCTGAAACGGGCCTGAAGAGCGCTCTCGCGGTCAAGATCTTCGGCCCCGACTTGCAGACGCTCCAGCAAAAGGGCAAGGCGATCAAGCAGGTCTTGGAGCATGTGCGCGGAATCCGCGACGTCACCCTCGTGCAGGAACTCGGACAGCCGAGCCTCACGATCAAGATCAACCGCGCGAAGATCGCACGTTACGGCCTGAACGTCGCCGACCTCGACGGCCTGATCCAGACGGCCATCGGCGGAGACGTGGCCACCGAGGTCGTACAGGGGGAGAAGCAATTCGATCTCATCGTCCGTCTCGAGCGGAAATTCCGCGATAACGCCGCGGAAATCGGCAACATTCCGGTGGCAACGCCCGGTGGGCAACAGATTCCGCTGAAGGAATTCGCGGACATCCGCGTGACCAACGGCGCCTCGTTCATTTATCGCCAGAACAATTCACGCTACATCGGCGTCCAGTTCTCGGTGCAGGGACGCGATCTCGCCGGCGCGGTGAGCGATGCCATCGCCCAGGTCAAGGAGAAGGTCCGTTTGCCGCAGGACTATCGGGTGGATTGGGGCGGAGAATATACGCAATACACGGCCTCGCGCCGCCAACTCGATGTCATTTTACCCGTGACGCTGTTCTTGATCTTCCTGCTGCTGTTCGCGCTCTACAACAACTTCAAATTTCCGTTCATCACCGTGCTCGGAGTGCTGCTGTCGGCGCCGATCGGCGCCATCGCCGCGCTCTGGATCACCGGTACGCC
>DAIDVO010000060.1 GCA_027456085.1 Steroidobacteraceae bacterium | reverse complement strand
GCGACGCGCCGGGCGCGCACGGCCGGCTCGACCAGGAGATCGGGCGCTTCCTCGCGCGCGGCATCGACGGTTTCTTCACGGATTTCCCGTCGATCGGCGTGCGCACGCGCGACGCATGGCTCTCCGGTCAGAAGAACATCGACATGTAGAGCTGCAGCACGGTCGCGTCGAAATGGTAAAGCGGCTCGCTGCCCGGCGCGTAGCCGTTCGCCAGGCCGTAGTCCTTGATGTTGCGAAAATCGCCGTATTTGAATCGTATGCGGCTCAGGTCCAGAGTCACGGTGCCGCGCTTGAATATTTTCCAGCCGTCGGGCAGGAACGCGTACGTCACCTTGGCGCCGATCGTCGTGTTTTGCGAGGACGCCAGGTCCTTGTCGCGCGCCTCGAAATTTTGCGAACCCGCGAACGGAAACAGATCGCTGTAAAAGCTCGCGTGGCTCTGATTGTAATAGCGCACGCGGCCCTCGAAGATCCAGCGATTCGCGACCGGCTGGGTGTAGCCGAGTTCGACGGTATTGCCACGAATCCCCCAGGTGTCGCTGTAGAAGCGATAGGACGCCGATACGGCGGCGCGGTAGGGTAGGTAATATTTCGCGCGCGCCTCGGTCGCGCTGCTCGTGTGGGTGCCGGGATACACCTGGGTGGCGAGTGAATAGCCCTTCGCCGGATTCGACGGATCGAGGTAGCGGATGCTGCGATACGGATTCGCGAGGAAACCCTGGTCGGTGATGACTTCGAACGTGATTCCGGCGATCAGGTTCTTCGTCAAGATCTGCGTGAGGCCGGCATCGTAACTGCGGCTGTACGCATGCCCGAGCCAGCTGGTCAGCGCGCCCGAACGCTCGCCGACCCGGTTTTGGCTCGTCGTGTACCCCAAGGTCACCGTCGTCAGGTCGCCGAACATGTCCTGGCTCAGCGCAAAATGCGTGGTGTTGGAGATGTAGTCGTTCTCGACGCTGTTGGTGTAGGACGCGGTGTATTCGGTCTTGTCGCGAATGTAGTTGAGCGTCAGGCTCTTTTGTCGTCTGGTGTCGTGGATGGCGCTTGCGCTGCTCAGTACGTCGATCGAGGCTCCGCTGACCGCGTCGATGAAATAATTGGCTTCGACGCCCAACGCTTCCGAGATCTTCTTGCGCACCGCAACGGACTTGCCGGTGATGTCCATACCGCCGCCGGTATAATTGCTGTAGAAAACGTCGGCCCGGTCATCAGGCAGAACGGCGGCGCCCGCCGTGCGTGCGAGGAGCATCGCCGTAACCGTCGACAACCGCCCGAGTTTCTTGTGCGCGCTCGTCATGTCCGCTCAGTTGCAGCCGCAGCCGCCGCCCGCGGTGCCGGTGGCGCCGCGCGATCCTTCGCGCGATTCATAGACGTGGTCGATGTAGGCCGCCGAGATCGCGTCCCGGTCCCAGGACATGATCGGGTCCGCCAAGCGATCGCGCTCGTACGGCTTGACCCACGGGCGTATGTTCGCGCAGCCGCCCAAGGCGAGCGCGGCGCCGATCAATGCGATGCGAACGCGGATCATCGTCATTCCTGAATCAGCTGCCGAATGCGGTCCTGGTATTCGTTTTCGTCGCCCGGCTTGTAGCCGCGGTGCACATAGCGGATATCGCCTTTGCGGTCGATGATGATCGTGCTCGGCATCTCTTCGACGCGGTATTCGCCGCTGACCTTGTTCTTCGGGTCGAGCAGCACCGTGAAGCTCACCGGGCGGCGCGCAAGAAGCGCCTGGACGGCGGCCTTGTCGGTGTCGACGCTGATGCCGAGCAGAGTAAAGCCGGCGGGCTTGTAGGTCTTGTACATCTGATCGAGCAAGGGCATTTCCTGCTGGCAGGGCCCGCACCAAGTCGCCCAGAAATTCAGCATGACGACTTGGCCTTTGTATTGGCTCAAGCTCGCCGTCCGTCCGCTCAACGTGCTGAGCGTGAAGGCGGGCGCGGGGCCCTTGCCGCGGCCGGCGGCGGTCGCGCTGGTCGTCGCGACCAGCGCCGCGAGCGCGCAGAATTTCAAGAATTTGGTCGTGGAAACGCGCATCGGACGGTTCTCCTGATCAGTAAAATACGGTCAGGCCCAGAGTGGCCTCGATGTTGTCGACATTCTTCGTCCGGCCGGTCAGGTCGGTTTCGAACACGTGGTTCCTGACGTCAAAATGCATCGCGACGAAGTCGGTCAGCAGTATGCGGGTGCCGACGCCGAAGTTCAGCGCGAATTGATCCTTGTCCGCGAACTTCACGTCGCCCATGCCGACCGTCGCGTACAGCGCCGTATTGAACGCGCGGCCGCGGCCGAGGAACACTTCGCCCGGGAGTATGTTGTACCCCACGTCGAGGTCGTAATACGTGAACCGCTTCCCGGAGTTGCTGAGCACCGTGATGTTCGGAAACACGTCCTGCAGACTGGTCGTGCCGGCGGTCGAGCGTCCGAGGTAGCCTTCCATGAACACATCTTCGGTGACGTGATACGCGGCGCGCACCCCGTATACCGGGTTCGTGCCGAAGTCCTGGATGCTGAGCGCACCGAAATACGCCCCCAATTCGAAGTCGGACGCCTTGACCTTGGGCGTCTTGACGACGCGGCGCGTGACTTGCGGCTCGATGATCGAGGGTTCAGCCGACGACTCGTCCGCCGACGCACCCGGTGACCCGTCCCGCGATTCGGCGGCGGCGGCCGCAGTCGGGCGCCGCTCGCCGCGGTGGAGCAAGGCACATCCGGATAGGCACCCGGACAGCAAGGCTCCCGCTAAAAGAACACTGCCAAGCCGAATTTCCATTCTTCCGGTTCCTCGTTCGCATTTTGTTTGGTGAACACGACGTAGCTGCGCCAATCGAATCGCCACATGAAACGGCGGGTGATGAAGCCGCGGGCGCCGACGGAGACATAGGCGAGCTGGTTGCCTGTCTCGAGCGGCTTGGGCGGCACCTTGCCCTGGGTGTATTGGTAGCCGGTGCCGATGCCGAGCGTCGGCGAAAAGCGCCGCCACTCCGGAATCAAGGTGTGGCGCAGGCCGATGGTGGCGATGTAGCGATTGTCGATCGTGCCCAAGGCCTGTTGAATGACGAGTTCGGCGTCGAGGCTGCCGGTCAGCGCAAAATCACCGTAGGCGGTGACCAGGTTCTGGCGGTTGTAGACGCCGTAGCCTGCGCCGATTTCAAAGCGGTGCGTCGCGAAATCGGGGTAGGGCGGGATCGGCGCCGGCCCACCGGAGGGGAGCTGCGTCAACGCGAGCTCGTCGCGCCGCGTCCAGCCTTCGGCGCCGCGCGGCGCGCGCACTTTGTACCAGTCGGTGCGGCTGTAGAGAACCGTGAGCTTTTCGCCGCGCGCGACGACGTAGAACACCGGATAGCCGCGTCCCGGCCCGGTGCGCATTTCCAAAAAGGGCCGCGTGACGACGAGTTGCAGATGCGGCGCGGCCGCGTGCGCAAGGCCGGCCGCGAATGCCTGCAGCAGCAGCACACACGCGAGCAGGCGTGTCGCGATTTCAGTTCGCTGCGGGTGCGACGAAGGGGTCGTTATAATATTGGGCACCGATGTCCAGCCATTCAGAGATCAAGCGCAGCTCCGCCGGGGACAAGTAGCCCGTGTGATCGAGAACGGGGTCGTGAGTCCTGCCGTCAAACATCGCCAAGAACGTCGACGACGCGCCCGCACTCCCCGCGGTCATCGGCGCAGGTACGATCACCGGCCCCGGCACATCCTGCAGCACGCCCATATTAAGCTGCTGCTCGTTGTGAGGGAACAGCAGCTCAGCGTACGAGGTGACGACCGTTGGATCGAGGCCGGACGCCCCGCCGGTCAAATCGAGCTGCCCCGCGGGCACTTGCAGTTGGGCCGCCGCGCTGACCGGGTTGTGGCAAAGAACGCAGGTATGGTCACTCGTGACCGCGCCGGTCGCCGGATCCGTCGTCTGCCGCACGAGGTTCCACAGCGGCTGGATGTGGTTCAAGTATTCGATCGTGATGCGGCATTGAGCGCTCCACGGCGCGCAATTCAAGTTCGTCGGCGCCGGCGTCGACAGGTCCGAGTATAGATAAGAGAAGCCCGCATCCGGCGTGCGCACGGCGGGGTCCGTCCATACGTCCGTGAAGACGACGTTCGGACTCAACACTTGCGAGCAGCTCGCGACCGCGACGCAGGTCACGCGCGCGAGCGTTTCGGCCATCGTTTCGCCGGGATTGCCGCTGAGGTTCGCGTTGACGTTCGGGAAGCCGCCGGCGGGCGCGCCCGTGTTCGCCGAGAGGGTGAGTCCCGCGCGCCCGTGCGAGGGCGTCGCCGATTGCGCGGCCGGCGGATTGTGGCAGCCGTTGCAGGTGCGCGTCTCGCCCGGCATGACCTGTAGCCAGCTTTGATGTTGCGGCCCGATACGGCGCGCGCTCTTGTCGAGAATCTCGATCGTGAACGGTACGTTGGCGGGCACTTGGACATCCACCGAGCCGTCGGGCTGAATCGGCGCATAGCCCAAGATCTCGCGCATGCCCATGCCGGCGGGGCCGAACGCGGAGTTGGTGATCTTGCGCACCGTCTTGTCGTGAATTTCGACGGCTTTCTCGATGCGAATGAATCGCGCGGGGCGCTGATCGGCCGTCGTCTGGCCGGGATCGGCGAGCGCCGTGATGCTGATCGGCGCGCCGTTCTGCGGGTTTTCCGCGGCGCCGTCGAAATCGTAGACGCTGCGGATTTTCAATTCGCCGACGCCGAGGTCGGCCATGTTGAGCGCGGCGCCCGCCGGCATGGCATCCGCTACGAACGTCGGCGCCGGCGAGCGCACCTGCATGATCACCGGGTCGAGGACCATGATGCCGGCTGCGGCGCTCAACAGCGGGCTCAAAGTGCCATTGGCCGGATCGTAGATCCACAGCGTGTACTGCGGCGGCGCCGTCTGCACGTTCGCGCCGGCGGTATTCGAAGCGTTGCAAACGACGGTCGCCGCAGGCGACACGGTCGTGTCCAGCACCAAGCACGGCGACCAACTGACGAGCATCCGGTTGGTCCCGTCATACAGCGGATAGGCCGACGCAAGCCGCCCTCCGAGCGACGGCAGGTTCGCGTCCGTGGTCACGCCGAGCAGCGTCGCGCTCACCTGGGCGGGCCCCGCGGCGCCGGCCGCGGCCAGCGTCGGCTGGTTGTCTTCGACGAAGCGGTCTGCGTCGATCAGCACCGCGTCGCCGCCTTGTTGCGTGCCGAGAAATGGACGCACGATCGAGAGGAGCTTGCCGTCGGGCCGCTGTCTCGCGTTCAGGAACTGCACGACGTTGTCGTTCGTGCCGGCGATGTTGACGCCGGTCGCGTGGCTGTTCGCGCCGTAATAGAGCTCGAGGCCGGTGCCGTCCGGATTGACGCGGTAGAGATTGATCTCGTCGGCGCCGTCGACGCGCTGCCAGCGCGAGAAGACGATCTGGCCGTTGTTCAGCACCGACGGATCGAAGTCATGATTGGTGTTGAACGTGATTTGATGAATGTCGGTGCCGTCCGCGTTCATCACGTGCAGCGCGAAGATAGGCTCCTGGCGGTTGTCGGTTTGCGCCGGATACTGCGGGCGGCCTTCGTCGAGCAGCACCGCCTGGGTCGTGGTTTGGCGCGTCGAGGCGAAGACGATGCGGCCATCCGGCAGGAAATGCGGGCCGACGTCGTCGCCGCGCGTGATGTCGTTCGAGGTCAGCTGCGTCACCGTCTTCGTCACGGCGTCGTATTCGTAGATGTTCCACGTCGTTTGCTGATCCGCGGTCGCGTTCGGAATCAGCGGCAGGTGCAGCGCGAACACGAGCTTCTTGCCGTCCGCGGACACATCGAGATCGCGGACGTCGCCCTTGCCCTGGGTGATGCCGCCGGTCACGTCCGTCTCGACCGCACCGGTGCTTGCCTGGTCGCGCTCATACAGATCGCCGCCGGGCGTGAGCGTGATCAAGTCGCGAACGTCGATGTCCTGCGCGGGCACGGGGCGCTTGATGTAAGCGAGCGGAAAGCTGAACTCGCCGGGGCTCAAAGTTTGGCCGCCGGCGAGGCCGGGGGCATGCCCGCTGACGGCGCTGCTGCAGCCGACGAGCAGCGCAAGCGGCGCGGCGAGGGCGGCGAGTCGAAGGCCGGCAATTCGCCGTTCGCGGCGCGGGGTGTTCATTCTGTTAACACACTCACAGAAGATCTGAGCCGTATCGGCTTTCCTATCGAGGACCGCAGGATATAGGCGCCGGGCCCCGCGCGGTTACTGTCGCGAATAGCCGACGTCGTTCGAATGAGACATTACGGACGGCGCATTCGACTGCATATATTGGCCCCCTGAGCGCAATCACAACTGACGCGAGTGGATGTTATATGAAGAACGGGATGGGCGGACTGGAACGTGATTGGCGCCCGCGCGCGACGCGCGCCGCCGGTCGATGCGCGCGCACCACGGCCGTCCTCGGCCTGCTATCGCTGGCGCTTTGGGGTGCGCCCGGAGTCGCCGCGAATACGACGCCGGACCAGGCGGAGCGCATTTACGGCCGCATCGCCGGTATTCCGGCTCCGCCGGCGATGCTTCAGCAGATGACCCAAACCGATCCCTTGAGCGCCGCGCTGCTCGCGACCCAGGACCCGGCCTTCTACAACGACACGATCCGCAACCTGGCGACGCCCTGGACCAATCGCGATCAAACGGTGTTCGCGCCGCTCAACGACTATACGGCGACCGTGATCGGCATGGTGCGCGACGATGTGCCCTTCAATACCTTGTTGTCGGCGGATCTGCTGTACGTCGCCGATCCGAGCCTCGGGCTGCCGGCGTATTCGCCGGCCAACAACGACATGTATCAGGCGCTCGACGACGGCGGCGTCGATCTGAAGGCGCACCTGGTCGCGACCACGCAGTCCGCGGTCAGCGGCTTGCCCGCGGCGGCGACGGCCGGCGTCTTGACGACGCGCGGCGCGGCAGCGGCCTTTTTCGAGAAGGGCACTAATCGTGCGATGTTCCGCTTCACGATGATGAACCACCTGTGCAGCGACCTGCAGACGATCATGGACACCTCGCGTCCCCCCGACCGCATTCGCCAGGACGTGACGCGCAGCCCCGGCGGCGACAGCCGCCTGTTCCTGAACAACTGCATCGGCTGTCACAGCGGCATGGATCCGATGGCGCAGGCGTTCGCGTATTACAACTTCGACGACACGGCGCAGCAGATCGTCTACACGCCCGGCCAGGTACAGCCGAAATACCTGATCAATGCGACGAATTTCCCGCAAGGCTACGTCACGCCCGACGATCACTGGGACAACCGCTGGCGCAGCGGGCCGAACGCGCTGCTCGGCTGGGATGCGAATCTGCCGGGCAGCGGCCAGGGCGCCAAGTCGCTCGGCCAGGAGCTCGGCAACAGCCAGGCGTTCGCGAATTGCCAGGTTACCCGGGTGTTCAAGGACGTCTGTTTCCGCGCGCCGAGCAATTCAACCGACCGCAATCAAGTCACGCAGATGATCGCCTCGTTCAAATCGCATAACTATTCGCTGCGGCGGGTATTCGCCGAAGCCGCCGTCTATTGCATGGGGAATTGACCATGACCTTCATGCGCAACGCCTTGTTGATCGTCCTGGCGGCGACCGCCGGATTGAGCGCCTGCAGCAGCGGCGGTGCGCCGACCACGGCGTCCGCCGCAACCGCGCCGATGAGCTCGGCGGCCGCCTACACGGGCCCCGCGCCGGCGACCGCCGATGTGCAGGCGTTCGCGGTCAGCTTTTGGAACAACGTGCGCGGACAGAACCGCTGCGGACAGTGTCACAACGCGGCGTCGCCGGCGCAGATGCCGAACTTCGCGCGCAGCGACGACGTGAACCTCGCGTACGCGCAGGCGAACACGGTCGTCAATCTGCAGGATCCCGCGAATTCCAAACTCGTGCTGAAGGTCGCCGGCGGGCACAATTGCTGGCTTGCCGACAACAATGCCTGCGCCCAGATCCTCGCGACCTGGATCAGCAATTGGGCCGGCGCCTCGTCGGGGACGGGCACCAAGGTGAAATTGACGGCGCCCGCCGTGCACACGGTCGGTCAGAGCCTCAATTTTCCGGCCGACCCGACTGATTTCCAAACCACGGTCTACCACTTGTTGACGAGGTATTGTTCGCGCTGTCATTCGCCGACGGCCGCGGTGCCGCAGTCGCCGTATTTCGCGTCCAGCGACGTCAATCAGGCGTACCAGGCGGCGATTCCGAAGATCGACTTGAACGCGCCGACCGACTCGCGCTTCTACGTGCGGCTCGCGACCGAGTCGCACAATTGCTGGGACGTGTGCGCGAACGACGCGGCGGCGATGCTTAGCAAGATTCAGCAGTTCGCCGGCATGCTGAGCCCGACCAGCATCGATCCGAGCCTCGTCGTCAGCAAGGCGCTCACCTTGTCGGACGGCATCATCGCGAGCGGCAGCAACCGCTACGACGCGAACGACATCGCGAAATATGAATTCCAGACCGGCTCCGGCAATACCGCCTACGACACGAGCGGCGTCGATCCCGCGGCGGACCTCACGTTGAGCGGTCCGGCGGGGTCCGTGACCTGGGCCGGCGGCTGGGGCATCAACGTCGCGCCGGGCGGCAAGGCGCAGGCGTCGACCGCCGCGAGCAAGAAAGTCTACGATTTGATCCAATCGACCGGCGAGTTCTCGATCGAGGCCTGGGTCGCGCCCGCGAGCGTCGCGGCCGACAAGTCCTACATGGTCAGCTACTCGGGCGGCGACATGGCGCGCAATTTCACGCTGGGACAGACCAAGCAGGACTATGACTTCATGCTGCGCACCTCGGGCAGCGACCTCAACGGCATGCCGCAGCTCACGACCCCCGACGCGGCGCTCGACCTGCAGGCCTCGCTGCAGCACGTCGTGCTGACCTACGATCCCGTCAACGGCCGCCAGATCTACGTCAACGGCGTCAACACCGGCGTCGTCGACGCGGCGAAGGGCGGCACGATCTCCAATTGGGACGCGAGTTTCGCGCTCGTGCTCGGCAACGAGGTGTCCGGCGACCGCCCGTGGTCCGGTTTGATCAAATTCGTCGCGATCCACGATCGTGCGCTGACCGCCGCGCAGGTACTGCAAAATTACAAGGCCGGCGTCGGCCAGCGGTATTTCATGCTTTTCAACGTCGCGGACGTGACCGGCGTGTCCCAGGCCTACGTGATGTTCACGGTCAGCCAGTACGACAGCTACAGCTACCTGTTCTCGCAGCCGACCTTCATTTCGCTCGACCCGACGGTGACGCCGGACGGGATCGCGGTCAAGGGCATGCGCATCGGCATCAACGGCGTCATCCCGAATGTCGGCCAGGCTTATATCCCGCTGAATACGACCGTGACCGCGTCGAATTACACCGCGCAGGGAGAGGTATTGTCGCCGATCGGCACGGTGATTGCGTCGCAGAATCCCGCAACCGATCAGTTCTTTCTCACGTTCGATCAGTTGGGTTCGCAGACACACGTCGTCGTCGAGCCGGCGCCGCCGCCGCCGCCGGCACCCGTCGATCTTGCACCGGTGTCGTCGATCGGCGTGCGTACCTTCGCCCAGCTGAACGCGACGATGGCGGAGCTCACCGGCGTGCCGACGACGCAGACCAACGTCAATCAAACCTACCTCGCGGTGCAGCAACAATTGCCGTCGGCGCCGACGGTGGAAGCGTTCCTGGCGGCGAACCAGGTCGGCATCGCGCAGCTCGCGATCCAGTACTGCAACGTGATGGTCAACACCCCATCGTTGCAAGCACAGATGTTCCCGGGCGTCACCTTCAACGGCACGCTGTTCTCGACGCAGGGCGGCATCGATTCGGTGACCAGCGCGCTCGCGGCGCGCGTGCTCGGACAAGCGCCGAGCGGCCAGCCGCTCGCGAGCCAGCCGGCCGCAGCGACGGTCACGAACGAGCTGGGCTCCTTGATCGGCACGCTGTGCAGCGGGGCGAGCCCTTGCAACAACACGACGCGGGTTCTCGCCGTGACGAGCGCGGCCTGCGGCGCCGTGCTTGGCAGCGCCGACATGCTGCTGAATTAGGACGGACAAGCGATGAAGAGGTTTCGACGTATGAACAAGAAGCCGAAAGCCTTGGGGTTGAACGATGCGCTGCGCCATGCGGATCATTCGCGGCCGCGCACCCGCCGGGAATTCGTGGCGCAGGGATTCATCGGCGGCGCCGCCACCCTGCTCGCGCCGTCGCTGCTCGGCATGTTCGCCGCGCCGAGGACGGCGCACGCGGCATTGGCGAGCGACATTCAGGCGCTGCTCGCACCGTGCGGAATCTCGCTCGGCGCGGGACTGGTGCCGTTCATTTGTTTCGACCTCGCGGGCGGCGGCAACATCGCCGGCTCGAACGTGCTGGTCGGAGGCCCCGGCGGACAGCTCGATTTCCTCACCACCGCGGGCTACAACAAGCTCGGCCTGCCGGGCACGATGATCCCGAGTTCGAGCGCGTCGGGCAGCTTCGTCGACGCCACGTTCGGCCTCAGGTTTCATTCCGACAGCGCGCATTTGCGCGGCATGAAGACGCGCACCGGCGCACTGGCGATGACGAACACCAACGGCAGCGTGATACCGGCGCTGTCGCAGAACGACTCGAACGTGAATCCGCATAACCCGATGTACGGCATCTACCAGGTCGGCGCGCGCGGCGCACTGCTCGATCTTATCGGCAGCGAAAACTCGGTCTCCGGCGGCAATTCGGTGTCGCCGCCGACGATGATCAACGTCAAGGCGCAGCCGACGCGCGTCGCGAGTTCGAGCGACGTGGTCGGACTCGTCAACACCGGCCAATTGAGCACGCTGTTGCCGAACGCGGCGGACGTCACGGCCGTCATGGAATCGACGAAGCGCATCAGCGACGCGAAGTACGGCGTGGTCCAGGCTTACACCGATCCGACAGCCGACGCCAACGCGAAGCAATTGCTCATGTGCAGCTACACCAAGTCGGCTTACGTCACCGATAAATACAGCAGTCCGTCGGCCGTGAATCCGGACCTGGATGCCGACATCGTCGGGTCCGGCGGCATCTTCACGCCGGCCGAGTACGCGGCCAATTCCGACTTTCAGAAGACCGCAGCCGTCATGAAGCTCGTCATCGAGGGCAACGCGGCGGCCGGGACGATCGAGATGGGCGGATTCGACTACCACACCGGCGACCGTGCGACCGGCGAGGCCCGCGACTTCAATCTAGGCCAGTGCATCGGCGCGGTGCTCGAATTCGCTGCGCGGCGCGGCAAACCGGTCATGATCTACGTATTCAGCGACGGTTCGCTCGCAAGCAGCGGCATGATCGACAACTCGGTCGCGGGACGCGGCAAGGGAGTATGGACCGCGGACAACTCGAACGTCGCGGCCGCGTATTTTCTCGTGTTCGACCCCAGGACGCGGCCGCAGGCGGCGCAGAGCAACCCGGAGCTGAGCCTGCAATTGGGCTATTTCAATGCGGACGGATCGGTCAATACGACGGGCAGTCCCGCGGCGAACAATGTCTTCAACCTCGTGCAGACGGTCGTGCTGAACTACATGGCCTTGCACGGCACGCAGGCCAATTTCCCGACGCTGTACCCGGCGCCGAACGTCAACAACACGCTCGGCGGCGCGTCCGCGCTGGATAACCTGATCGCATTCCAACCGCTCGCGAGTCTCGTCAACGGCAAGATCGTCGGCTGACGCCCGCTGTCGCCTTGCAGAGACAGAGCGGGGCCGCGGCTGCAATGAATTACCATGAGACCGCGCCGGCCCTGCGCAGGGTCCGCGAAGACGCCGCGCGCCGCGTTGACACTGCGGCTCGCAGTGTGCGATTTTGCATAACGTCCGTGCACAGCAAACTCGCCGATAGGCGTGGGCGCAAGGCTTCCGGTCTACGGGGTGTTCCTACGGCAGCGGGGTTACCAGCGTGATTCGTGCTTGATTCATCGCCGCCGTCGCGCGGCATTTTTCGGTTGGCCGGCATGGTCCTGGCGGCGCTCTTCGCGACCGGCGCCGCCGCATCTTCATTGATCGGCCGGCCCGCGCCCGACTTCGCGCTGAAGGGACTCGACGGCAACAACTTGCGGCTGTCCGAATATCGCGGTCAAGTGGTACTGATCAATTTCTGGGCGCGCTGGGCCGGCGACTCGCGCGTCGAGATGCCCGCGCTCGATCGACTCGACAAAACCTACCGCCGCGCGGGCCTGGTCGTGCTCGGTGTGTCGGTAGACGAGGACGCGACGCGCGCCGGCGAATTCGCGACCGCAATGCGCGTCTCGTACCCGATCCTGTTCGACACCGGTCCGCGGATCGGCCGCGGCTACTTTCTCGGAACGATGCCGACGACCGTGCTGGTCGATCGGTCGGGGATCGTTCGCTACGTGAAAGTAGGCTACAAAGCCGGCGACGATCGCGCCTTCATCGACCAAATACGCGAACTGCTGCGCGAATAAACTTGTAGGTTAGCCATGAATCCTCACCGTCGACCCGTTTCGATCGCCACGCGCGCAGGCATCTTGGTTTGGCTGTGGGCGGCGGCCGGGATCGCCCTGGCGGCGCCGCCCGCCGCACAGCCTGCGCCCGATGCGCCGCCGGCGGATTTCAAAACGCTCGATCAGGAGGTTCAGGGCGTCAAAAAGGACGTCATCGAATTGAACGAGGACCTGTTCGTGCTGGAGGAAAATCTGCTGTTTCCGGCCAACACCCAGGTTGCGGTCTACCTGTCGATGGACGTCGGCACGTTCTTCGCGCTGGACTCGGTGACGGTTAAGATCGACGACAAGGAAGTCGCGAATTATTTGTACACCGCGCGCGAGGTCAAGGCCTTGCTCAAAGGCGGCGTGCAGCGCATCTACCTCGGCAATCAAAAGGTCGGCAAGCACGAGATCGTCGCTTTCTTCATCGGCAAGGGGCCGCATGGAATCGATTACCGGCGCGGTGCGGCGCTGACGTTCGACAAGGGCATCGGCGCCAAATACCTCGAACTCAAGATCACCGACCGCGTTCCCAAGCATCAGCCGGAATTCGTCATCAAAGATTGGGAATGATGCGTGCGACGCGCCGCTGACATGCTGCGAGCGTTCGGAGGCGGGTGGTTCGCGCTCGCGCTGGCGTGCACGCTCATGCTCCCTTGGGCGGCGGCGGCGGCCGAGGATGCAAAGCCGGATCCGAATGGCTTGGCGCCGCAGGCGGTTCAGGATCTGCCCTACGGCAACGTACTTTTCTATTTCTTCCAGAAGGACTATTTCGCGGCGATCACCCGGCTGCTGGCCGCGAAGCAGCAACACGAGCTCGACCACACCGGGCCGGACGCCGAGTTGCTGCTCGGCGGCTTGTATTTGTCGCTCGGCGAGCACGTCGAGGCCGGCCGCATATTCAACGCGCTGTTGGACGCGAATGCGCCGCCCGCGGTGCGCAACAGGGCGTGGTACTACCTCGGCAAGGTCTGGTACGAGCGGGGCTATCTAAAGGAGTCGGAGAGCGCCCTGCGGCGCGTGTCCGCAAAGACGGATCCGCGCATCGACGCCGAGCGCACGATGCTGCTCGCCGAGATCATGATGCGCGAGGGGCGATACGACGAGGCGGTCGCGCTGCTCGGCGCCTGGCATGGCCCGGCGGGTTGGACTGCGTACGCCAATCTCAATTTGGGCGTGGCGCTGGTGCGCGAGAACCGCCTGCCCGACGCGATTCCTTTTCTCGACCGGGTCGGGCGAATCGACGCGCATGGCGAGGAATTTCTCGCCTTGAAGGACAAGGCGAATCTCGCCCTCGGCTTTGCCTTGCTGCAGGCGAAGCGCGCCGCGGAAGCGAAAACCTACCTGGAGCGCGTGCGCCTTCAGGGGCCGTTCTCGGCGAAGGCGCTGCTCGGCCTCGGCTGGGCGGACGCGATCGAAGGGGACTACAAGAGCGCCCTGGTACCATGGCTCGCGCTGCATGACCGGGACTTGCTCGATGCGGCGGTCCAGGAATCCTATCTTGCGGTGCCTTACGCGTTCAGCAAGCTCCATGCCGACGGCCAGGCCGCGAAATACTACGGTTCGGCGGTCGCCTCGTTCGATGCCGAGTCGAAGAACATCGATGCGTCGATGGAACGGATCCGCGCAGGGAAGATGCTCGACCGCCTGTTGACGGCGGACAAGGACAAGAGGATCAGCTGGTCGTGGCAGCTCACGAATCTTCCGCAGGCGCCCGAGTCGCGGTATTTGTACGTACTGCTCGCGAGCAATGATTTTCAGGAAGGCTTGAAGAATTATCGCGAGCTGCAATACATGCGCCGCAACCTCGACGATTGGCGCGCGAGCATTTCGGCATTCAACGACATGCTCGCGACGAAACAGGAAGCCTACGCCGAGCGCGTGCCCAAGGCCGATGCGGTATTGGCGTCGACGAACCTCGACGCGCTGATGCAAAAGCGCGTCGAATTCGAGTCGCGGCTCGACGAAATCGCGCGGTCCCACGACGTCGCGGCGCTGGCGACGCCGGAGGAGCAAAAGACCTGGGCGAAGCTTGCGCGCATCGGCGCCTACCTCGCGGCCCATCCGCACGATCCCGCTCTTGCGAATATGCGCGACAAGTACCGATTGATGAAGGGCGTCATGTACTGGCGTCTCGCCGAAAGTTTTCGGGCGCGGCTGTGGAACGAGCGGCGCGCGCTCAATGAGCTGTCCGCGGACCTGAAGGAGACCGAGCGGCGGGTCGTGCTGGTACGGCAGGCGCGCGCCAACATTCCGACCAATAGCGGCGCCGAGGCGGCGCAAGTCGCCGCTGTCGCCGCGCGCATGGATGAACTGCAAAGTCGCCTGAAGTCTATTTCCGGGCAACAGAACCGCTATTTGCAGGTGCTCGCGATTCGCGCACTCGAAGCGCAGAAGCAGCGCATCGCGACCTACCAGGTTCAGGCGCGCTACGCATTGGCCGCGATCTATGACCGCGCGGTGAACGGCGCGAAGAATCCGCCGAAGGCGTCGCCGTGACGCGCGCCGGCATCGCGCTCGCAGTGCTGTTCGCCGCGTCGGGCGCGAGCGCCGTCGCGGCCGCGCCGCAGCCGGCGACGCTCAAGGACCTGGAAGGCGAACATGCGGTCGTCAAGACCGAACCGCCGCACGACGTGGATCTCGTCAAGACGATGCAGAGCTATCGGCGGTTTCTCGACTTGAATTCCGGCGACGCCGATCTGCGCGCGGAGGCGCTGCGGCGCTTGGGCGATCTTCATCTCGAGAGCTCGGAGTCCCGCCGCATCGAGCGCGAGCTCGCCACCAACGAGGAGCTTCAGGCGAACGAGGCGATCACCCTGTACTCGGCGCTGTTGAAGACCTACCCGCAGTATGAGCGCAACGACTCGGTTCTATACCAGCTCGCGCGCGCCTACGAGCAAATGACGCGGTCGGACGAGGCGCTTGCGACGCTCGACCGCCTCGTCACGCAGTATCCCGAGAGCCGCTATGTCGAGGAGGCGCAGTTCAGGCGCGGCGAATTGTTGTTTTCGGCGCAGCGCTACGCGGACGCGCAGCACGCGTACGAAGCTGCGATCAGGTTCGGCAAGAATTCCGAGTTCTACAGCCAGAGCCAATACAAGCGCGGCTGGTCCTTGTTCAAGCAAGGCGAGAACGAGGCGTGTTTGGACTCCTTCGCGGCGGTGCTGGACAGCGTGCTGGTCTCGAACAGCGCTGCGAACGCCCTCGTCGACATCGACTCCTTGAGCCGGCCGAACCGGGAATTGGTCGAAGATACCTTTCGCGTGATGTCGATCGCGTTCTCCTATGCCGACGGCCCGAAGACGATCGACGCCTTCCTGCATCGCATTTCGCCGCGCCCCTACGCTTATCTCCTATATTCGCGCCTGGGCGATCTGTACATGGAGAAACAGCGCTACACCGATGCCGCGGACAGCTATCGCGCGTTCGTCGCCCGGGACCCCGGCAGCGAACAGGCGCCGCTGCTCCAGATGCAGGCCATCGGCGCCTATGCGCGCGGCGGTTTTCCGCAGCTCGTGCTGCGGGGCAAGCAGGAGTTCGTCGATGACTACAGCTTCGGCACGGCGTATTGGCGGGACCGCGATCCGAGCACCGAAGCCAAGGTCGTCGGCGAACTCAAGACGAACTTGAGGGATTTGGCGCAGTACTACCACGCCGAGGCGCAGCGCACGAAGAATGCGTCGGACTATCAGGTCGCGGCGAACTGGTACCGGCGCTTTTTGAGCTCCTTCCCGAACGACAGCGGCGCCGCGGAAACGAACTTCCTGCTGGCCGATACGTTGTTCGAGAGCAAGCAGTATCTCCCCGCGGCGAAGGAGTACGAGCATACGGCCTATGGCTACCGCGGCAATCCGCAGGCGGCCGCGGCCGGCTATGCGGCCATCGTCGCGTATGACAAGCAGGCGCAGACCGTGACCGGAGCCGAACAAGCCGCGGTGCGGCGCATGAGCGTCGACAGTTCTCTGCGGTTCGCGGACACATTCCCGCAGCATCCGCAAACGGCTCAGGTCCTCGCGCATGCGGTCACCGAACTGTATCGGGACAAGGATTACCTGCGCGCGACGGCCGCCGCACGCAAGCTGCTGGCGCTGGCGCCGAGGGTCGACGCCGGCAAGCAGCGCCTCGCGTGGACCGTGCTCGCAGATTCGGACTTTGCGCAGGGCGCGTACGCAGAGGCGGAGGGCGCTTACACCAACGTCAAGGCGCTGATGCCGGCCGACGATCCCGAGCGCCCCGCGATCATCGACCGCCTGGCCGCTTCAATCTACAAGCAGGGGGAGCAGAAGAACAAGGCCGGCGACGGCGCCGCCGCGGTCGCGGACTTCTTGCGCGTGGGGCAACTGGCACCGACGTCGAAAATCCGGGCGACCGCCGATTTCGACGCCGCCGCGCTGTTGATCCGACAGAAGCAATGGGATCGGGCCATCGGCGTGCTGAACGATTTTCGGCGCAACTTCCCGCAGAGCCCGATGCAGGAGGACGTGACCCGCAAACTCGCCGTCGCGTACGCGCAATCGAACCAGCCGGCGCAGGCCGCGGTCGAGTATGAGCGCATCGCCGGGTCGTCGAGCGAATCGCCCGAGGTGCGGCGTGAGGCGACCCTCGCGGCCGCCGATCTCTACGACAAGGCCGGGAATACCGACAAGTCGCGGGCAATGCTCGAAGCATTCGTCAAGAATTTCCCCACGCCGCTGAATCCCGCGATGGAAGCGCGCAACCGCCTGCGGCTGATCGCCGCGAAAGCGGGCGACAGCGGCGCGCAAACCCATTGGTTCGAGGAGATCATCGCCGCGGACCGGGCCGCGGCGGCCGCGCGCACCTACCGCAGCCGCGCCTTGGCGGCCGAGGCCACGCTCGCGCTTGCGCGGCCCGTGCGCGACACTTTTGTGCGAATCAAGCTCGTCGCACCGCTGAAGAAGTCGCTCGCCGCGAAACGCCGCGCGATGCAAGCGGCGCTGCGCGCCTACACCGCGGCGGCCGGATATCAAGTCATCGAGGTCACGACCGCCGCGACCTTCGAAAGCGCCGAGTTATACCGCCAGTTGAGCGTCGACCTGATGAACTCGGCGCGGCCGAAAAATCTGTCGAAAAGCGAATCGGAGGAGTACGAGGTGTTGCTCGAGGAACAAGCCATCCCGTTCGAGGACAAGGCGATCAAGCTCGACGAAATCAACACGGCGCGCGTTGCGCAAGGCATATACGACAAATGGGTTCAGAAGAGTTTTGCGGCGCTTGCGGGTCTCGATCCCGCGCGCTTCGACAAGGTGGAAGTCGGTGAACGGCTGGTCGAATCGATTCGTTAGCTGCGCTCTCGCAGGCCTGTTGGCCGGATGCGCCTCCGCGCCGCGCCGCGGCCCGGCGCCCGTGCCCGCGCCGATCGAGCGGCAGGCCGAGAGCGCGCCCGCTGCCGCCGCTCCCGCGGGCCCGGCGGCGCCGGCCCCGATTCCCGAGCGCGCCGCAGCCGACTACGCGCGCGCACTGCAATTGATGAAAGCGGGCAAATCCACCGATGCCGAATTGGAGTTCAAGCAGATCGCGATCGAGTATCCCGAGTACAGCGGATCCGAGGTGAACCTGGGCATCATGTACTTGCAGAATGCGCGCTTGGCGGAAGCGCAGACGGCATTTCAAGCGGCGCTTGCGAAAAATCCGGACAACGCGATCGCCGCCGATGAACTCGGCATCGTGCTGCGCAAGCTGGGGAAATTTTCCGACGCTGCGGCGGCGTACCAAAAGGCGATCGCCGCGCGCAGCGACTATGCGCCGGCGCACTTGAATCTGGGGATCCTGTACGACCTGTACTTGGC
>DAIDVO010000059.1 GCA_027456085.1 Steroidobacteraceae bacterium | reverse complement strand
GCCAAGTCAATGCCCGCCGGACTTTGCGCCGTATTTTCGGGCGAGGTCGCGCTGCCCCCGCAAATGCGCCGGCATCTTTGCGAACAGATGCTCGAACATCGCATCCGTCGACGGCTTCGGCGCCGCCAGCTATTCGCCGACGGCCGCTTCGACCTGGCGCGCGCAGTGCTGCAGCAATGCCTGCTCCTTGGCGGCGTCCCACATTCCCGCGTTGACCAGAAACCGCCTGATGCGGATCAATGGCTCGATCTTCCAGGCTTCCTTGACCTCGTTATCGGCGCGATAGCGGCTCGCGTCGTCGGCCGTCGTGTGATCGCTCAAGCGGTAGGTGAGCGCTTCGATCAAGGTCGGTCCGGCGCCGGCGCGCGCCTCGTCAAGCGCACGGCCCACGACCGCGCGCACCGCGAACACGTCGTTGCCGTCGACTTGCACGCCCGGCATTCCCGCGGCCACGGCCTTTTGTGCGAGGGTCTTGGCCGCGGTTTGCGCGGCGACCGGCACCGAGATCGCCCATCCGTTGTTCACTATCACGAACACCGCCGGCAGAGAGCGTGCGCCGGCCAAGTTGAGCGCCTCGTAAAAGGCCCCTTCGGACGTGCCGCCGTCGCCGACGTAGGCGAGCGCGCAGCGCTTTTCGCCGCGTATCTTGAACGCCATTGCGGCGCCGGCCGCATGCAGGGTCTGGGTTGCGATCGGCACGCACCACGCGAAATCCTTGCGCGGGCCCGCGAAGTCGCTGCCGCGCTCGTCGCCGCCCCAGTAAATCAGGATCTCGCGCATCGTCACGCCGCGCCACAGCTGAGTTCCGTATTCGCGGTACACCGGGGCGAGGACGTCTTCCGGGCGCATCGCCGCGCCGACGCCGACATGCGTCGCCTCATGGCCGAGGCAGGGCGCGTACGTGCCGAGCTGGCCGGTACGCTGCAGGTTCACCGCTTTGGCGTCGAACGTGCGCACCAGCGTCATTGCACGGTACATGCGCAAGACCTCTTCCGGGTCGCGCGTGAACGCCGGCAATTCCCCCGTGGGCTCGCCGTCCGCGCCGAGCAGCTGCGTATACGGGATCGCGAATTGCGCGATGGTCTTCATGCGCGAATTATGCCAGGGCCGGGCAAGCGGCGCTTCATGGTCGATGTTCGCCGGCGAGATATTGCCGCGATTGCATCTCGATCAGCCGGCTCGCCGCACGCCGGAATTCGAATGAAAGTCTTCCCTGCGGATAGAGCGCCTCGGGCTCCGCCGCCGCGGACATGACGATGTTGACGCCGCGATCGTAGAGCGCGTCGATCAGCATCAGGAAGCGGCGCGCGCCGTCGTCGCCGCCGCGCCCGAATTGCGGCACGTTCGAGACGAAAATCGTGCGGTAGCGGTGCGCGAGCTCCAGGTAGTCGTTCGCGCCGCGCGCAGTTTCGCAGAGCTCCCGGAACTCGAACCAGACGAGGCCCGGCGCGCTGTTCGAAGCGGCGATCTCGCGACCCTCGATCGCGACCGAGACCGGGCCCGCGGCCGCGCCCGTCGACAGCGTGCCGAACAAGCGCGCCATCTCGGCGGCGGTCTCCGGCTGCGCGGAATCGAAATAAGTGCGCGCCCGCTCGAGGCTGCGCAGGCGGTAGTCGGTCGGGCCGTCCACATGCACGACGTCCATGCGGCTCGTGATCAGGTCGATCGCAGGAAGGAAGCGCTGGCGCTGCAGGCCGTCCTTGTACAGCTCGCGCGGCGGCTGGTTGGACGTCGCCACGAGCGTCACGCCGCGCCGGAACAGGCCGTCGAGCAGGCCGGAGAGAATCATCGCATCGGCGATGTCGGAGACGAAGAATTCGTCGAGGCAGAGGAGCCGCGCGCGCGCGGCCATGCGCTCCGCGACCAGGTCGAGCGGCCGCACGCGATCCCGCACATTGCGCAATTCCGCATGCACGTTGCGCATCAACAGGTAGAAATGGTCGCGCTCGCGCGCAACGCAATCCATCGACTCGTAGAACAGATCCATCAAGTGGGTCTTGCCGCGGCCGACGCTTCCCCAGAGATACAGGCCGCGCGGCGCGCGCTTCGCGCCGCGCGCAAGCCGGCACAAGCGAATACGATCGATGAGCTTCGGCTGCGTGGAGCCCGTGCGCAGCGCCGCGCCGAGCGCATCGAGGCGCTCGGCGGCCTGCAATTGCGCGGAAGCGAATTCCAGCCTGCGGCCGGCCACCTCGCGCGCGAGACGCGAGGCGACCCGCTGGTGTTGCACAGTCACCGCGAAACCAGCCGGTCAAAGGCCCTGGTAATTCGGCCCCGAGCCGCCTTCCGGCGTGCACCAGGTGATCTGGCCCGCGTAAGGCTCCTTGATGTCACAGGCTTTGCAATGCACGCAATTCGAAGAATTGACCTGCAGCTTGCGCACGCCGCCGTCGTCCACCATCTCGTAGACGTTCGCCGGACAGAAGTTCGTGCATGGATTGCCGAACTCCGTCGCGCAGCGCGTCGAGCAAATCGAGGTGTCGGCGACGCGCAGGTGAACCGGCTGGTCCTCATGGTGCGCCGTCGCCGCGAAGCACACCGAGGCGAGGCGGTCCCGCGGCGGCAAGTCGCGTTCGCCCCAGCCGCGGTCGGGCGAGGCGTACTCGTCGAGTTTCTTGAGCGCCGAATGATCCGCGTGGTTCGCGAGCGTCCACGGGGATTTTCCCATCGCCGCAGTTTCCAGCGCGGCGTTCGCGAGGCCCAGCCACAGGCCGCCGCGGAATCCCGGGCGGATGTTGCGCACTTTGTAAAGTTCGCGCCCCCCGGTCGAGGCGCGCCAGCGCCGGTCGAATCCCTCGCTGGAGCCGGTCTCGGCGTAGTGTTCGGCCGCCGTGATCCCGGAGCGGATCGCCTGGTGAATGCCTTTGATCTTCGGCGTGTTGAGCGTGCCGCCGGCATCGCCGGCGAGGATCGCGCCCGGCATCTCGAGCGTCGGCATCGATTGATAGCCGCCCTCGATCAGCGTGCGCGCGCCCGCGGCGAGGATCTCGCCGCCGCAGAGCAGCGGCTTGATCGCCGGGTGATGTTTGAACTGCTGAAACGCTTCGAACGGCTTGAAGCGCGGATCCTCGTAATCCAAGCCGACGACGAAGCCCAAGTACACGCGGTCGTTGTTCAGGTGGTAGAGAAAGCTGCCGCCGTAGGTGCGGCTGTCCAAGGGCCAGCCGAGCGTGTGCTGGATCAGGCCGGGTTCGACGCGTCCGGCGGGAAGCTGCCACATTTCCTTGAACCCCAAACCATAAGTCTGCGGCGACTTGCCTTGGTCCAGTTCGAAGCGGCGGATCAATTGTTTCGACGCGCTGCCGCGGCAGCCTTCCGCGAATATCGTCAATTTCGCGTGGATCTCGGGTCCCGGCGCGAAGTTCGGCCCGGGCTCGCCGGACTTTCCGACGCCCATGTCGCCGATGCGCACGCCCTTGACGGCGCCGTGCCCGTCGAACAGCGCTTCGGCCGCCGCGAACCCCGGGAATACGTCGACGCCGAGCTTCTCGGCCTCCGCCCCCATGATCGGCGTCAACTGGCCGAGCGAAACGATGAAGTTGCCGTGATTCGCCATCTGCGGAGGCGTCATCAGCTTGAAGGTCCTGCGGCGCGTCATGAAACGGAATTCATCGCGCGCGGCCGGCACGCACACGGCAGGCGGATGGTCGCGCCAGTGCGGCATCAGTCGATCGAGCGGTCCCGGCTCCCTGACGGCGCCGGACAAGGAGTGCGCACCCAGGCTCGCGCCCTTTTCGAGCACGCAGACGCTAAGTTCGGGCTTCAGTTGTTTCAGCCGAATCGCGGCGGCCAGGCCGGCGGGCCCGGCGCCCACGATCGCAACCTCATATTCCATGACATCGCGCGGATTTTCGCTCATCGCATGGATACCTTCAGACTAGTTCTACGGCGATCGCGGTTGCTTCGCCGCCGCCGATGCAAAGGCTCGCGATGCCGCGCTTCCTGCCGCGCGCCTTGAGCGCGTAAAGCAGCGTCGTGATGAGGCGCGCCCCGGTCGCGCCGATCGGATGGCCGAGCGCGCACGCGCCGCCGTTGACGTTGACTCGCGCCGGATCGAGCTTCAGATCCCGGACCGCGGCCATCGCGACGACCGCGAAGGCTTCGTTGATCTCGTACAGATCGACGTCGTCCGCTTTCCAGGAAATGCGCGCGAGCAGCTTCGCGATCGCACCAATCGGAGCGAGCGTGAACCATTCGGGTTCGCGCGCGAAGCTCGCGTGGCCGACGATGCGCGCAAGCGGCTCGAGGCCGCCCGCCGCAGCCTCGGAACTCAATACGATCGCGGCCGCGCCGTCGGCGATGCCCGAGGAACTCGCGGCGGTCACGGTCCCGTCTTTCTTGAAGGCCGGCTTCAACGACGGAATCTTTGCGATTTCGAGGTTATGAGGCGTTTCGTCGTCGGCGATCAGGAGATCGCCCTTGCGGCCCTTCGCGGTGACCGGCGTGATCTCGGGCTTGAACAAACCGTTCGTGACCGCACCTTGCGCGCGGCGCGCCGATTCGGCGGCGAAGTCGTCTTGTTGCTTGCGCGTGAAGCCGTATTTTTCCGCGGTGGCTTCCGCGAATACGCCCATCAGCTTCCCGTCCCACGGACTTTGCAGGCCGTCGTAGAACATGTGATCGAGCACTTCCTGGTGGCCCATGCGGTAGCCGGCACGCGCCTTCGGCAGCAGATACGGCGCATTGGTCATCGATTCGAGCCCGCCGGCGACGACGATCCCGGCGGATCCGGCCGCGATCTGATCGGCGCCCATCATCACGGCGCGCATGCCCGAACCGAACATCTTGTTCAACGTCGTCGCCGGCGTGCCGGCGGGTACCGCGGCGCCGATCGCGGCTTGGCGCGCCGGCGCCTGGCCCAAACCCGCCGCCAGCACGCAGCCCATGATGACTTCGTCGATCGCGGCGACGGCGATGCCGGAGGCGCCGACCGCGCCGCGAATCGCGCACGCGCCGAGTTGCGGCGCCGTGAGCGGTGCGAGCACGCCTTGGAAGGCGCCAAAAGGAGTCCGTTGCGCGGCGAGAATCAGAATCGGGGTTGAAGCCATCGGCGGGGTTCCTTTCTGGTTGGCGATTTTCGGCGTCAGTATACCTCCGCCGCCAACCGCTCGCGCCAAGGCTTCGGCGCCGGCGGGCCGCTACGCGAGCGGTTCGCCGACCGCTCGGCCGATCAGCTCGCGGCTGCGGCCGCGGGCGTCGGCGCCGCGCAGCACCTCGAGAACTTCGACCTTGATCGGGCGGCGCCGGATGCGCACGGTGCCGGACGGCAGCACGTCGCGCGTGCCGTGAATCGCGATCGCGACGACCGGCATCCCGGTGCGCGCGGCCGTCGCGAACGCGCCGCGCATGAATTTGCCGATTTGGCGCATTTCGTCGAACGTCCCTTCCGGAAAGAACACGAGTGATTGTCCGCGGGCCGCCCGCTTGAGCATGCGGCGCGCATCGGTTGCGCCGCGCTTGACGTCGTAGCGCTCGACGAATTCCGAGCCCAAACGGCGCAGCAGCAGCGAGGCGAGCGGCACCCGCACCATCTCGCTCTTGATCACGAACGCGAAATCCGGCGGCAGGGCCGCGATTGCGACGATGCCGTCGAGATAGCTCGCATGGTTTGCGACGACGACGCAGGGCTCGCGCGGCAGGCGCTCGGCGCCGTGCACCGAAAACGGGATGCCCGCCGCGCGCAGGAATGCGCGCGCAAAGCCGCCGGCCACGCGCCGGCGCGCGCGCAAGCCCGGCAGGAACAAATTGACCGTGAGCACCGCGCTCGCAAGCAGCGTGAACACCGCCGCGCAATAGACCGAATACAGGCCCCCGCGCACCCCACGGCGCTTTTCCCGCGTTTGTTCTGTGATCTGGTTCTCCTTATGTTAATAGTTGCAGTTACTGTGATTCGGGTCACGTCGAGCCAGGATCAGCGCACTCATACTGCCCGTCGTACCGCATTGCGAACGCATTTCGGGCGGTGTTAACGACCCAGGAACTTATGGCGACTGCCCTCAAACGCACGGTTTATACACGCACCGCCGGCAAGGCGGTACTGCCGGAGCGCGAGGCGGCGGACCCGGCCTTGCAGCGCTTCCTGGAGGCGGTCTGGACGGAGCGCGGGCTGTCGGCGAACACGCTCGCGGCTTACAGGGCCGACTTGACCGCGCTCGGGCGCTGGCTCGAGGGACGCGACAGCGCGCTCCTGAAGGCGACGCGCATCGACTTGCTGGGATTCATCGCCGCGCGCGTCGAGGGCGGTTCGCGGCCGCGTTCGACGGCGAGGCAATTGTCGAGCTTCCGCCGGTTCTATCGATTCATGCTGCGGGAGGGCCTGGTCGCGGCCGATCCGACCGCGCAGATCGCGATGCCGAAAATCGGCCGCTCGCTGCCGAAATCCTTGAGCGAGGCCGAGGTCGATGCGTTGCTCGAGGCGCCGACGGTCTCGGACCCCCTCGGCCATCGCGATCGCACGATGCTCGAAGGCCTGTACGCGACCGGCCTGCGGGTTTCGGAGCTCGTGAGCCTGAAGCACAGCCAGGTCAACCTGAACCAGGGCGTGATGCGCGTCCTCGGCAAGGGCAACCGCGAACGGCTCATACCGCTCGGCGAAGACGCTGTCGGCTGGCTGCAGCTGTTCATGCAGGGCCCGCGCGTGGAAATCCTGCTCGAGCGCCAGACGGATTATCTGTTTCCGACGCGCCGCGGCGACCGCATGACGCGGCAGGCGTTCTGGCACATCATCAAGCGCTATTCGAAGAAGGCCGGCGTCGCCAAGGAGCTCTCGCCGCACACTTTGCGGCACGCGTTCGCCACGCATTTGCTGAACCACGGCGCGGACTTGCGCGTCGTGCAGATGCTGCTCGGGCACAGCGACTTGTCGACCACGCAGATCTATACGCACGTCGCGCGCGAACGGTTGAAGGAACTTCATTCCCAGCATCATCCGCGCGGCTAGCGCCATACGCCCGTCTGGTATCCTCGGCGGAACCTCTGCGGCAGCGCGGAGTCGAACCCTCGAGTCGCTCGCGTGGAGCCTTGCATGCTGCAGAAATTCGCCGCGGTGCTGATGGCGGTCGCGCTGGCCTCAGGCTTCGGCGGCGGAATCGCGCATGCGCAAGGGGCGAAGGATCCGCGCGCCGCGCTGCTGAAATTGTTGCCGCCGGGATCCAAGCTCGGCGATTTGTCGCCGTCGCCGATTCCGGGAATCTATCAATTCATGCAGGGCGCGGACATCAGCTATCTGACCGCGGACGGCAGGTTCTTCATCGACGGGAACATCTACGACATGCATTCCCGCCGCAACCTCACGCAAGCGCGCCGGACGGCGGCGCGCGCGGCGCTGATCGATGCGGTGCCCGAGTCCGAGATGTTGATCTACTCGCCGCCGAATCCGCGCTTTACGATCACGGTATTCACCGACGTCGATTGCCCGTATTGCCGCAAGCTGCACAGCGAGATGGCCGAGATCAACCGGCTCGGCGTTCGCGTCCGCTACATGTTCTATCCGCGCACGGGCCCGGGCACGCTCAGTTGGCTCAAGGCCGAGGCCGTGTGGTGTGCGCCGGACCGCAAGGCGGCGCTGACCTACGCGAAGGCGGGCGGCACGATGGATGTCTCCAAGATCTGCACGCCGAACCCCGTCGCGCGCGAATACGCGCTCGGCCAGGCGATTGGAGTGCGCGGCACGCCGGCGATCGTGACCGCGTCCGGCCGATACATCGACGGCTATTTGCCGCCGCGCGAGCTGGTCCAGGAAATTCAGGCCTTGCAGGCCGCCGACCGCTGAGCCCGGCGACCCCCCCCCGGGGGCCGGGGCGCACCGCAGGGTGGCGCATGCGCGGGGTTCAGCGCTGCAGTAATTTGAGCTTTTCGGCCACACCTTCCCATTGCTTGGCGTCGGCCGGAGCCGCGATCTTCTCGCTGATGACGGGCCACTTCTTCGCGAGCTGGGCGTTCAATTCCTTGAAGCTCTCCTGGCCTGCGGGGATGTCCTCTTCGGAAAAAATCGCCTCGACCGGGCATTCCGGCTCGCACAGCGTGCAATCGATGCACTCTTCCGGATCGATGACGAGGAAATTCGGGCCGACGTGGAAGCAATCGACCGGGCAGACTTCGACACAATCCGTATATTTACACTTGATGCAGCTTTCGGTGACCACAAAGGCCATGGCATACCCTTTTGATTGTCGAGCGGTTGAAGGTCTATTCTGCCACAGACCCGCAGGGGCGGGACCGTCGTGCGGCTCACTTCACGAACGGACGGGCCAACTCGATGAAATGGTGGTCCTCCCGGCCTGCGGCGCGGTCGGCGAAATACCGGCGCAGCGCGAATTCCACGCTCGGGAACGCAAGCTCGGGCCAGGGGATCTCGCCTTGCGCATAAAGTCCGGCCTCCAGGGTTTCATCGCCGGCGCCGAACCCCGGTCGCAGCATTTTAGCGCGGAACATGACGTGCACCTGCGCGGCATGGGTCACGCTCACGACCGCGAGCAGCGAGCCTATGTCGACGTCGGCGAGCGCCTCCTCGAGGCACTCGCGCTGCGCGGCATGCTGCATCGTTTCGCCGATCTCCATGAAACCCGCGGGCACGGTCCAGTAGCCTAAACGCGGTTCGATCGCGCGGCGGCAGAGGAGGATCCTGCCTTCCCACTCGGGCACGCAGCCCAGCACGAGCAGCGGATTCCGATAATGAATCATCCCGCAACCGGTGCAGACGAAGCGCGGCAGCTTGTCCCCGTCGGGAACTTTGGAAACGACGGCCGAGCCGCAGTGGCTGCAGAATTTCACAGGTCGTCCATAAAGTAATCTACTGGTGCCCGGAGAGGGAATCGAACCCACACGATGTCACCATCACCGGATTTTGAGTCCGGCGCGTCTACCAGTTCCGCCATCCGGGCGAGCCAATCGCGGCAGTATATGCGATCGGCGCTCTTGATAGTATTGCGGCCGCCATGCGCCGCGCCGATTTTCACTTCGAACTTCCCCGGGAACTGATCGCTCAAGAGCCTGCCGCGGTGCGCTCGGCGCGCCGCCTGTTGGCGCTCGACGGCGCGAGCGCGGAGATTCGGGACCTCTCGTTCCGCGATCTGCCGGCACTGCTGCGCGACGCGGATTTGCTGGTGTTCAACGATACCCGAGTGATCCCGGCGCGCGCATTCGGAAAAAAATCGAGCGGCGGCCGGATCGAAATCCTGTTGGAGCGCATCGAAGGCCCGCGGGTCGCGCTCGTGCACGCGCGTTCGAGCAAAACGCTGCGGCCGCAGGGCGCGATCATGCTCGCCGGCGGGTATAGGGCGCGCATGCTGGAGCGGGCCGGGGATTTTTTCCGGCTGGAATTCTCCGGCGACGTCCTGTCGTTTTTCGAATCTTACGGCACGATGCCGCTGCCGCCGTACATTGCGCGCGCGGCCGGCGCCGCCGACCGGGAGCGGTATCAGACGGTTTTCGCGCGCGCACCGGGTGCGGTCGCGGCGCCGCCGGCCGGATTGCACTTCGACCAATCGATCTTCGCCGCAATCGCGAAGCGCGGCATGAAACACGCGTTCATCACGCTGCATGTCGGCGCGGGCACATTTGCACCGGTGCGCAGCGACGAGATCGAGGCGCACGTGATGCATGCCGAATATATGGAGGTGCCCGCCGCGGTTTGCGCCTCGATCGAGGCGGCGCGCGCCGCCGGCGGGCGCGTGATCGCCGTTGGCACTACCGTCGTGCGCGCGCTCGAAACCGCGGCGAGCTGCGGGCGTTTGCGGCCGTTGCGCGGCGAGACCCGCATATTCATCCGCACCGGGCCCCGGTTCCGCGCGGTCGACGCGATCGTCACGAATTTTCACCTGCCGGAATCGACGTTGTTGATGCTTTGCGGCGCGTTCGTCGGCCGCGAAACCCTGCTCGCCGCCTACGCGCACGCGGTACGCGAGAAATACCGATTCTTCAGCTACGGCGATGCGATGTTCATGACGCCGCCCGCGCCTGCGCCGGAGAGCGCGTGAGCAGGCTTGAGCGCATGCGCTTTGCGCTGCTCGCCGAGGACGGCGCCGCGCGCCGCGGCCGCCTCGAGTGCGCGCGCGGCGCCGTGGAGACGCCGGCGTTCATGCCGGTCGGAACCTACGGCACGGTCAAGGCGATGACGCCGGAGGAGCTGGAATCGATCGGCGTCGAGATCGTGCTCGGCAACACCTTCCACCTTTTCTTGCGGCCGGGACTCGACGTGATCGCCGCGCACGACGGCTTGCACCGGTTCATGCATTGGTCGAAGCCGATATTGACCGATTCCGGCGGTTTCCAGGTGTGGAGCCTCGCGGATATGCGCAAGATCACGGAGGAAGGCGCGCGCTTCCGTTCTCCGGTGGACGGCGCGAGCGTGTTCCTCTCCCCCGAAGAATCGATGCGCATCCAGCGCGTGCTGCGATCGGACATCGCGATGAGTTTCGACGAATGCACCCCCTACCCCGCGACCGAGGCCGAGGCGCGCGCGTCGATGGAATTGTCGATGCGCTGGGCGAAGCGCGGCTGCGGCGAGTATTACCGCGACGAGCCGCCCGGCACCCTGTTCGGCATCGTTCAGGGCGGAGTCCACCCGGACCTGAGAATTGCCTCCTTGGCCGCTCTCGAGGACATCGGCTTTGCGGGGCTCGCCGTCGGCGGGCTCGCGGTCGGCGAGACGCAGGCCGAGCGGGAATCGGTGCTCGAGCGCGTGACCGGGCTGATGCCGCGGCACAAGCCGCGGTATTTGATGGGCGTCGGACGGCCCGAGGATATTCTCGAGGCGGTTGTGCGCGGCATCGACATGTTCGATTGCGTTATGCCGACGCGGCATGCGCGCAATGGGCATTTGTTCACGCGCGCAGGCGTGGTCAACATCCGCAACGCTGCGCACCGCATGGACACCGATCCGGTCGAGAGCGGCTGCGGCTGCTATACCTGCCGCAATTACACGCGCGGCTATCTGCGGCATCTCGACAGATGCAACGAAATCCTGGGCGCGCGCCTCAACACGATCCATAACCTGTATTTCTATCAGCGCCTGATGCGCGAGATCCGCGCGGCGATCGACGGCGGGCGGCTCAAGGGGTATGCGGCCGAGTTCTACGCGGCGCTGCGCCGGCGGGCCGGGGGGCCGGGGCCGGACCGCTGATGGCGCAGCGCGATTGCAAGAAATGGCCGGCAGTTTCGGTATAATGCCGGGCCTTCCGGCGCTATCGAAACCGCCAAAAGTGAGTGCAACACTATGGATTTCTTCATTAAATCAGCCTACGCGCAATCGATCGGATCCAGCGGGGGCCAGAGCATCATCGGCGCGCTGATGCTGCCCGTTCTGCTGCTCGTGGTCTTCTACGTGCTGCTCATCCGGCCGCAGAACAAGCGCGCCAAGGAACAGAAGGAAATGCTGTCCAAGATCGCGGCCGGCGACGAAGTGGCGACCACCGGCGGCGTGCTCGGCAAGATCGTGGAAGTCGGCGAACAGTTCCTCACGCTGGAGATCGCCGCCGGCGTGAACGTCAAACTGCAAAAATTCCAAGTCTCCCAGGTCTTGCCAAAAGGCACGGTCAAGAACGCATGACTTCGTATCCTCGCTGGAAGATCGTGCTCGTCGCGATCGTACTGCTCATCGCGATATTCCTCGCGTTGCCGAATCTGTTCGGCGAGGAGAGCGCCCTGCAACTCGCGAAGGACCAGTCGGCGGTCGGCGCCGCGGACCGCCAATCGATCGAGAAGCTTCTGGCGGACAAGGGTGACGCGCCGACCGGCGCGTTCATCGAACAGGGGCGCCTGACGCTGCGGTTCGCGACCAAACAGGATCAGCTCAAGGCGCGCGGCCTGATCGCCGCGGCGCTGCCGAATCAATACACGATCGCGCTTTCCGAGGCCTCGCGGGTGCCCGAGTGGATGCGCAATCTCGGCCTGACTCCACTGAAACTCGGGCTCGACCTGCGCGGCGGCGTCTATCTCGCCTACCAGGTCGACGTGCAGGCCGCGGTGAAGCAGCAATTGGATCATTACGAGCAGGATTTCCGCGCGTCGCTGCGCAACGCCCACGTGTCCTACCAGGACGTGCGCGTCGATTACCCCGAAAACCGCGTGACCGTGCTGTTTCGCGACGCGGACGGCTTCGCGAAGGGCAAGCAGGCGATCGACAGCGACAACCGCAACCTGAGCCTGAACGACACGACCGTCGGTGGAGCGCCGGCGCTCGAGCTGACGCTGACCCCCGCGCAGATCAAACAGCGCGAGGACTATGCCGTTCAGCAGAACATCATCATCCTGCGCAATCGGCTCAACAGTCCGGAGCTCGCGGTCTCCGAGCCGCAGGTCGCGCGTCAGGGCGCCGATCAAATCGCGATCCAGCTGCCTGGCCTGCAGAACTCGGCCGAGGTGAAGAAGATCCTCGGCAAGACCGCGACGCTCGAATTCCGCATGGTCGACGAGACGGACAATCCGTACGAAGCGGCGCGCACCGGTCAGGTGCCGCTCGGCGCGAAGCTCTACTACACGCGCGACAAGCAGCCGGTATTGTTGAAGCGCGACGTCGTCGTCACCGGAGATCAGCTCACCGACGCATCCTTCCAGCCGAATACGCAGGACGGCCCCGCGGTCTCGGTGTCCTTGGACAGCAACGGCGCGGAGAAAATGCTGCGCAACACCGAGGAGAACATCGGCCACCTGATGGCGGTGGTGTTCATCGACCGCTCCCGCGACAAGAACGCCGCCGGCGTCGAGGTCGAACACAAGACCGAAGAGGTCATCAACCGCGCGTCCATCCGCGGCGTGTTCAGCAATAATTTCCAGATCACCGGCGTCAATCCCATCGAGGGGCGGGAACTTGCGCTGTTGCTGCGCGCCGGCGGGCTGGCCGCGCCGCTGTCGGAGGTCGAGGAGCGCGCGATCGGCCCGAGTCTGGGACAGGACAACATCGACAAAGGCATGCATGCGATGGTGTTCGGCATGCTCGGCGCATTCGTCTTCATGGCGGTGTACTACAAGGTGTTCGGCCTGATCGCCGACCTCGTGCTGCTGGCGAACGTCGTGCTCCTGACCGCGCTGTTGTCGCTCGTCGGCGCGGCGCTCACCTTGCCCGGAATCGCCGCGGTGGTCTTGACCGTCGGCATGGCGGTCGACGCGAACATCCTGATTTACGAGCGCATTCGCGAGGAGCTGCGCGTGGGGATCTCGC
>DAIDVO010000058.1 GCA_027456085.1 Steroidobacteraceae bacterium | reverse complement strand
CCCCTTCTCGTCGAGCACCAATACGTGGTGGAATTGCGTGGAGTCGAATATGTCCTTGACGATCGCCAAACGATCATCCATTTCGACGGTGACCACGCGGGCCGTCATGATGCTTTGGATGCTCACGGCCGCGGCATATGCCAAATTAACGCCGCAGCAACCACATCGGCGTCGACGCCAGCGCACCGACGGTCAACATCGTCGTGATCGCGAGAAAAAGCCTGAAGGCCGGTCGATCGATGGCGATGTCGCCGGGAAGCCGGAAAAGGTGCATTTTTTGTCGATCCACCGCCACAACAGCCCGGCGCCAAGCCTAACGCATCGGCCGCGCGTTCTCTAGCGGCGCCGCCAAGAACATCTCCTGGATCTTACCGCCGTCTCGATGTAGGGAAATTGATAAGCTGAGCCATCAACGCCGTGGGCGCCGGACGAGAAATCCCAGGAACCATCGTGAATGACCGTAAACCCCAGGCACCGTCCGCTGCGCACGCGCTCAGCGCGCGCACCCTCGCGCACTACGAACAGCGCGCGGAGCAGTTCCGCACCGGCACGCGCGATCACGACGTCAGCCAGAACATCGCGGCGCTCTTGCGCCATATCGAAGGAAACCCGCCCTTCACGGTGCTCGATTTCGGCTGCGGACCGGGGCGCGATCTCAAAGCCCTCATGTCGCTCGGTCACAGCCCGATCGGCCTCGACGGCAGCGCCGCGTTTGCCGCGATGGCCCGCGCCGACACGGGGTGCGAAGTCTGGCACCAGGACTTCCTGGCTTTAGACCTCCCCGGCGGGAACTTCGACGGCATCTTCGCGAACGCGTCCTTGTTTCATGTCCCGACGCAGGAGTTGCCGCGCGTACTGCGGCAGCTGCACGCCGCGCTGAAGCCCGGCGGCGTGCTATTCAGCTCGAACCCGCACGGGCGCAACGAAGAGGGCTGGAACGGCGAGCGCTACGGCGCGTACCACGACCTCGCCGCTTGGCGGCGTTACCTGTCCGCTGCCGGCTTCAAGGAACTCGAGCACTACTATCGGCCCGCCGGACTACCGCGCGAACGACAGCCGTGGCTCGCGAGCGTGTGGCGCAGGTCATCCTAGTCCAACAGCGGATGGCCATGCGGCAATTGATTCGCGTGCCAGGTTGCGAGCCGGTGTCGAATCGTCTTCTCGCCGACTTGATCTTCCGGCATCGGCGCAATGATCTTGTCGTGCACCAGCAGCCTATAGACGTACAGTGCCTTGTCGCTTGCCGAATCGGTGGCCTCGAACTCGACCGCCCCGCGGCTCTCTGCATATTGGACGCCGGCGAGCAACGCGGCTTTGAACAACTCCGCCTCGTGTCTGAGTTTTTTCATGAGTAATCCTTCGATCCGCGGATGGGGGCATTCCGGCTTCCCGCGGGGAGCGCGGCACCTTGCCGGTTTGAGTGGATTTAACCACAATGATTCAACTGACGGGCCTGCGCCATATGAATTCGGTTCGAAAAATTCACCCCGATGTACTCAAGCTGGGATTCGTCAGCTTCCTGACCGATCTGAGCTCGGAGATGATTTTCGGCGTGTTCGCGATCGCCTTCACGACGGTCGCGGGAGGCTCCGCGAGGCTCTTGGGGCTCATCGAAGGTTTTGCCGATTTTTCGGCATGCTCGCTGGATTATGTCGCGGGTTGGTCGTCGGATCACACCGGCATGCGCAAGCCGCTGGCGTTCGCGGGCTATGCGTTCTCGACGCTCGCAAAGCTCATCCTTCCGCTTGCGAACTCGGCCGCCGCCTTCGGCGGCTTTCGGATCACGGAGCGCTTGGGTAAGAGCTTCCGCGGGCCGCCGCGCGATGCGTGGCTGACGTCGCTCGCGGCCAAGGACGTGCGCGGCTATTCGCTCGGGGTGCACAAGGCGCTCGACACGGCGGGCGCGGTCCTGGGGCCGCTCGCAGGGTACGGATTGTTGTCGCTGTCCGGAGCGACGGCGGCGGGCTTTAAAATCTTGTTCTGGGTCGCACTCGTGCCGGCGCTCGCAAGCCTCGTCGTATTCCGCTTCATCAAGGAGCGGCCGGGGGAGCGGCGCGAGCAGATGCCGTTCTTGGCGGCGTGGCATACGCTTACCCCGGCGTTCAAACGTTACCTTCTCGCGGCCGCGCTTTTTTCCCTCGGCTATTTCAGCTTCGGCTTTTTGCTCTTGCGCGCCTATGATCTCGGCTTTTCCGTCCGCTCGGTCGTACTCCTCTATGCGCTGTGCAACGGCGCCTTCGTCGTCGCCGCGCGGATCATCGGCAAATGGGGCGACCGCTTCGGCCGCCCGACCGTACTGCTGGCTTCATATTTGATCTACGCGCTGATCAGCGCGGGGTTCGCGTTCGCAAGCGCGCGCTGGCAGATCGTTGCCTTATTTGCGTTATACGGCGTCTTCTTTTCGATCGACGAAGCGCAGAGCAAGGCATATATCGCCGATGTAGAAGCGCGGCGGCGTGCAACCGCGATCGGTGTGTACAATTTCGTCACGGGGATTTGCTATCTGCCCGCGTCGCTGATCGCGGGTGCGCTGTGGACCCTGGGTCCGCGCTGGCCCTTCGGCTACGCGGCCGCGATTGCGCTGATTGCGGCGATCCTGTTCCGGCGCTTGACGGCGCGCGCCGGCAGCACATAGTACGACCGGCTGCCGAATTCGCCCGCGGCGAATCGTAGCCATTATGCGCGATGGCTTGCGGGTGGTATTCTGGCGGCTCAGAAACTGCCGGCCGCACCCGCGCCATGATCGCCCAGAAAACCGTCCACGCCGCCTGCCCGCACGACTGCCCGGATACTTGCGCGATGCTCGTCAGCGTCGAAGACGGCGTCGCGGTGCGCGTACAGGGAGATCCGGACCATCCGCCGACCCACGGCGCGCTATGCACGAAAGTCGCGCGCTACACCGAGCGCACCTATCATCCGGACCGCCTCCTGCATCCGTTGCGGCGGGTCGGGCCGAAGGGCAGTGGCCAATTCGCGAAAATCGGCTGGAACGAGGCGCTCGCCCAGATCACCGCGCGGCTGCGCGATATCGCCGCGCGCGACCCGCAGGCGATTCTGCCGTATAGCTATGCCGGCACGATGGGACGCGTGCAAGGCGATTCGATGTCCGCGCGGTTTTTCCATCGCCTCGGCGCGTCGCTGCTCGACCGCACGATTTGCGCGAGCGCCGGGGGCGCCGCACTGAACGCGACCTACGGAAGCCGCGTCGGCATGCATGTCGAGCATTATCGGGACAGCAAGCTGATCCTGATCTGGGGCAGCAACAGCATCGCCTCGAACCTGCATTTCTGGAGCTTTGCGCAAGCCGCGAAGCGCAACGGCGCGAAGCTCGTTTGCATCGATCCGCGACGCACGGAGACCGCGGACAAGTGTCATCAGCACATCGCGCTCCTTCCAGGCACCGACGGCGCGCTCGCGCTCGGTTTGATTCACCAGTTGATCGAGCACGATTGGCTGGACCTGGACTACATCGAACGCTACACGGACGATTGGCCGCGCTTGCGCGAACGCGCGGGCGCATGGACGGCGGAGCGCACCGCTGCGGTCTGCGGCATCGGCGCCGACGAGGTGCGCGGGCTTGCGCGCGATTATGCGACGATCCGCCCCGCCGCGATCCGTCTGAACTACGGCATGCAGCGTGTCCACGGCGGCGGCAGCGCGGTGCGGCTGATTGCCGCGCTTCCGTGCCTCATCGGCGCGTGGCGCGATCCGGCGGGCGGTCTGCTGCTGTCCTCGTCGGGCTTCGCGCCGATCGAGCACGCCGCGCTGGAGAGGCCCGATTTGATGCCGACGCCGCGGCCGCGCGTCATCAACATGAGCACGATCGGCGATGATCTGTTGCGCCCGTCGTCGGCCGATTTCGGCCCGCGCATCGAGGCGCTGATCGTCTACAACAGCAATCCCGTCGCCGTCGCGCCGCAATCGACCAAGGTCGCCGCCGGCTTTGCGCGCGAGGACCTGTTCACGGTCGTGCTCGAACAATTTCAGACCGATAGCGCGGACTATGCGGATATCGTGCTGCCGGCGACCACGCAGCTCGAACATTTCGACGTGCATTCGAGCTACGGGCACACCTACGTCTTGGTCAACGAGCCGGCGATCGCGCCGCTCGGCGAGACGCGCCCGAATACCGCGGTTTTCCGCGAGCTCGCGGCGCGCATGGGCTTTACCGAGCCTTGCTTTCGCGACGACGACGTGACGATCGGCGCGCAGGCTTTCGGCAGCCACGTCGAATTCCCGCGCTTGCGCCGCGAAGGCTGGGTGCGGTTGGCGCTGCCGCAGGCGCCGTTCGCAGCGGGAGGCTTTCCGACGCCGAACGGCCGCGCGCCGTTCGCGCCGGCGGGCCTCGGGGTCGCCGATTTCGTTGCGCCGTATGAATCACGCCAGTCCGCGCCCGAGCTCGCGCAGCGCTATCCGCTCGCGATGATCTCGCCGCCGGCGCGGCATTTCCTCAATTCGACGTTCGTCAACGTGCGCAGCCTGCGCAGCATCGAGGGCGAACCGCTGCTCGAAATTCATCCGCAGGACGCAGAGGCACGCGGGCTGCGGGACGGCGTGATCGTGCGCACGTTCAACGACCGCGGCGAATACCGCTGCCGCGTGAGCATCACCGACCGCGCGCGCCCGGGCGTCGTCGTCGGGCTCGGCGTCTGGTGGCGCAAATTCGGCGTGGCCGGCACGAACACGAATGAACTGACCAGCCAACGCCTGACCGATATCGGCCGTGCGCCGACGTTTTACGACTGTTTGGTCGAGGTTGCCGCGCTCTGACCGCTCTGCAGTTCGCGGTACAGGCGCAAGAATTCCTCTGCCGCCCTGTGGACGTTGTTCTGCCAGGCGTCGGCCGCGGCATGGTCCGCTGCGTCGGTCACGTATTTGACGCAGCCGAAGTGCGCGCGCTCGAACCAGCAGACCTTCGCCAAGGCATACGCCTCCATGTCGAGTACGCCGCAGTCGACGCGCGCCGCAGCCATCGCGAACGAGTCGCCGCTGCCGCAAACGGCTGGCGGCAGGTGCGCGAACAGCGGCTCGAACTCCAAACAGGCCGGCACGTCCTCGTACGGCGTGACGCCGAATGCGAAGCCTAGGCCGCTCACGTCCATGTCGCGCTGGACGAAGCGGTGACAGGCATAAAAGGCGCCGGTCTCGTGGCGGCGGCTGCCGGCCGAGCCGAAATTGACGACGGTCGGCAGCGGCTCGCGCGCGTGCGCATAGCGGGCGAGTTCGCGCGTCAGCGCGCGCGCGGCATTGACTTTGCCGACGCCGCTATAGAGCACGGGAACCCCGGCCTCCTCGAAAACACCGTTCGATTCGGCCGGCAGTGCCATGACGACGAGGGTACGTGGCAATAGGCCCATTGCCGTGCCCGGATTAGTAGACAACCGCGGCGCGCGGGCGCAAATCGCGCCACGCAAAGTCAGGCGCCATGCGCAAATCGATCAAGACTGCGAGCGCCTCGACCCGATAGCCCGCGCGTATGCATAAATCCGCCGCGGCCTTCATCGTACCGCCGGTCGCGAGGACGTCGTCGATCAACAACAAGGTTCCGTGTCCGGGCTGAATCTCGAGTATGCCGGATCCGTACTCGAGGTCGTATGAGAGGTCGATGACCGGCGGCGGGAGCTTCCCCTGCTTGCGCACCAGCACGAAGCCTTTGCCGCGGCGCGCCGCCAAGGCCGCGCCCAAAATGAATCCGCGGGATTCGATGCCCGCCACGGCATCGACGCGGTCCCACTGATCGGCGCTCATCAGGCCGTCGAGCGCATCGAGCGCGGCGCCAAAGTGATTGCGCAGCAGTGGTGCGATGTCGCGAAATAGAATCCCGGGGCGCGGAAAGTCCGGAGCGGCGGCAATGATCTTCTTGAGGTCGAGCATGTTCACCAGGGGAAGCGAGCGGCAGACGGGACGGCATTATACCGGCCCGGCGCTGCGTCCGCTTAAGCGGCGTGAGTGGCGCGCAGTGCGCCCGCGCCGTCGAGCCGGCGATTGCGGACCGCAAAATCGCTGCGCCAATGCGCGCCGCGGCTCTCCTCGCGCGCGAGCGCCGCCGCGATCATGGCTTCGGCGAGTGCGTGGCGCTGGCGCAAGATGATGTCGGCGGCATCGAGGCGCCGGCGCGCGCCGCGCAAGATGCCGAGCGCGGCCGCGAGATCCGGGCCGCTGCGCACCGGACCCATGACCGTCCACATGAGTTCACGCAAGCGCCGCCATTCGATGCGCCCCGGATCGAGCGGTGCCGCCTGGTGCACGGCCGCGTGCGCGTTGCGCGTTCGCGCGCGCAGCTTCTGTGCGCGCAGCGCCTTGCCGGCGGCGGCGCCGATCACGACGGCTTCGAGCAGTGAGTTGCTCGCGAGGCGGTTCGCTCCGTGCAGGCCGGTAAACGCGGCTTCGCCTGCCGCCCACAAGCCCGGAAGGCTGGTTCGGCCCTCGGCGGTTATCACGATACCGCCCATGTGGAAGTGGGCGGCGCAGGTGACCGGGACCGGCGCGTGCGCGGGATCGAGGCCCTGCACGACGCAGGCGGCGAGCGCGGCCGGAAAGCCGTGTCGCCGCTCGCTGCCGAAAATGGCGGTCGCGTCCAACAGTACCGCATGGCCGCGGTGCTGCTCCTCCCATACGGCGCGGGCGACGATATCGCGCGGTGCGAGATCGCCGCGCGGATCCACGTTGCGCATGAAGCGCACGCCGTTGGCGGTCAGCCGGGCGCCTGCTCCACGCAGCGCTTCGGTCAATAAGGGCAAGGGGTCGAGCCCGCATTGCAGAGCGGTCGGATGAAATTGCACGAATTCCAGGCCGGCGACATCCGCGCGCGCGCCGAGCGCCATCGCCAAGCCGTCGCCGGCGGCGTGGCGCGGGTTCGTCGTCGCGGCAAACAGTTGGCCGACCCCGCCGGTCGCGAGCACCGTCTCCGCGGCGTGAATCACGACCGTCGGCCCGCCGTTGCGCAGGGCCGTGATGCCGGTGACGCCGTCCGAGCCGCCGTGCAGCGCAATCGCATGCAGGTCGCGGCACACCGTGATGTGCGCGCTCGCGCCGGCCTGCGCGAACAGCGCTTTTTGGATCGCGGCACCGGTCCGATCGCCGTCGGCGTGCAACACGCGCGGCATCGAGTGTCCCGCTTCCAGATGAAGATCCGGACCCGGGCCGTCGCCGCAGGCGTCGAAGCGCATGCCGGCACGTTCGAGAAAATCGATCGCCTCGACCGCGGCGCCGATGATCGCGTCGGTCATCGACTCCGAGCCCGAATGATCGGCCGCGCGCAGCGTATCGGCGGCATGCAGCGCGACCGAATCGCCCTGCCCGACCGGCGCCGCGATGCCGCCTTTCGCCAACTCCGTGCTCGAAGCTTCGGGACCTTCCGGCGCGAGCAGCAATACTCTTCGGGGCGCCGCGTTGAGCGCGGCGCTCAGACCGGCGGCGCCGGCGCCGATGACGAGGATTTCAGTATCCATGGATTCCATGATGCGATGGTGTCGCGGGCCTCAAAGCGCGAGCATGCGCTCGATCGGGCGCCGCGCACGCGCGGCGGTCGCCGGATCTATCATGATTTCATTGGAGCCGTCCTGCAGTACCAGCTCGACGTTGTTCAGCGTGATCGATTTCATGTAGCTGCATAGATTGCATGGCTTGAGAAATTCGATTTCCGGATGAAGCATCGCGACGTTGTCGGCCATCGAACACTCGGTCAGCAGCAGCACGCGCCGGGGGCGTCGCTCGCTCAGGTAATCCGCCATCGCCGACGTGGAGCCGACGAAGTCCGCGCGCTGTTGCACGTCGCGCGTGCATTCGGGGTGTGCGAGCACGACGGCGCCGGTCGTGGCGCGGTAGTCGTCGATGTCGACGCCCGAGTACTTGACATGCACCTCGCATTGACCCTGGGAACTCACGATCTCGAGGCCGGTGCACGCCGCGACGTAGCCCGCCAGATGCTGATCCGGAACCATGATGATCTTGTGCGCCCGCAACGAGCGCGCGACGGACACCGCATTGGCCGACGTGCAGCAGATATCGACCTCAGCCTTCACCGCGGCCGATGTGTTTACGTAGGCGACTACGGGTGTCCCCGGATGGCGTTCGCGCAGATTGCGAATATCCTGCGGCGAAATCGACGCGGCGAGCGAACAGCCTGCTTGCAGGTTCGGCAGCAGGACGGTCTTGTCCGGGCAGAGCAATTTGGCGGTCTCCGCCATGAACTCGACCCCGCAGACGACGATGACTGGCGCATCGCAGCGGGCCGCATACCGGGCCATTGCGAGGGAATCGCCGACGAAATCGGCAATTCCCGCGGTGATCAGCGGGGATTGGTAGTTGTGGGCCACGACGACGGCATTGCGCTCGCGTTTCAGCGCGACGATCGAACCGATCAGAGGTAAGCTGAGCGCTATCTCGGCCGATGGAACCACATGCGCCAATCGGGAAATCAGATTTTCTTCGGCCGAATCGCGGGTTCGGCCGGCGCGGGCTGCGGGTCCGGGGCGGGAAATCACCAATTCACTAGGGGTTGCCATTCGATGAGCGTACGTAGGTGTCAAGCGCCAAAAACTGATTCAGGTCATTTTCGGGGCGGATCGGAGATCGATGTTCATGCGTGATGACGGCCATGGGGACTGCGAACTCTGTGGTTTGCGCCGCATCTGCTTTCCGGGCCGCATCGCGGCCGAGGGACGCTCGAGCCAGCGGCAGCTGCGCATCCGCCGCGCCCGCATCACCCGCGGCACGGCGCTGTACCGCATGGGGGACCGGGTCGAATCGTTCCACATGGTGCGCAGCGGCTGTATCAAGGAGATCGGGGGCTCGAGCGGAGCAGCCGATTCGATCGTCAACTTTTGTGTGCCGGGAGAGTTGTTGACCGTGCAAGCGGCGCGCAGCGCGCGCAGCCAGACGACCACGATCGCGGTCGAGACCTCTTTCATCTGCGGCGTGCCGTGGCGGATATTCCATCAAGTCTGCGCGGCAACCCCGGAGGTCGCGGGCGAGTTCATCGACCTGGTCGCGAAAGCCGGCGCGAGTACGCGCGAGCTGCTGTCGATGATTCGCGCCAAGGGTGCGCTCGAGAGGGTCGCCGGATTCCTGTTGAACCTGCGCGGACGCATGCAATTTCGCGCGTTCAGCGAGCGGCAATTCCGCTTGGGCATGAGCCGAGACGACATCGCGAACTATTTGGGTCTGCGCAGCGAGACGGTCAGCCGCTGTTTCTCGGAGTTGGCGCGCCGGGAGCTCGTCGAAGTGCGTGCGAAGCGCGTACAGATAATGAATCCCCAAGAATTGCGCCGGGTGTACTCGGGCGAGACGGCCGCCGTTCTCGAGTGAACGGCGCGCCAACGAAGGACATCCGCAACGGATCCATGTCAGCGGGCGGCGAGCCGCGGGTAGACCCGACGCGCATTGCCCTCGAAGATCTTATAGCGGTCCTCGGCCGGGATCGGCAGCGCGTCCAGGTAGCGCTTGGTGTCGTCGAAATAGTCGCCGGTCTCGGGATCGATGCCGCGCACCGCGCCGACCATTTCCGAACCGAACAGGATGTTTTCGATCGGAATCACCTTCAACAGCAATTCGATTCCCGGCAAATGATAGACGCAGGTATCGAAGAAAACGTTCTTCAACAGCGATTCCTTGAGCGGCGGCCTCTTCAGATCCTGCGCCAGTCCGCGGTACCGGCCCCAATGAAACGGCACGGCGCCGCCGCCATGCGGAATGATGAAGCGTAAGGTCGGAAAATCCTTGAATAGATCCGCCGTCAGGAATTGCATGAACGCCGTCGTGTCGGCGTTGATGTAATGCGCGCCCGTGGCGTGAAAATTCGGATTGCATGAGGAACTCACATGCACCATCGCGGGTACGTCGAGTTCGACCATTTTTTCGTAGAGCGGATACCAATGCCGGTCGGTCAGCGGCGGCGAGGTCCAATGTCCGCCGGACGGATCCGGATTCAGGTTGCAGCCGACGAAGCCCAGCTGCAGCACGCAGCGCTCGAGCTCCGCCGCGCTTTGCGCCGGCGCGACGCCCGGGGATTGGGGCAGCTGGCAGACACCGACGAAATTCTCCGGATACAGTCCGCATACGCGGTGGATCAAGTCGTTGCAGGTCTCGGTCCAGCGGCGGCTCGTGGTTTCGTTGCCGACGTGGTGCGCCATCGCCAATGCGCGCGGCGAGAATATCGTCAGGTCCGTGCCGCGCGCGCGCTGCAGCTTGAGCTGTGCGTTCTCCAGGCTTTCGCGGATCTGATCGTCGCCGATCGGCGTCCGTGCGGACAAAGGCAAATCGATCCCGTCCTTGAGGCCGGCGATTTGCGCGTCGCGAAATTTCTGCAGCGCGGCCGGCGCGGTCGTGTAATGCCCATGGCAGTCGATGATTTTCATATCGGGCCTCAGCCGTTCCAATACATACGCGTCGGATTCGTGACGAGAATCTGCCGCTGAAGATCCGGTTGCGGACAAATCTCGCCGAACAAGTCTACGAGCTCGCCGTCGTTCGGCATGTCCTTGGTGATGTTCGGGTGGGGCCAGTCGGTGCCCCAGAGTATGCGCGCGGCGTCCGTCGCGACGAGTGCCTGCGCGAACGGCACGGCGTCGCGGAACGGCCGCTTGCCGACCGAAACGCGCTCGGCGCCGCATATCTTGATCCACGCGAGCGGGTTATTGCGGTACAGATCGAGCAGCGATTGAAACGGCCGCTGTTCGAGCCCGTCGGCGGCCTTGACCCGGCCCATGTGATCGATGATGAACGGCACGTCGATGCGGCGCAGGAGGTCCCGTTGGGCGAGGATGTCGTCGGCGTCGAAGTGCAGCACGACGTGCCAGCCCATGGGTTTGATCCGCGCGACCAAGCGGTGGAACACGCCAAGGTCGGGCACGCCGCCCAAGTGCTTGACGAAATTGAAGCGGATTCCACGGATGCCTCCGGCATGCAGCGCGGCCAGATCGCGCTCGGTGATGCCGTCCTCGACGCAGGCGACGCCGCGATACGCGCCTTGGCTCGACGCGATCGCATCCAAGGTGACGCGCATGTCGGTGCCGTGGCAGCTCGCGTGCACGATCACGGCGCGCTCGACCCCTATGTGCGCGTGCAGCCGCCGCAAGGCCTCGACCGGAGCATCGGGCGGCGTGTAGGCGCGGTCGGGCGCGTACGGAAATTTCACCGCCGGCCCGAACACGTGGCAGTGCGCATCGCAAGCGCCGGGCGGCAGCACGAGCTTCGGCTTTGCGGGACTCGGATCCGGCGGCATGCAGGTCTTGTTGGGGTTCTTGGCGGGGATGTTCATTTCTTGAATTCTCGCGCAAACGAGGCTTCGTCCTCGACGTACTTGAGTCCGGCTCTTGCGAGCGCCTCGCGCATGCCGTACACATCCAGGCCGAGTTCGCCGGCGGCCAAGCGTTTGCGCGTCGCCGCCTCCTTGATCTCGCGCTTTCCGGCCGCCTCGGCGACCTCGGCGCAGCGGGCCTTCGGCACCACGACGACACCGTCATCGTCGGCGACAATCGCATCGCCCGGGCGCACGAGCGCGCCCGCGCACACGATCGGCGTGTTGACCGATCCCAGCGTCGCCTTGACGGTGCCTTTGGCGCAAACCGCCTTCGACCATACGGGGAAGCCCATTTCGCGCAGTTCCGCGACGTCGCGGCACGCCGCGTCGATGACGAGTCCGAGGCCGCCACGCGCGCGAAACGAAGTCGCGAGCAGATCGCCGAAGAAGCCGTCCGCATTGTCCGAGGAGAGCGCGAGCACGGCGACGTCGCCCGGGCGCAGCATCTCCGCCGCGACGTGCAGCATCCAGTTGTCGCCCGGGTGCGCGAATATCGTCACTGCCGTTCCACAGAGCTTCGCGCCGGGGTAGATCGGGCGCATGTAAGGGGCCATCAGGCCCACCCTGCCCATCGCCTCGTGGATCGTCGCGACGCCGTATTTGGCGAGTTCGGCGACGCTGGATGCGGCGGCGCGCGTGATGGTTCGGACCGCAATGCCGGATTGACCGATCATCGACTCCCCCTTCGTGAAAAATGTGTAGTGGGACGCTGATGACGTATACTACCAAGGAATGAAGAATATACCTGGTATTGCATTTCGGCATAGCGAATGGACTTGAAGCAGCTCGAATATTTTCGCCATGTCGCGGAACTGGGAAGTTTCACGCGTGCCGCGTCCTTTCTCTCCATCGTCCAGCCGGCGTTGAGCCGTCAGGTGCGCCAACTGGAAGTCGAACTCGGCCAAAATCTGTTCGAGCGCAACGGCCGCGGCGTCGTGCTGACCGATGCCGGCACCCGCCTTCTCGAGCATACCCGGGGTATCTTGAATCAGATCGGGCGCGCTCGGCAAGACCTCGAGGACCAGCGCAACGGCGATACCGGACACGTGGTGCTCGGCTTGCCGCCGAGCCTCGGCCGCAGCGTGACCGTGCCGCTCGTCAAGGCGTTCAAGCAGGAATTGCCGAACGCGCAGTTGGCAACGGTCGAGGGCCTCACCGCGTACATACTCGAGTGGCTGAGTCTAGGCCGCGTCGACTGCGGGCTCGTGTACAACGCGACGCCCTCGCCGGCCGTCAACATCGTGCCGCTGCTCGAGGATCAACTCTACTTGATCGCGCCGCGTAGCGGCGCTGCGGCGCGCAAGGCGCCGCGCAAATCGATCATGCTCGCCGAACTCGCCGATTACCCGCTGATAATTCCCAGCCGCCCGCATTCGATCCGCATGTCCGTCGAGAACGCACTGACCGGCGTGAACCGCAAGATCAAGGTCGCGCACGAAATAGAATGCATACCGGCGGTCATCGATTTGGTCCGCCAGGGCCTGGGGTTCGCGGTGCTGCCGTTGAATGCCGTCACATCGACACGGTGGGCCGACGAAGTCGCGGCAAAGCCGATATTGGCGCCCACGCTCAAGACCCCGCTTTCGATCGTCACGTCCGCGCAGCGCCCTACCGGACCCTTGATGCGCAAGGCGATCGAGGTGATCCGCACGATCGTGCGGCAGGAAATCAGCTCAACCGACGCCGCCCTGCCTTAGCGTCCACGCAATGGAGACTGCATGACTCAGCAACGCGACTACGAAAGCATACCGGGAACGTACGTGTACGACAGCGTGCGCGGGCGTATCGGCTACCATTTGAACATGTTCTGCATGTCGCTGAACAAAGCCGAGAATCGCGCGAAGTTCAAGGCCGATCCGGAGAAATACCTGGACGCATTCAAGCTGACCGCCGAACAGCGCCGCGCGGTGCTCGCGCGCGACTGGCTCGGCATGTTGAAGGTCGGCGGCAACATCTACTACACCATCAAGATAGCTTTCTGCGATGGTCTCACGTTCCAGGACGTCGCCGGCATGATGTCCGGCGTGCCGAAGGAGACCTACGCCGAGATGATGCTCGCGGGCGGGCGCAGCCCGCGCGGCAACCGCTATAAAGACAGACCCGACATTTAAGGTAAGGATATTCACCATGGCCAGAATCATCGCCGGTATCGGCACTTCGCACGTCCCCGCGATCGGCGTGGCGATGGACAAGGGACTGACCGCAACGCCGTACTGGGATCCGCTGTTCAAGGGATACGGTCCCGCGCGCGATTGGCTCGCCGGGCACAAGCCCGACGTCGCGATCATCGTCTACAACGACCACGCGTCGGCGTTCTCGCTCGAGCTGATTCCGACGTTCCTGATCGGCGTGGCCGACGAATTCCCGATCGCGGACGAGGGTTTCGGCCCGCGGCCGGTTCCGGTCGTCAAAGGCCATCCGGAGCTCGCGTGGCACATGGCCGAATCCCTGATCCTGAACGAGTTCGACATGACGATCGCGAACGAGATGCCGGTCGATCACGGGCTCACGGTGCCGCTGTCGGTGACCTGCGGCCAGCCGCAGGAGTGGCCGTTCCCGGTGATCCCGCTATGCGTCAACGTCGTGCAATATCCGCCGCCGACCGGCGCGCGCTGCTTCAAGCTCGGCCGGGCGATACGCAATGCCGTCGAATCCTTCGACGAGGATCTGAAAGTCGTGATCTACGGGACCGGCGGCATGTCGCATCAGCTGCAGGGCGAGCGCGCCGGGCTCATCAACCGGGAGTTCGATACCGCGTTTCTCAACCGCCTGACGAGCGATCCGCAGGCCCTATCGCGTCTGCCGCACACCGAATACATGCGCGAGGCGGGCTCCGAGGGCGTCGAACTCGTCATGTGGCACGTCATGCGCGGCGCGCTCGGCGACCACGTGCGCGAAGTCTACCGCCACTATCACGTGCCGGCGTCCAACACCGCCGCGGCGATCATCGTTTTGGAAAACAGGAGCGCGGCATGAAGGTCAGTCTCGTCGGCCAAGGGGCTTTCGGCATCAAGCATCTGGAGGCGATGGCGAAAATCGACGGTATCGAAGTGGTGTCGCTCGTCGGATCGAGCCGCGAGAGCGCGAGCGAGGTCGCGCGCCAGTGGAAGATTCCTCATTGGACCGGGGATCTCGCCGAGAGC
>DAIDVO010000057.1 GCA_027456085.1 Steroidobacteraceae bacterium | reverse complement strand
CCCTAGGTACATCTACCTAAATGCGGCGAGTCCGCGCTCCGCTACACTCATGCCCGCTGCCAATGAAGGCGGCGCCCAATTTTTGCCGGAGATTGAACAGATGAAATCAAGCATGTCGCGCCGCGAGGCGCTCAAGAATATCGCCCTGGCCGCCGGCGCGCTCGCGGTCGTCAAGAGCGCCGCAGCCGCGCCCGGTATGCCCCACGTCAGCCTGAGCGACCCGATGGCGGCCGGCGTCTCCTACACGGAGAACGCGGCGAAAGTGAGTGCGGCGAAGTTTCCGCAATACAAGCCCGGATCGACGTGCGCGAACTGCGCGCAGATCGGCGGAAAGGACGGCGAAGCCTGGCGTCCGTGCAATGTGTTCGCGGGCAAGCTGGTCAGCGCCAACGGCTGGTGCACGGTGTACGCGAAAAAAGCCTGACGTTCAAGCCGGCGGCGGCGGATCCGGCGGCGCAGCGGCGCCGTCCGTGTCCACGCCGCAAAGCGGCGAGCGCGCAATTCGACGCGTTCTTGGTTGTCGACGCCGGCCGGAACAATCAATTGGATTTGGAATTCGACCTGCGCACCGCGCGTTCGTCGTCGGCCACGTATCGGCGGCCACGGGCGCGACGATCTGGGCGGTGAACTTCGCCGCACTCGCTGAATATCCATGCCGACACCGTTGACGGCACGCTGACGGCATACGTGCTGATCTACCTCACCGAGGATCTGCCGGCCGATTGACCGCGGCCGCAGGCTTTCGGCGTTGACAGTTCTTGACCGGTGCCCGCGCCTTTTCATTCCACTCACCGGCGCGAGTACGGTATCTTGAGCGGCAATGAATGCCGTCAATTCCCGCGAACGCCGGGTTCGCGACGCCGATTCCGCAGCAAAGCGCCGGCGCCTGCAATGGATCGCCGCCGCCGCCGCTGTCGCGGGCACGGCCGTCGCGCTGGTGTCGTATCGCATCCATCGTGCGGGAGCGCAGGACGGCGGCGCCGGCAGCAGCCGGCAACGCGCGGTGCCGGTCGGCGTCGCCACTGCGTACACAGGCAACATCGACGTCTATCAGAACGGGCTCGGCACGGTCGTACCGCGCAACGTCGTCACGGTACACACGCGCGTCGACGGCGAATTGATGCAGGTCCTGTTCAAGGAAGGACAACTCGTCAAAAAAGGCGAACTTCTCGCGCGAATCGATCCGCGGCCGTTTCAAGTCGTGCTCACGCAGGCCGACGGCCAAATGGCCCGCGATCAGGCGCTCGCAAAGAATGCCGAAATCGATCTCGCGCGCTACCGGACGCTGTACGCGCAGGACTCGATTTCGCGCCAACAGCTCGACACGCAAGCCGCGCTCGTGCGCCAGTACGACGGCAATCTGCTCGCCGACAAGGGCCAGGTCGACAGCGCCAAGCTGTCGCTCGTCTACACGCGCATCACGGCGCCGCTTGCCGGGCGCGTCGGCCTGCGCCAAGTCGACCCGGGCAACATCGTGCACGCGAGCGACGCGGGCGGTTTGGTCGTCATCACCCAGATTCAGCCGATGACCGTCGTATTCGCCGTGCCGGAGACGCGCCTCGCGCAAATCGTGCCGCGCCTTTACGCCGGCGCGAAACTTGCCGTGGAGGCCTGGGACCGCGACGACAAGATCAAGCTCGCGACCGGTACGCTGATCGCCGCCGACAACCAGATCGACACGACCACCGGCACGGTCAAGCTGCGCGCCGTATTTCAGAACGAGAGATACCTACTTTTCCCGAACGAATTCGTCAACGCGCGCGTGCTCGTCGAACGGCGCCGCGGCGCCACGTTGATACCCGCCGCCGCGGTGCAGATCGGTGCGGCGGGACCGTTCGTCTACGCCGTACTGTCGAACCACACGGTGGCGGTGCGCCCCATAGCCTTGGGCCCGGCCGAAGCCGGTCTGGCGGCGGTCGACAGGGGGGTCGCACCCGGTGAGATCGTCGTCGTCGACGGTACCGACCGGTTGCGCAATGGCGCGCCGGTATTGCCGGTCGCGCGCGATTCACCGGCCGCGCGTCGACCAAGAAGCGGGAACGATCAACCGAGCGGCGGATGAACCCGTCCAGACCGTTCATACTGCGGCCGGTCGCGACCTCGTTGCTGATGGTCGCTCTGTTCTTGACGGGCATGATCGCCTATCGCTTGTTGCCGCTGTCGGCGCTGCCCGAAGTTTCCTACCCGACGATACAGGTCGTAACCCTGTACCCCGGCGCGAGCCCCGACGTCATTACCTCGTCGATCACCGCGCCGCTCGAGCGGCAACTCGGACAGATCCCCGGCCTGAACCAGATGCTGTCGACGAGTTCGGGCGGCGCGTCGGTGATCACGCTGCAGTTCACGCTGGACCTTAACATCGATATCGCCGAACAGGAGGTGCAGGCGGCGCTCAACGCGGCGGGCAACCTCCTGCCTCCGGACCTGCCCGCGCCTCCGACCTACAGCAAGGTCAATCCCGCGGACGCGCCCGTACTCACGCTCGCGGTCACCTCAGCGACGATGCCGTTGCCGCAGGTTCAGGATCTGATCGACACGCGGCTTGCGCAAAAGCTCTCGCAGCTCCCCGGTGTCGGCTTGGTGACGATCTCCGGCGGCGAGCGGCCGGCGGTGAGGATTCAGGCGAATATGCCCGCGCTGACCGCGCTCGGCCTCAGCATGGACGATTTGCGCGCGGCGATCGGCAACGCAAACGTGAACACGCCGAAAGGCAGCTTCAACGGACCGGCTCAAGCCTCGTCGATCGACGCGAACGATCAGCTGATGTCGGCCGCCGACTACGCCCGGATGATCGTCGGATACCAGCATGGCGCGCCGATCCGGCTTGCCGACGTCGCGACGATCATCGACGGCGCCGAGAACGCCGATCTCGCGGCCTGGGCGAATACCAAAGCCGCGCTCATCGTGAACATTCAACGCCAGCCCGGCGCGAACGTCATCGCCGTCGTCGATGGGATCAAGCGTGTCCTGCCGCAGCTGCAGGCCGGGCTGCCGCGCTCGATCGACGTCGCCGTGCTCACCGACCGCACGGTGACGGTGCGCGCCTCGGTCGCCGACGTGCAATTCGAGCTCGTGCTCGCGGTGGCACTGGTCGTGCTCGTGATCTTCTTCTTCCTGCAGAGCCTGCGCGCGACGGTGATTCCGGCGGTCGCGGTCCCGCTGTCGCTGATCGGCACTTTCGGCGTCATGTATCTGGCCGGATTTTCGATCAACAACCTGACGTTGATGGCGCTCACGATCGCGAGCGGCTTCGTCGTCGACGACGCGATCGTGATGATCGAAAACATCTCGCGCCACATCGAGGAAGGCCGGTCGCCGCTCGAGGCGGCGCTCGCCGGCGCGGAACAAATCGGCTTCACGATCATCTCGCTGACGGTCTCGTTGATCGCGGTGCTGATTCCGCTGCTGTTCATGGGCGACGTGATCGGCCGCCTGTTCTCGCAGTTCGCGATCACGCTCGCGGTCGCGATCCTGATCTCGGCGGCGATTTCGCTGACCCTGACGCCGATGATGTGCGGCCGACTCCTGCTGCCGGCGGCCGCGGCGCACAAGAGCGCCTTCGCGTCACGCAGCGAAGCGGCGAGCCAGGCGCTGATCGGGCGCTACATGCGTGTGCTCGACTGGGTTCTCGCGCACGACCGGCTGACGCTGACGGCGGCGGCCGGAACGCTGGCGTTGACCGTGATCCTGTACTTGCTGATCCCCAAGGGGTTCTTCCCGATCCAGGATACCGGTCTCATTCAAGGCATCACCGAAGCGCCGCAGTCGATTTCGTTCGATGCGATGGCATCGCGCCAGCAGGCACTCGCGCGCGCGGTGCTCTCCGATCCGGCGGTCGCGAGCCTGACCTCGTTCATCGGCGTCGACGGCGTCAATACGACGCTGAACAGCGGCCGGATGCTGATCAACTTGAAGCCGCTCGCCGAGCGCGGCAACGGCGAGACCGTGCTGCGGCGCCTGCAGCGCGAGAGCGAACAGGTGCCGGGAATCGCGCTGTACCTGCAGCCGGTTCAGGATTTGTCGATCGAGGACCGCACGAGCCGGACCCAATTTCAGTTCACGGTGGAAACCGTCGACCGGAAGGAACTCGCCGACTGGACCGGGAAGCTCGTTACGCGCTTGAAAACTCTGCCGCAGCTAGCCGACGTCGCAAGCGACCTGCAGGATCAGGGACAGCAAGCATATCTCGCGATCGACCGGGATGCGGCGTCGCGCTTGGGGGTAACGCCCGCGGCTATCGACAACGCGCTCTACGACGCGTACGGACAGCGCCTGGTGTCGACGATCTTCACGCAATCGAATCAATACCGCGTGGTGCTCGAGGCCGATCCGCGGCTGCGGACCACTCCCGCGCTGCTCGGCAATCTGTACGTGCCATCGGTGTCCGGCGCGCAAGTGCCTCTCGATGCCTTCACGCGCGTGACCGAACGTCCGTCCGCGCTCGTCATCAACCATTTGGGACAATTTCCTGCGGCGACGATTTCCTTCAATCTCGCGCCCGGCGCGGCGCTCGGCGACGCGATCCAGGCGATCCAGGCGGCCGAGCGCGCGATGCACCTACCGATCCGCGTGCAAACGAACTTCCAGGGAGCCGCGCGTGCCTTTCAGGCGTCGCTGACGAACACGCTCCTGTTGATTCTCGCCGCGATCGCGACCGTTTACATCGTCCTCGGCGTGCTCTACGAAAGCTACATCCATCCGCTGACGATCCTATCGACCCTGCCGTCGGCGGGGATCGGCGCCCTGCTCGCGCTGATGGCCGCGGGCGATGACCTCGACATCGTTGCGATCATCGGCATGGTGCTGCTGATCGGCATCGTCATGAAGAACGCGATCATGATGATCGATTTTGCGCTGCAGGCCGAGAAGCATGGGGGCAAAACCGCGTATGACGCGATACGCCAGGCCTGTCAACTGCGATTTCGTCCGATCCTCATGACGACGCTCGCCGCGCTCTTGGGCGCGCTGCCGCTGATGCTCGCCTACGGCGTCGGCGGAGAACTGCGCAGGCCGCTCGGCATCACGATGGTCGGCGGACTGATCATGAGCCAGCTGTTGACGCTGTTCACGACGCCGGTGATCTATCTGGCGTTCGACCGGCTCGCGCAGCGCCTGCGCGCGCGCGTGCGCCTCCGGTCCGAACCGGCGGCGCCGGCATGAATCCGGCGCGCATATTCGTCGAGCGCCCGGTCGCGACGACGCTGCTTACGATCGGCATCGCGACGGCCGGCGTGCTCGCGTTTCGCATGCTGCCGGTGTCGCCGCTGCCGCAAGTGGATTTCCCGACGATCGCGGTGTTCGCATCGCTGCCCGGCGCGAGTCCAGAAACCATGGCGGCGACCGTCGCGACGCCGCTCGAACGCTCGCTCGGCCACATCTCGGGCATCACCGAAATGACCTCCTCGAGTACGCTGGGGTCGACCGACATCACGCTGCAATTCGATTTGAGCCGCGACATCGATGCCGCCGCCCGCGATGTCCAGGCGGCGATCAACGCGGCGCGCGCGCTGCTGCCCGCGAACATGCCTTCCAACCCCGAGTACCGCAAGTTGAACCCGGCGGATGCGCCGATTCTGATCATCGCATTGACCTCCGCTACGATGACCCGGGGTCGAATGTACGATGCGGCCGACACGGTCCTCGCGCAAAAGCTCAGCCAGGTTCCGGGCGTCGGCCAAGCGGAGGTCGCGGGAAGCTCCCAGCCTGCCGTGCGCGTCGAACTCAAGCCTTCGGTCCTGAACCGCTACGGCATCAGCCCCGAACAGGTGCGCGCGGCGATCGTCGCGGCGAACGTGCACCGGCCCAAGGGCTTCATCGAAGACGGAGCCGCGCGCTGGCAGATCGGCGCGAACGACCTAGCCATGTCTGCGCGCGACTACAGGCCGATCATCGTGCGCTATGTGAACGGCGCGCCCGTGAGGCTTCAGGATCTCGGTGAGGTCGCCGACTCGGTGCAGAACCTGCGCGCCGCCGGCCTGTCGAACGGCAAGCCGGCGGTGATCATCCTATTGTTCCGCCAGCCGAATGCGAACATCATCTCGACGATTCAGCAAGTCAAGGCTCTCCTGCCGCAGCTCGAGTCCTCGATTCCGCGCGCGATCCACATCACGATAGCGAACGACCGGTCGCCGCCGATCAAGGCATCGTTGCGCGAGGTCGAGGAGACGCTGCTGATCTCGGTCGTCCTCGTGATCCTGGTGGTATTCGCGTTCCTGCGGCGCGCCTCGGCGGCGATGATTCCGGCGGTCGCGGTGCCGGTGTCGCTCGCGGGCACGTTCGCCGTGATGTACGTCGCCGGCTTCAGCCTCGACAACCTGTCGCTGATGGCGCTGACGGTGGCCACCGGCTTCGTCGTCGACGACGCGGGCGTCGTGCTGGAGAACATTTCCCGCCACATAGAGGCCGGGATGCAGCCTCTCCCGGCGACGCTCCTGGGAGCGCGGGAAGTGGCCTTCACGGTGCTCTCGATGACCGTCTCGCTGATCGCCGTATTCATTCCAATCTTGTTGATGGGCGGCATAGTCGGCCGCCTGTTCCGCGAATTCGCGCTGACATTGTCGTCGGCGGTCCTGATTTCACTCGCTCTCTCCCTGTCGACGACGCCGATGATGTGCGCTCACCTGTTGAAGGCGGCCGGCGCGGCGCATTCCAAACCCGGACTGTGGACGCGCCTCGGCGGGCTTTCCGAGCGTGCCTTCGACGCGATGCTGCGTTACTACGAGCGCACGCTGCACTGGGCGCTCGCGCACGGCCGCTTCATGATGCTGTTGCTGCTGTTCACGGTCTGCCTCAACTTCTTCCTGTACATCGTCATTCCGAAGGCCTTTTTCCCCGAACAGGACATCGGCCGCGTCGTCGGCTTCGTGCAGGGCGACCAGAGCATCTCCTTCGACGCCATGAAGGAGAAACTCACGCAATTCATGAACGTTGTGCGCCGCGACCCGGCGGTGGACAACGTCCTCGGCTTCACCGGCGGGGGACAATTGAACAGCGCACGCATGTTCATCGCGCTGAAACCCCTGTCCGAGCGCGACGTCTCGGCGGCCGAGGTCATCGCGCGGCTGCGCAAGAAGCTCGCGCGCGTGGCGGGCGCGACGCTGTACCTGCAGGCGCTCCAGGACATACGCATCGGCGGGCGGGTCACGAACGCGCCCTACCAATTCACGCTGCAATCGGATAATTTGTCGGTGCTGCGCGCGTGGACGTCGAAAATCCGCGAGGCTCTCGCGAAACTCCCGCAGCTGGTCGACGTCAACTCGGATGCGCAGGACAACGGACTCGAATCCTATCTCGTCGTCGACCGCAGCGCCGCCGCGCGCCTCGGGGTCGACATGGCGTCGGTCGATGCGACGCTGAACGACCTGTATTCCCAACGGCAGGTGTCGACCATATTCAATGCGATGAACCAATACCGCGTGGTCATGGAGGCCGACCCCGCTGACTCGACGGACGCCGCGGCGCTCGAGACCACGTACGTCGCCGGCGTGACGCCCGCGGGCGCGCCCACGATCGTGCCGCTGTCGTCGTTCGCTCACTACCAAGCGCGGCGCACGTCGCTGTCCGTCAATCACCAGGGACTCGCCGCGGCGACCACGATCTCCTTCGGCCTGCCGCAGAATGTGTCGATGTCGCAGGCGACCGCGGCGATCCTGCGCGCGCTCGCGAAAATCGGCGTACCCGGCTCCATCCGCGGAAGCTTCCAGGGCCAAGCGAAGGTCTTCCAGCAATCGCTGAACACCGAGCCCATTCTCGTGCTCGCCGCGCTGGTCGCCGTCTATATCGTGCTCGGGATGCTGTACGAGAGCTACATCCACCCCTTGACGATACTCTCGACCTTGCCCTCCGCCGGCGTCGGGGCGCTGCTAGCGCTGCTCGCGACGCACACCGAGTTCAGCATCATCGCGCTGATCGGCGTCATCTTGCTGATCGGCATCGTCAAGAAGAATGCGATCATGATGATCGATTACGCGATCAATCTGCGCCGCATGCACGGCACGCCGCCGCGCGAGGCGATATTCGAGGCCTGCAAGAAGCGCTTTCGGCCGATCATGATGACGACGATGGCCGCGCTGTTCGGGGCGCTGCCGCTCGCGTTGCGCGCCGGCGACGGCGCGGAGCTGCGCCGGCCGCTCGGCATCTCGATCGCGGGCGGCCTCGTCTTCAGCCAATTGTTGACCTTGTATACGACCCCGCTGATTTATCTTTATCTCGACCGCTTCCAGGAGTGGGTCCGCGGCCGGCGCCGCGCGCGGCACGCCGCTTACGGACGATTACCTACGGATCAGCCAACATGAATCATGCACGATGCACCGTTCGCGCGCTCCCCGCGGCCGCCGCCGCGCTCACGGCGGCGCTCGTCGTCGGCGGCTGCGCCGTGGGGCCGGATTACGTGCGTCCGAGCGTCGCGACGCCGGCGCATTTCAAGGAGGCGCTGTATTGGGCGCGAGCGCAGCCGGGCGACGAGCTGCCGCGCGGCGCTTGGTGGACCGTGTACGGTGACGGCGTGCTCGATGGGCTGATGCGGCAATTGAACATTTCGAATCAGACGATTGCGCAGGCGGCCGCGCAGTACCGCTACTCGGAAGCCTCGGTGCAGGCTGCGCGCGCCGCGTATTTTCCGAGCCTGAACGCCGCGGCATCGAGGACCCGCTCACATTCCGGCGCGGTCCGCGGCGGCGCGCAGACCGTGCCCGGCACGGCGACGCTGGATTCCGCAACGGCCGATGCCGCCTGGGAAATCGACCTCTGGGGCCGGTTGCGCCGCGAGACCGAGAGCGCGCGCGCGAATTTCCGCGCGAGTGCCGCCGATCTGGCGTCGGCCGCATTGAGCGCCCAGGCGGCCTTGGCGCTCGACTATTTCCAATTGCGGATCACCGACGAGGAGCGCGGTCTGTATGAGGCGAGCGTCGCGGACCTGCGGCGGTCCCTGCAGATCACGCGCAATCAACTCGCCGCCGGCGTCGCGGCGCAGGCGGACGTCGCGCAAGCCGAGACCCAGCTTAAGTCGACGCAGGCGGCCGCTATCGATCTGGCGCTGCAGCGCGCGCAGCTCGAACACGGCATCGCCGTGCTGATCGGCAAGCCGCCCGCCGACTTCGCGCTCGCGCGGGCGCAGCTCACCACCGTGGTTCCCGCCATCCCGCCGGCGCTGCCCTCGCAACTGCTCGAGCGGCGGCCGGACATCGCCGCCGACGAGCGCCGCGTCGCGGCCGCGAACGCCAATATCGGCGTCGCCGAATCGGCGTATTTCCCGCAGGCGACGCTCTCCGGCGCGTTCGGCTACCAGGGTGCGAGCTGGAGCGGGCTCATTTCCGCGGCGACTCAATTCTGGTCCGTGGGACCGGCGCTCGCATTGAACCTGTTCGAGGGGGGCGCGCGCCGCGCGGCGACCAAACAAGCGCGCGCGAACTACGATGCGAGCGTCGCCGTCTACCGCGAGGCGGTACTCGGCGCGTTCCAGGAAGTCGAAGACAATCTCGTTGCCCTGCATGACCTCGCCGCCGAATCGATCGTGCAGGACGCGGCGACGAAGGCGGCGGAGCAAGCCGCGTCGATCGCGCTGAATCAATACAAATCCGGCCTCGTGAGCTATTTGAACGTCGTCGTCGCGCAATCGACGGCGCTTGCGAACGAGCGGGCGTCGATCGCGCTGCGCGGCCGCGAACTCGCCGCGAGCATCGCGCTGATCAAGGCATTGGGCGGCGGATGGGATCAGTTCGCGGCGCCGGCGGCGCCGCCGAAAACGCCGATGCCGTAGTGGTAGACGTTGACCGCGCCGCGGTAGCCCGTCATTGCGAGCGCGGCGCAGGCGACGAGCAACAGACACAGGAAAAGCCACGCCGGCCGCGAGTCCTGTGCCTGACCCGCTCCGCGCCACACCGCGAGCAGCAGCAGCATCATCGAGCTCAGCATCGCCCATTTGACGTGCATCGAAATCGCCAGATGCGCGGCGGCTCCGGCGTGCAGGCCGACGAGCGCCGCGACGCCGGTCCCGATCGCGGCGAGCGCGACGACGGCGCCGCCGATCAGGTTCCACGTGCCGACGGTCGCCGCCGCCGCGGCATGACGGTCGTCGCGCAGCAAGCGCGCCGCCAGCAGGCAGAGCGCTCCGCTGATGCACAGGGCCAAGGGGAAGTGCACGATCAAGGGATGTAATCCGGGAATCAGCACCCAAGCTCCTCGCGCCACCAGGCGATCGTATCGGCGAGGCCCGTGCCGAGTTCGAACTTCGGCGTCCAGCGAAGTTCATCGCGCAGCCGCCTCGTGTCCGGCACGAGGATGGCCGGCTCCGCCGCCGCCGGCGGGTTTGCGCCCAGCCGCACGAGGTCGGAGCGGCCGATTTGCGCGGCGATCATGTCGACCAGGCCCGCTAGCGTAATGCTGCGATCGGAACCGACGTTGATTGGACCCTGCACCTCGCTCGCGAGCAGCGCGGCGAACGCGCCGCCGACGTCGGCCGCGTGCAGAAACGAGCGTACCTGGCGGCCGTGCGAGCAAAGCGCCTCTTGATTCGCGAGCAAGCGCCTGATCACCGACGGCACCAGGCGGTCGGGATGCTCGGCCGGACCGAACTGGAGGAATATCCGGCCCCAGGCGCTCGAGCGCCCGGCGCGCCGGCCCACGGCTTCCAATTCCCGCTGCAGCGCGAGCTTGCATTCGGCGTACGGCGTCACCGCGGCGCCGGCCGCGTCCGCGAGCGCGGTTTGCCGTTCGATGCATAAACCTGCGCCGGTCGTCGCATATTCGGCGCAGCTGCCGGCGATCACGGCGCGCTTACCGCCCTGGTCGGCGAACTGTGCGAGCATCGCGCGGCCGGCATCGAGCCAGCGGTAATTCTCATCGCTGCGCCAATAGACTCCCGGCTTCGCGATCCACGCGAAGTGCAGCCAATACGCGGGCCTGACGGCGCGCAGCAGTGCCGCGCCGGCGCCGGGGTCGAGGAGGTTCACGCGGTGCAAGACCGCGCCGTCGAGTTCCGCCGGCGCGGCGCCGGACGCGCGCGGCGACACCGCGGCATGCACCCGCAAGCCGCGTTCGATGAGCGGCGGCACGCTGTGGCGGCCGAGAAATCCGCCGGCGCCCGTGACCAACACTTTTTCCCGTTCCATCGCCGCCGTTACGCGGCGCCGAGCGGCGGGTAACCGTCGTCGCGCACCGAGATCACCGCCGGGCGCAGCGGCCATTCGATGCCGACCGCCGGATCGTTCCACTTGAATCCGCGGCTCGATTCCGGCGCGTGCGGCGCCGAGATCATGTAAAAAACCTCGGCGGCGTGGGTCAAGCTTACGAAGCCGTGCGCGAAACCCCGCGGCACGTACAGCGCGCGCCGATTGCGCGCCGACAACCTCGCGCCGAACCATCGGCGATAGGTCGCGGAGCCCGCGCGCACGTCGACGATGACGTCGAATACCGCGCCCGCCGTGCAGCGCACGAGCTTGTCCTCCGCGTGCGGGTCCGCCTGGTAGTGCATGCCGCGCAGGGTGCCGCGCCTTTCGTTGAACGACACGCTGCATTGGCTCGGCTCGAGCGAGATCCCGTGCGCGGCGAACTCCTCGGTGCAATACGAGCGCGCGAAAAAACCGCGCTCGTCGCGCTGCGGCGCAAGATCGACGATGAAGGCATCGGCGAGCGGACATGGCGTGAAGATCATGGCGGCCGTCTTGCCTAGCGGTCCCAGAGTTTCCACGGCGCCGCCCCGCTCTCCCACAGCGCGTTCAACGTGAGCTTGTCGCGCAGCGTGTCCATCGGTTGCCAGTAGCCGCGGTGGATCCACGCGGCCAACCGGCCGTCCGCGCACAGGCGCTCCATCGGCTCCTTCTCCCAAACCGCATCGTCGCCCGCGATCAGGTCGAGCACGGCCGGCTCCAGAACGAAAAACCCGCCGTTGATCAGGCCGCCCTCCGACTGAGGCTTTTCCTCGAACGAAACCACCTTCGCGTTCAAGGTTGCGATGCGGCCGAAGCGCGCCGGCGGCCGCACGCAGGTGACCGTCGCATCGAGGCCGGAAGCCCGGTGGAACGCGACCTCCGCACCGATGTCGACGTCGGCGAGACCGTCGCCGTAGGTCATGCAAAACGGCTGGTCCGCGTCGAGGTACTTGCGCACTTTGAGGAGCCGCCCGCCCGTCATCGTCTCCTCGCCGGTATCGACGAGCGTGACTTTCCACGGCTCGCTGCGGCAATCGTGGTATTCGACGCGATTCTCGCTCATGTCGAAGGTGACGTCCGCCTGGTGCAGGAAATAATTCGCGAAATATTCCTTGACCATGTAGCCCTTGTAGCCCAGGCAGACGACGAACTCGCGCACGCCGAACGAGGCGTAGAGCTTCATGATGTGCCAAAGAATCGGCCGGGAGCCGACCTCGACCATCGGCTTCGGCCGCGTGTTCGATTCCTCGGCGATCCGCGTTCCCTTGCCGCCGGCGAGAATGACGCACTTCACGATGCGCCTCGCGCATGTTCGCAATAGCGTCGAATTTGCTCCTGAGAAAAACGCAACATATCCTCCCCCGCGCGCATCGCCTTGTACCAATCGGCGGTCCAGGACAGCGCCGCCGCGATGCCAAGGCGCCCGCGCCAGCCGAGCGAGCGCTCGGCGACCTCGGACGACAGGCGCAGCGCCGCCGCTTCCGGCGGATACTCGCCGGCATCGCGCACCCAGTCCGGTTTGCCGTCGAACGCCGCGCTGAGGGCATCCACGACCTCCCGGACAGTGCAAAAGGATGCCGGGTTCGGGCCGAAATTGACAGCGCGCGGCGCGCGCTCGGGCGCCGTGGCGAGAGCCTCGGCCAACAGCAGATAGCCCGCGAGCGGATCGAGCACGTGCTGCCACGGGCGTACGGCGTCCGGGTAGCGCAAGTTCACGGGCTCGCCGGCCTCGAGTGCCCGCAGGCAATCCGGGATCAGCCGGTCGCGGGACCAATCGCCGCCGCCGATGACGTTGCCGGCGCGCACAGTCGCGATCGGCGCGCCGCCGCGAAAAAAACTGTCGCGGTAGCACGCCGCCACGAGTTCCGCGCAGGCCTTGCTGTTGCTGTAGGGATCGTGCCCCCCCAGGCGGTCGTTTTCCTCGAACGCGCGGCCGCCGCCATCGTTCTCGTAGACCTTGTCGCTCGTGACGACGACGATTGCGCCGAGATCCGCGCTGCCGCGACAGGCATCGAGGAGATTCGCCGTACCGATGACGTTCGTCCGGTAGGTCCCCAGGGGATCGCGGTACGATTCCCGCACCAAGGCCTGCGCGGCCAGATGGAACACGGTTTGCGGACGCAAGCGATCGACGGTGCGCCGCACGTGCGCCTCGTCGCGGATGTCGCCGACAACCGAGTCGCCGTGCGTCGCGATCATGCTCCAGAGATTCGGTTCGGTCGCCGGGGCGAGTGCGAAGCCGGCAACGTCGGCGCCGAGGTCCCGCAGCCAGAGATACAGCCACGCGCCCTTGAATCCGGTGTGCCCGGTGATCAGCACCCGCCGGCCGCGCCAAAATTCGCCGTTCACTCGCCGCTCGACCAGTACGCGGCGAGAATTCGCAGATAAGGGCGCACCTTTCGAAACCTCAGGAAGCCGCCGAGCCTGACCTGAGGGTTAAATACCGTGCGCAAGCCGCGCACCATGCAGAACAGATCCTTGTATTGGCCGCGCCCTTGAGTCGCGTAGGCGATCTTCAGCGCATCGCAGACGACCGCGAGCGGCAACTTATAGATGCGTGCGGCGGCGGCGAACGGATCGCGCGCGATCGCGTGGAAACGGCGGTCGCGCGCGAGAATCCACGTCGTGGTCCGCTCCATGATGAAGATTTTCATCTGCACGTCGCGGCGCCCGCGGTACGCAACCCGGGCCCGCAACTTCTCGCCGAGCGCATCCGCGGGCGCCCCGGCGATCGCATACAAAGCCTCGTTGAGCGCGAGCCACTCGTGCCAGAATCGCGGCCTCGCGAGGAAGAAATTCGAATTCACGGTGTTGCGCGAATCCGAAACCATGGCGTCCAGATCCGTCGCCTGCCCGATCCGCGCAAAGAACTCGGCGGCGACGGCCTTCAGGCCGGGGTGCTCCGATTCGCCGTGATCGAACACGTTCCAGTGATACGCGCTGTTGTGGATGCTCGGGCTGAACAGGATCACGTCCACCGACGGATCGGCCGCGCGCGCCGCTTTCAGCACCGCGTCGGCGCCCAGGTTGGTCTTCAACTTGAACTTCGGCGAAAGAAATCCGTAAAAGGCCGCCTCGTCCAGCGGCTCGTTAATGAGGTACTTGCGGATCGGCCAGTATTCATACCAATCCGGCCGCTCGTTCGAAGAATTGTCGAGCACGAGAAAACCGGGATCGAGCGCCTGCGGCGACGTATAGTGGTTGAGAATTTGATGCACGAATGCGGACGGCATCCGCGCAGCATACCCAAATCCCATTACCCTTGCGAAGGCGGCGCCGCGGACCCATCTGCGCCGCAGATGCGCGCCAGCAAGTCCAGGTAGCGCGACCGGTAGACGCTCAGCGCGAAGCGATTTTGCACATGCGCGAAGCCCGCGGCGCCGAACCGCGCGCGCACAGCCGGCGCATCGATCAAGGCCTGCAGACGCTCCTCCCAATCGCCAAGACTCTCGGCATGGAAGCCGGTCACCGCGTCGATGACGGCCTCGGAATTCGCGCCGACGGGCGAAGCGACGCACGGCAGCGCCGCCGCCATGTATTGCAAGAGCTTGAAGGCGCACTTGCCGCGCGCCCACACGTCGTCGGTCAACGGCATGATGCCGATGTGCGCGCTCGCGAGCGCCGCGGCCTCCCCGGCCGCGCTCCAGAGGATGCGCTCGATCGGCACCTCCGGCCAATCGGGAAACGACGAACAAATGATCCGCAGGCGCATGCCGGGATTGCGGGCCGCAAGCCGCGCGATCGCGGGACGGATCATTTCCACGTAGACGAGGTTCTCGGGACTGCCGATCCAGGCGATCACCGGGCCGCCGCCGGAGCCGGCCGCGGCCTGTTGATAGGCGGCCACGTCGATCGCGGTCGGCAGTATTTCGACCGCGCGCGCCGCTCGGCGCGCCTCGGCCGCGAGCACCGCATTGCCCGCGGCGACCGCATCCACCGATCGGCAGGTCGCGTCGAATTTCATCCTGCGCCAGCGCGAGTCGTCGGCGGGCTCGCCAAGCCGCCGCGGCTTGCGCACGTAGATCGCGTCGTCGAAGTCGAAGATGCGGTGTCGGCTGAATGCCGCGAACAGGCGCGCTTCGATTCCGCTCAACTTGATCTGATGAAGGACGACTACATCCACGGAGCGCAGCAGCTCGCGCCGCTCCCACGTTCGAATCCCGTAGCGGCCGCCGGGAAAGCGCTCGGTGCGCACCTCCCAGCCGGCGCCGGTCAGGGTGTCGACGAGCGACTGCATGCGGTGCCGGAACGAGGGCTGCCGCAGGTCATAGCCGAGCAACAGCGCCTTACGCATGAGCACGCGCCCCGCGCACCCGCTCGAGCAGTCCCGCGAGCGCGTCGACGGCTACCGTGCCGCCGTCGGCCAGATCCAAGGCCGCGGCGCGCCGCGCGAGCGCGGCGCGCGCGGGCTCATCGCCGAGCAATTGTTGCGCGCGCCGCGCAATCTCGGCGCCATCGAGCCGCGCTCGCAGCGCGACGCCCGCGTGGACCGCGCGCTCGATCCGCTCCGTCTGGTCTTTGGCGACCGGCGCCGCGAGGCAGGCCGCGCCGCAGGCGATCGCCTGTATCAATGTCGAGCCCCCGTTGACGACGACGAGCCGTGCGGCGCGCATCAGTTCGACGAGATCGGCCTGCGGCAAGGTCGCGAAGCGGCG
>DAIDVO010000056.1 GCA_027456085.1 Steroidobacteraceae bacterium | reverse complement strand
GCCGACCGAAGTCGGTTTCGCTGAGCCCGCCATCGCTACCGACACGGTGCCGTCGGCGCCGATGGTCACCGATTGCGCCGCCGCGGGAATCGAGATCGCGGGCGACACGGGAAAACCGCTCTTCGTCACCAAATTGCCCTGCGAATCCAATGAGAACGAACCGTCGCGCGTGTACGCGAGCGTGCCGTCCGGCATCGTGATCTGAAAGAACCCGAGCCCCGTGATCGACAGGTCCATGCCGCCGTTCGTCTGCAGAACGCTGCCTTGCGCGTAATCCTTCGCGGTCGCTGCGATCTTCACGCCCGTTCCGAGCGAGAGCCCCGTCGGGTATTGAGTGTTTTGCGTGCTCTGTGCGCCGACCTGCTGGACGGTCTGGTACATGAGGTCCTGGAACGTCGCGCGGCCGGCCTTGAATCCCGTCGTGTTCGTATTGGCGAGATTGTTCGCGATGACGGCCATCTGCGTGTTCTGCGCGTCCAGGCCGGTTTTTGCCGCCCATAATGCAAGATCCATGTCGATATCCTCTTTTGCGCTACTGCAGCAACATCAAGTGCTCGGCGCTCTGCTCGTTCTTGTCGCTCGAGTTGATGCTCTTGATTTGCAGCTCATACAGGCGCTGCAGTTCGATCATGTTGACGAGCGATTCGGCGGCATTGACGTTGCTGCCCTCGAGTACGCCGGAGGCAAGCGTGACGCTCTCGTCGGTCTTCGCCTTGCCGCCGCTCCTGAGGTGAAACAGCCCATCGGCGCCCTTCACCAGGTCGCTCGTCGGCGGATTCACGAGCTTGATGCGGTCGACCTGCGATTGCGCGGCCGGACTCAAGCCGAGCGGCACGACCGACACGGTCCCGTCGCTGCCGATGCTCACTTGGGTCGACGGCGGTATCGACAGCGGACCCGATTCCGACACGACCGGCAAGCCCGTCGCCGTCGTCACTTCGCCCGCCGCCGTCACGCGCAGATCGCCCGCCCGGGTGTACGCCTCGCTGCCGTCCGGCGCCTGCACGGCGATGAATCCTGGGCCGTTGACCGCGACATCGAGACTGCGGCCGGTGGTTTGCAGCACGCCGCCGGAGAAATCGACGCCGGCGTCGGCGACGACCGCGTTGACGCGCGAGGCATAGCCTGGACCGTAGATCGGATCGCTCGTGAATTCGACGTCGTCCGCGCGAAAGCCGGTCGTGTCGACGTTCGCGATATTGTGGTTGTTGACCGCCTGCGCCCGCATGATCTGCTTGGCGCCGGTCATCGCAACGTATAGGCCTCTATCCATCAGTCAGACTCCGCTATTCGCAAAAACCTAGTGCGCCATGTTGATCACGGTCTGCGACAATTGATTGCTCGTGGTGATGACCTGCGCGTTGGCCTGGAAAGCGCGTTGCGCCGTGATCATGTTGACGAGCTCCGTGGTCAAGTCGACGTTCGAGCTCTCGAGCGCGCCGGACTGGATGCTGCCGAATCCGGCGGTCGCGGCCGCGCCTTGCACGACGTTGCCGGACGTGAACGTCTCGGCCCAGTTCGTGTCGCCCAATTGCTTCAGGCCTTGGGGATTCGCGAAATTGGCGAGCGCCAGCTGGCCGAGCTGCGTCGAGCGGCCGTTCGTGTAGACCGCCGAGACGATGCCCGACGGATCGATCGACACGGTGCTCAACTGTCCCGTCGCATAGCCGTTCTGGGTGATCGACGTCACGCCGAATTGGGCGCCGTACTGGGTCGTCGTGCCGAAGTTGCACGCCAAGTTCATCGGCTGCGCACCGCCGGGCGGTGCGAAGCCGTTGAAGGACAGCCCGCCGCCCACGGGCGCGGTCACGGCGCCGGTGTTCGAGAACGTGAGCGTCTGCGCAGCGCCGACCGTCGTGCCGTTGACGGTCATGTCCACGTTCCACTGGTTCGGCGTCGCCGTCTGCGTGAAATAGAACGTCGCCGGATACGCGTTGCCGAGCGAGTCATACACGGTCGTCGAGGTCGATTGGTTGTAGGTCTGCGAATTCGTCGGGTCGAAGGGCGTCGCCGTGGGCGGCGTGGAGTTCGCGGGCAGATTCAGAATCACATTGCCCGCCGATGTCGCGAGCGGCGCGCTCTGCGCGGTTTGCAGATTCAATTCGGTCAAGGTGCCGGTATTGAAGCCGCCGTTGACGAGCGGCGGATAGACCTGCAGCGCCTGGCCGGTCGCGCTGATGATGTTGCCGGTCTTGTCCTCGGCGAACTGTCCGTTGCGCGAGTAGACGAAGCCGCTCGGCCCCTTCAACGTGAAGAAGCCGTCGCCGCTGATCGCCAAATCGAGATTCGACGAGGTGGTCGTGATGTTGCCCTGCGTGAACTGCTGCGCCGTGTTCGCGATGCGCACGCCTTCGCCGATCACCGAGGTGTTGAGGTTCACCGCACCGGACGCATACACGTCGGCGAATTCGGCGCGGGACAGCTTATAGCCCACCGTATTCGCGTTCGCGACGTTGTTCGCCGTCACGTCCAAATCCGAACTCGCGGCGGTCAATCCCGACAATGCAATGCTGAAAGAAGCCATGCGTCTACTCCCTATGGATCTAGTTTGAGATTCGCTGAACGCCGCTGAACGGGACGCTGCCCTGGCCGGCGACGTCCAAAGTCATCCCGCCGGCCGCCGACCCCATCGTCACGCTCTGCACGACACCGTTGACGTACGTGCCGACCGCGGTGCCGGAGCTCACGCCCGCGACCTGGGCGCTCAACGTGTATTGCCCGGCCGGCGCCTGCGAGCCGTCGCCCAAAGTGCCGTCCCATGAGAAATCCGCGAGGCCGGCCGGCTGCGCCCCCAGGTCGATCCGCTTCACCAGGACGCCGGCGCCGTTCGAAATGTTGAGCACGACATCGGCAGAGGTCTGCGGCACGCTTACGGCGCCGGTCACGGCCGCGCCCGCGGCCGCCAAGCTTGCCTGTGAGCTGCCGACGAGCGCCTGGTGCCCGAGCAATGACGACGCCTGCAGTGCCTGGTTCGAAACCAAGGAGCTGGAAAGCCCGGTGAACGAGGTGTTCAGTGCCGTGATGCCTTGCACCTCGCTGAGCGAGGCGAGCTGGCTTAAGAACTGATTGCTGTCCACCGGACTCGTCGGATCCTGATTTTTCAGCTGCGCGAGCATCAGCGTCAAAAAGTCGGTGCCGCCGAGGCTCATCGAACCGGCGGCGGACGCCGCGGCGCCGGCCGCCGCCCCCGGGGATGCGGAGGAGCCGTATGCGGCGGCGAGGTTGTTGTTGGTATTGATCGTCATGATGCGTTCCTATGGGCGCTCAGCGGCCCATCGCGATGGTTTTGAGGAGCAAGTCGCGCGCGGTGTTGATCGCGTCGACGTCGGTGGCGAACGACCGATTCGCGGAAATCATGTTCGTCATCTCCTCGATCGGGTTGACGTTCGACATGTAGACATAGCCCTTCTTGTTGGCGAGCGGCGAGCCCGGCTCATAGCGCATCTGCGGCGGCGCCGCGCTCTCCATGATGCCGAGCACGCGCACTCCGGCCGTCGAATTCACGCCTTGCGCGTTCGTGCCGGCTCGATCCATGATCGTTTGAAACACCGGCTGACGCGCGCGATAGACCTTGCTCGGATCGCCGCTGACGCTTTCGGCGTTGGCGAGATTGCTCGCGGTCGTGTTGAGCCGGATCGTTTCGGCGTTGAGCGCGCTGCCGGCGATGTTGAATACACTGAACAAGGACATCTTGATTCTCCCGCCGGCGCTCTACTGACCCATGATGGCCAGTCGCAGATCCGCTATGTCGTCGTTGATGAATTCGAGGCTCGCCTGATAGCGAACGTTGTTCTCGGCGAACGCCGCCTGCTCGACCGGCATTTCCACGGTATTGCCGTCCAATGAGGCTTGATAAGGATTGCGGTACTTGAGCTCGGCGGACGCCGCTCCGCCGCCGTTGAGGGCAATGTGTCCCGGCTCGGTGAGCGCGAGCGGCAGCGCGGCGCTTGAATTCGAATGCGCAAGCACCGCCCGAAAATCGATATCGCGCGCCTTGAAGCCCGGCGTATCGGCGTTGGCGAGGTTGTTCGCGAGCACACCGACGCGCCCGCCGTATAGCAGCAGCGCCTTTTCATGAATGCCGAAGATATTATTGAACATCGTTGCCGAGGCCTCCTCGAGCAAAATGAAGCAAGAGCTGTGCCAACTGCGCAAATCGGCGTTTGGTGCTAGCGGCGCGATGAATTGGCGCGCAAGTGCGCATACCGGACGCATGCCTCATGCGGCGCGACCGGCCGACGGGATGCGCCGGGCGGCAAGCAATTGCCGCTTGCGGCGGCCGCACGCACGGATTACCGGCTTGCCGCGCAAGGCCGCGGCACCCGCCCGCGGGAGCGGCAGCCTTTGCGAGCTGGCACGGCGCTTGCTTGGTATGCCTCATGTCTTACCAAGCGCCAAAATCCCGTCGCCGGCCGCTTGCGCGTAGCCGCGCGGCAACCGTCTGGGCCGCGCTTCTATTGGCTTCGGCGAGCGCCGCGCACGGCGCCGCCGCCGGCGGTGCGAGTCAAGATCCCGCGCGCCTTGCGGCGCTCGCAAAATCGGAGGCCGCGCGCCATTTGGCGCCGCTCGGAGCGCGCGAGCGGCTCGAGGTTGGCCCGATTGCGCCGGGCTTTCACCTCGCCGACTGCGGCCGTGCCGTCAGCGCCGCGCGCGCCCCCGGCCTGCACACCCGCACCCAAGTCGTCGTCGAATTGCGCTGCTCCGGCGCGGCCCCCTGGCATATTTACGTGCCGGTCCGCGTCGTCGGCGTCACGCCGGTCGCGCTCGCCGCGCACGCGCTGGTCGCGGGCACGGTCATGACGGCCAAGGATGTGCGTGTGCAAGTGCGCGATCTGGATCGCTTGCCGCCGGGCTACCTCGATGACCCGGCGATCGCGGTCGGACTCACCGCCGCACAGCCGATTGCGCAAGGCACGGTGCTCACAAACCAATTGTTGCTCGGGACCCCGGCCGTGCGCCGCGGCCAATCGGTCACGCTGGTCGCAGACGCCGAAGGAATCAGCGTGCGCATGAACGGCCGCGCGCTCAACGACGGTTTCATCAATGAGCGCGTCAAGGTTGAAAATCTTTCATCTGGGAAAATCGTCGAAGGGGTCGCCCGATCGGGCCAGACCGTGGAAATTTTATTGCCCTAACTATTCAGCGAACTCGGTCACAGTCGATAACATGGATAGTCGTGGGGAATTTGCAGCCCTCCCCCAATTAAAGTTCATCCATTCCCTGACGCTATCAGGGCATGGGAAGACTGCTCACCCCGAGGAGACATTCGGTGTCGAACAAGATTACGGGATACAAGGCGACTGAACCCCTCGCGCCGATCAAAGGCTCGGGCGGCGGTGCGGCCATCGACAAGCCGCAAGCCGATGCGTCGAGCGCCGCGGCGACCGCGGCGCCGGCGGCCGACCACGTGACGCTGACGGGCTCGGCCCGCACGATGCAGAAGCTCGCCGACGCGGTCGCCGGAGCGCCGGTCGTCGATTCGGCGAAGGTCGCCGCCGTCAAGCAGTCGATTCAAAACGGCACCTACCAGGTAAACGCCGCGCTCGTGGCCGCCAAGATTCTGCGCTTCGAACAGGGAATGAAATAGCCCATGACAGCCGACGCCAAGGCCCGCCTCGAGACCGTACTCGATCGCGAGATCGAGTTGGGCCAGGAGCTTGCCGCGGTGCTGGATGCGGAGCGCTGCGCTCTGACCGGCGGTTGCGCGGATGCGGTCGCCGGGCGCGCCGCGGAAAAGCTCGAATTACTCGGGCGCCTGGAGCGATTGGAAGCCGAGCGTCTCAGCCTGTGCGGCAATACGTGGGAACATGATGCCGCCACCGGCGCGGCCGCCGGCCGCTGCGAGACGATCCGCATTCGCTGGCGCTCCCTGCTGGCCGTGATGACGCGGTGCCGTGCAACCAATGAGGTGAACGGTCATATCGTCAACCTGCGCCAGGGCCAAGTGCGCGAACTGCTCGATGTCCTGCGAGGCGGCCCGCCGACGACGTACGGACCGCGCGGCAAAACACAAGCGACCGCGTTGCGGGCGCTGGCGCGGGCTTGAATCATGCTGGTCCTGAGCCGCCGTGCCGACGAATCGATTCTGATCCAGCCGGCCGAAGGCGCGGACGTCAGCATGACCTTGCAGCAATTGTTTGCGAACGGCCCCATTCAGATCACTTTGCTGGGAAGCACCGGCCGGCGCGTGAAGGTCGGCATCGAAGCGCCCGAGCAACTGGCCATTCGGCGCAAAGACATCGCCTGATTGGACATAACAGCCGGCGTTTGCGCGAGCCCTTTCGCTCGATGCGCCTCGGTGTGCATAATGCGCACTCACGCGACCAATCAACCGAAAGGGGCCCGCATCGATGGAGCGCCGCTTGCACACCCGCCACCGCGCGCGTACGACCGTATACGTCGTGATGCCCGGACGGAAAAGCCGGATTTGCCGGGCGAAGAACCTGAGTGCGAACGGCGTATTCGTCGAGACCGAGAATCTCGGGCTGCGCAAGGGGCAACAGGTACAGCTCGCCTTTGCAATCAATCTGGGTCAGGTGACCAAGATTCATCGCCGCACCGCGATCGTCGCGCATGTCACGCGCGGCGGCACCGGCCTGATGATGGAACAGTTTGCCGGACGCTGAGCGCGCGGCGATCCGCATTCGCGGCGCCCGTCAGAACAATCTCAAAAGCATAGATCTCGACCTACCGCTCTACGGCTTGACCGTCGTAACCGGCGTCAGCGGTTCGGGCAAGTCGTCGCTGGTCTTCGACACGCTCTACGCCGAGGGTCAACGGCGCTACGTCGAGACGTTCTCGCCGTACGCGCGGCAATTTCTCGACCGGATGGACAAGCCGCAAGTCGACCGCATCGACGGCATTCCGCCCGCGATCGCGATCGACCAGCTGAATCCCGTGCGCACGTCGCGCTCGACCGTCGGTACGATGACGGAACTCAACGATCATTTGAAATTGCTGTTCGCGCGCGCCGCGGTCCTGCATTGCCGCCAATGCGGACGGCCCGTGCGCCGCGACAGCGCCGACAGCATCCGCGAGGCGCTCGAGCTGCGCGCGCGCGCACACGCCGATCCCCGCCTCGCCGTGACCTTTCCGATCACGGTGCCGGATAATTTCTCGCAGGCGGAAGTTCGGACGCTGCTCGAGCGGCAAGGCTATGCGCGCATCCACGAGCAACGCGGGCGGACGCTGCAAGTCGTCCAAGACCGCCTGCGCTGGTCCTCCGCCGACATGGCGCGCAAGAGCGAGGCGATCGAGGCCGCGCTGCGGCTCGGTGAGGGCAAGCTCGACGTTTACGCGCTCGGCGCCGACGGCAAGGCGCTGCTGCCGTGGCGGTTCTCCACCGGCTTGCATTGCCCCGACTGTGATATCGCATACAAGGAACCCATTCCGAGCGCCTTCAGCTTCAACTCCCCGGTCGGAGCATGCGAGACCTGCCGCGGCTTCGGTCGCACGATCGGCGTCGATTACGGGCTCGTGATTCCGAACCACGACTTGAGTCTGCGCGGCGGTGCAATCAAGCCGTGGCAAACCAAGTCCTACCGCGAGTGCCAAAGCGACCTGGTTCGGTTCGCGCGCAGACGCGGCATTGCGCTGGATGTGCCGTGGCGCGAGTTGTCCGAGGCGCAGCGTTCCTGGGTCATCGACGGCGAAGGCGAATGGACGCGCGACGTCTGGTACGGCGTGCGCCGCTTTTTCGCGTGGCTGGAGACGAAGGCGTACAAGATGCGCATCCGCGTGCTCTTGTCGCGCTACCGGTCCTACACCGACTGCGCGGCCTGTGGCGGCGCGCGTCTCAAACCAGAGTCTCTGTTGTGGCGCATCGGCGATCCCGGCGCCAACATCCGTGATCTCATGTTGATGCCGATCGAGCGCTGCCGGCGCTTCTTCGCCGACCTTGAACTGCCGGCGCCGCACAGCGACGCCGCGGATCTGCTGCTCGGGGAGATTCGCACGCGCATGTCCTACCTCGTCGAGGTCGGCCTCGGGTATTTGAATCTCGACCGCCAGTCGCGCACGTTATCCGGCGGCGAGGTTCAGCGCATCAACCTGACGACGGCCTTGGGAACCTCGCTCGTCAACACGTTGTTCGTGCTCGACGAGCCGTCGATCGGATTGCACGCGCGCGACGTCGAACGCCTCACGACCGTCATGCGGCGCTTGCGCGACGCCGGCAACACGCTCGTCGTCGTGGAGCACGACCCGAAGATCATGCTCGCGAGCGATCGCGTGCTCGACATCGGCCCGGGTCCCGGCGAACGCGGCGGCGAGATCGTTTTTTTCGGCCCGATAGAGGAGTTCGCGAAGACCGACAAGTCCTTGACGGCCGATTATCTATTCGGGCGCCGACGCGTCGGCGGCGCAGCGCGGCCCGAGGACGCGGACGCAGCGGCGCGCGCTTTGCCCGACGGCGGCGCGCTCTGCATCGAAGGCGCCTCCTTGCACAACCTGCGCAACGTCGACGTGCGGATTCCGTTGCACCGCCTCGTCTGCGTGACCGGGGTCAGCGGCTCCGGCAAGTCGACGCTCGTGCAAGACGTGCTGTACCGGGCGCTGCAGCGCGCGAAGGGGCGTTCGACCGAGAGCCCGGGACCTCACCGGTCGCTCGCGGGGAGCGATCTGATCGACGAAGCGATCATGATCGACCAGGGCTCGATCGGCCGTACGACGCGGTCGAATCCCGCGAGCTTCGTCGGCGCATTCGACGCGATCCGCGCGCGCTTTGCGCGCCTGCCCGAGGCGCGCGCGCGCAAGTATACGGCCGGCACCTTCAGCTTCAACGCGGGCACCGGGCGCTGCCCGGGCTGCGGCGGCAACGGCTTCGAGCACGTCGAGATGCAATTCCTCGCCGACGTCTATCTGCGCTGCCCCGACTGCAACGGCCGCCGCTATCGCGCCGAAGTGCTCGAGGTGAAGCTGCCATGCCCATTCCGCGCGCCGCTTTCGATCGCGGATGTGCTCGACCTCACGGTGGCCGAGGCGCTGCGGATTTTCGCCGACGACCGGGAAATTGCGCGGCGCCTCGCGCCTCTCGTCGATGTCGGCCTCGACTACCTGCGCTTGGGACAGCCGGTGCCGACGCTCTCCGGCGGCGAAGCGCAGCGCCTCAAGCTCGCGGCGCATCTCGCGCTGCGCGGCGCGGCGGCGGGGGGGCGGACGCGCGGCTCGCTGTTCATTTTCGATGAGCCGACGACGGGCCTGCACTTCGACGACATCGCCAAGCTCATGCGCGCATTTCGCCGCTTGATCGAAGCCGGGCATTCTCTG
>DAIDVO010000055.1 GCA_027456085.1 Steroidobacteraceae bacterium | reverse complement strand
GTCTCGCGGTCGGCCTGGCGGGACTCGACGGGCGCGAGCACGCACTGGTGAACACCCTCGCCGGAGGTTGGAAGCAAAGGCTCGCGCTCGGCTGCGCGATCCTGCACCGTCCGCCGGTGCTGTTCCTCGACGAGCCCACTTCGGGTGTCGAGCCCGAGGCACGGCGGAAGTTCTGGGACCTGATTCACCGCCTGGCGTCCGAGGGGGTCACGATTCTGGTCTCGACGCACTACATGGAAGAGGCGGAATATTGCAATCGAATCGCGCTGATCAACGCAGGCCGGCTCGTGGCCATGGGCAGTCCCGGCGAGTTGCGGCGTCATGAACTCGGCGGAACGCTGTACGAACTGGAGTGTTCCGCGCTCGGCGCGGCGGTCACGGCCCTTGCGCACGCACCCGGCGTCATCGACGCGGCGATCTTCGGCGACAAGCTGCACGTGCTGATCGCGGATTCTGGTGTCGCTTCCGATCTTGCGCCGCTGCTGACGCATGCGGGGATCACGTCCGGTCCGCCGCGCGCGATCGTTCCCAGCCTCGAGGACGTGTTCGTGCAATTGGTATCGAGGCCGCACGACGCGCGGACCGCGGCATGAACTTGAAGCGCCTCTTGGCGGTCGCCTACAAGGAGTCACTGCAGGTCTGGCGCGACCCGCGCAGTCTCGCGATCGCCCTGCTGATGCCGCTGCTGCAGATGGTGTTGCTCGGCTATGGCGTCAGCCTCGACATCAAGCGCGTGCCGCTCTGCATTTATGACCAGGAGAACAGCCAGACCAGCCGCGAACTCGAGCAGCGCTTCGTCGCCTCGAAATGGTTCGAGGTCGTGCGCACGCTCGGCGACGAGCGTGCCGTGCGCGCCGCCATGGATGGCGGTACTTGTGTCGGCGTGGTCACGATCCCGGTGAATTTTTCGCGGACGCTCGCGACCACAGGCGCGGCGACCGTGCAGTCGGTTTTCGATGCGACCGATGCCAACACGACCAATATCGCGATCGGCTACGCGCAGGGCGTTATCGCCCGGACGGCGGCCGCTTTCCAGGCGCGCTGGGCGGCGGCACACGGCAGGGGCATCCAAACCGTGGGCACCGTCGATCTGGAACCGCGGGTCTGGTTCAACGAAGGGCTGGACAGCCGGAATTTCATCATTCCCGGCGTGGTCGCGGTAATCCTGGGCCTCGTCGGCGCCCAGCTCACCTCGCTCACCATTTCCCGCGAGTGGGAGCGAGGCACGATGGAACAGCTGATATCCACTCCGGTGACCGCACTCGAGGTCATGATCGGCAAGCTCGTCCCGTATTTCTTCATCGGGCTCCTGGATGCGGCATTCTGTCTTTGCGCCGCCGTATTCTGGTTCCGGGTGCCGTTCCGCGGCGGCATAGGTACGCTGGTGCTGACCACGGCCTTGTTCACGCTCGTCGTCCTCGGCATCGGCTACCTCGTATCGGTGCGTATCCGCAGCCAGCTCGGCGCGAGCCAAATCGCGCTCATGCTGACGATGATGCCGATCAATTTGCTGTCCGGATACACGTTCCCGATCGATCAGATGCCGGCCGCGATCCGCGCCGTGACCCTGGTCGTGTATGCGCGCTACTTCGTCACGATCCTGCGCGCAGTGTTCCTCAAGGGCAGCACGATCGGCGATCTGGCCGTGCCGATACTCGCGCTGCTGCTGTATGCGGCGGTCATCATCTGGATCGCCGCCCGCGCCTTCCGCAAGCGCTTGGACTAGGCGGGACCTGCGCGATGTTCGACCGTCTGCAAGTCATGCTTATGAAGGAGTTCCTCGAACTGCGCCGCGACCCGTGGGCGATGTTCCGCCTGATCGTGCCCCTGCTCCTTCAGCTGTTCGCGTTCGGCTATGCCGCGACGTTCACGGTCAATCATGTGGCCACTTGCGTGCTCGACCTCGATCATAGCCAGGCAAGCCGCGGCCTCGTCTCGCATTTCGTCGCCACGGGCCGCTTCGACGTCGTCGACGTCGCCGAAACGCAGCATCAGGTTACCAAGGACATCGATACCGGCCTCGCGACCGTCGCAATCGTGATCCATGCCGGATTCGAACAAAACCTGCTGAATGGCAGAACGGCGCCGCTACAGGTGGCCGTGGATGGAACCAATTCGAACACCGCGCTGATCGCGCTCGGGTATGTCGGTCAAATCGTCGCGAAATATCAGGCAGAGCGAACCGCCGGTGTCGCGTCGGTGTCGATGTCGGCGCCATCCTCCGGCGTTTCCGTGACACTGCGCGAGCGCCCCTGGTTCAACGAGGGGCTCGAGGACCGCTGGTTCTTCATCCCGGGCTTGATCGGCACGCTGACGCTGATCCAGGTCGTCAGCCTGACCGCGTTCGCCGTGGTGCGCGAACGAGAGGTGGGAACGCTGGAGCAGATCATGGTGAGCCCCATCCGGCCGTACGAGTTCATCCTCGGCAAGGCGGTACCGTTCTTCCTGATCGGCCTCGGCGAGGTCCTGGTGATAACGATTGTCGGCGTGCTGTGGTTCCGCATCCCGTTCGTCGGCAACCCGCTCGTCATGCTTCTCGGCGCATCGCTGTTCCTGCTGGCGGCGCTCGGACTCGGTCTGCTCCTGTCGACGTTGTCGCGCACTCAGCAACAGGCGTTCGCGCTGAATTTCTTCATCGTGAATCCGTTCTTCATACTCTCAGGATTCGCCTTCCCCATAGCCGCGATGCCGAAGGTGATGCAGTGGTTCACGTGGATCAATCCGTTGCGCTATTTCCTCGTGGTCATTCGTGCCGTCTTCCTGAAAGGCGTGGGAATCGGGGTGCTCTGGCCGGATCTTGCGGTCATGGGCCTGCTCGGCGCGGGCATGTTCGGGCTCAGTGTTCTGCGCTTCCGCAAGTCGCTCGACTGACGCCGCGTTTCAATAGCGCTGAAACACCAACGCGGCATTCGTGCCGCCGAAGCCGAAACTGTTGGACATGACGGTGTCGATGCGCCTGCGCTCGGTCGCCCGCAGAATCGGGTAGTCGACGCAGGCGCCGTCGAGTTCGTCGATGTTGGCGGACCCCGCGACGAAGCCATCGCGCATCATCAGAAGGCAGTAGATAGCTTCCTGCACGCCGGCGGCGCCGAGCGAATGGCCGGACAGGGATTTCGTCGACGAAATCGGCGGCATCGCGGCGCCAAACGCTTCGCGCACCGCTTTGAGCTCGATCACGTCGCCGAGCGGCGTCGAGGTGCCGTGCGTATTCAAGTACTGAATGGGTGAAGTCAGGCCGGCGAGCGCCTGACGCATGCAGCGCACCGCGCCCTCGCCCGACGGCTGCACCATGTCCTGCCCATCGGCGGTGACGCCGTATCCGACCAGTTCCGCGTAGATGCGCGCGTTGCGCGCGCGCGCGTGTTCCAACGACTCGAGCACCAGCATCCCGCCGCCGCTTGCGATCACGAAGCCATCGCGTCCCGCATCGTAGGCGCGCGACGCGGCCTGCGGCGCGTCGTTGCGCGCCGTGGACAACGCGCCCATCGCGTCGAACAGGGCCGTCAGCGACCAATGTTCCTCTTCGCCGCCGCCGCAAAACATCACATCCTGATTGCCCCAGCGGATCTGTTCGGCCGCGACGCCGATGCAATGCGAGCTGGTGGCGCACGCGGACGTCACCGAATAGCTCACGCCATTGATGTGAAAGCTGGTCGCGAGGCAGGCGGCGACCGTGCTGCACATCGTGCGCGGCACGCGCGTCGGACCCACTTTGCGCACGCCGCGTTCGCGCAGAATGTCCGCGGCTTCGACCACGTTGGCCGGCGAGCCGCCGCCGGTGCCCGCGATCAGGCCGGTGCGCGGATCGGACACCTGGGCCTCGGTGAGTCCGGCATCGGCGATCGCGGCCTTCATTGAAATTGCGGCGAACGCCGCGGCATCGCCCATGAAGCGCAGATCGCGCCGGTCGACGTGCTGATCGATCTCGATTTGCGGAATGCCGGCAACCTGACTGCGCAACCCGATTTGCGCATAACCCGGGGCCACGCGGATGCCGGGCCGGCTCTCGGCCAGCGAGAGGCTCACGGCATCGAGATCATTCCCGAGGCATGAGACGATACCCATGCCGGTGACGACGACGCGGCGCGTCAAGTGCCCGCACCCGCGCTGGACGGCTGCATCGCATTCGCCGCTTCGAACAGACCGACGCGCAAGCCGCTCGCGCTGTAGATCTTATGTCCGTCCGCACAGAGCGAAGCGTCCGCGGTCGCCATGATGAGCCTGCGCGTGATGACGCGCTTGATGTCGATTTGATAGCTCACTAGCTTCACATGCGGCTGCACTTGCCCGAAAAAGCGCACCTCTTCGACGCCGAGTGCGCGGCCCAAACCACGGTGGCCGCTCCACGCCAGGAAAAAGCCGATCAATTGCCACATGGCATCGAGACCTAAGCAGCCCGGCATCACCGGATCGCCCGGAAAATGACAAGCGAAGAACCACAGCGACGGATTGATATCCATTTCCGCACGCACCTCGCCGTGATCGTGTGCGCCGCCGGTGGCGGATATCAACGTGATGCGATCCACCATCCGCATCGGCCCGCTCGGCAGCTTCGGGGTGTTCGGACCGAACAGCTTGCCTTCGCCGCAGGCGATCAGTTCCTCGACGGAATAGCTCGATTGTCGCGCCGCGGCAGCGGCGGGGCCGTTCAAAATAGCGGTGGTATTGGGCATAGCGCTCTTTCGGGAATTCGCGTTTATACAGGATGGATTCGCGGCAAAAGTGATCCACATCAATTCACGGACGAAGCCTACCGCATAGCCGTCGGCTCTCATATCGGCATTTTGGAGCGTCGCTCCGGCCCTGCGTGGGGCACTTTTACCATGGATCGGCCGGTTGGCGCTCGGGAGCGATTCGAGATTAGCCCGATTTCGCCGGGCAGGCGCGCAGCCGCTGCGGCTTATTCGGGGCGAGTGCCGGGTTATTGCCCCTCCAAAATGCACCGAGCCCTGCCGATCGATCGATCGACAGGGCTCGGGGGCGCACGCCGCGCCTACCTCAAGGCGTGTACGTCGGCGCCTGGAACGTGGCGGTATTCTTCAAGTCTTGATCTTGGACGGTCAGCTGCCAGGTGTACCCGACACCGGTCGTCAGCGTCGACTTGGTCGCGCTGCCGTCGACGTCATAAACGACGCTCAACGTCGAACTCGGCAGGCCGCCGCCGTTATTCGGATAGTACCAATTCGCGTCGCTGCCGTAGACCGACACGAAATAGGCGTAAGAGGCCGGCGGCGCCGTGGGCGCGGCCCACATGAACTGCGGGACATTGCGGCTGTACGGTGCGCCCGTGTTGACCGCGAGATTCGTCGCAAACGCATCGAGCACCCCGGTAACCGTGGCAGTGTCGGTCGTGTGCGTACCGTCCGAGTAGGTCACGTCGAAGTAATACGCGTCGCCGACGGCCGGCCGGGTCGCCGAATTGCCGAGCGGAACGTAGACCTGGTTGCCGGAGCCGTCCGCGGACATATCGAAGGGCACCGCCACATTCGGCCCGGAGAACATCGTCGCCGCGACCACGCGCTTCGTGCCATCCGCGACCCTGAAATTGAGCGCATAGCTCAAGTTCGTGCCGTCGGTCCAATGGTCCGTGTAGACGTTGACGATGCTCGCCGCCGCGGTCAGCGTCACGTTGCCGGTCGTATTTCCGGTCACCGTGATGACCGGTGGGTCCCCATTGGCATTGGTGAGATCGCCTGCATCGACGACGCCATTGTTGTTCATGTCGACGACCGCGAAGTTCTTGTAGGTGCCGTTCGGTACGCCCGCGATCGAGTAGCTTTGCGGACTCACCGGATTCGCGATGATCGCGAAATAGACGCCGCCCTTGCTATACGCGCCGACGACCAGCGGCCCCGTGGCGGTTCCCGGGAACGTCACGCTTCCCGACACGGTGTTGCCACCGGACGTGGCGCCGACGGTCTTCGGCCCAGTCACCGCCGTCGGCGCGCTTTCCGTCGTGCCCACCAAGGCGGTCATCTTGAAATAGGTCGGACCGTTCGCGAGCCCTGACAGCACGTAGATATCGGTCTTCGTGCCCTGCGCTGCGAAGGTTTTGCTGCCGCCGTTCGAGGCCGCCGTGTCCGTGCCCCAGTAGATCTTGTAGGCCGTCGCCAGTTCCTGATTGTTGGCATTGACCGAGGGGCTGTACTGGATGAGCGCCGAGGCGTTCTCCGGAGCGACCGAGAACGAGGTCGGCACCACCGGCGCCACGGCCGCGGGATCGGCGAGCGCCAAGGTTACGCCGCTGAGGTTGGCGTTCGTGATGTTTTGCGCAGCCGTGATCGCGGCAGGATTCGTCGCGTTCGATTGGCCGCTCGCGCGGGTATCGATTTCCGCGGCGACGATATAGCTGCCGGGCTGCAAGCCGCGGATCGTATAGGCGCCGGTGTACGCGCCGGAGCTGCCGGTCAGCGTAACGCTCGTGCCGGCGATCGCGCTTTGATTGGCGCAGGTGCCGCAGGATTGATAGACCCAGATCATGACCGGACCCGTCTTCGTGCCGGCATAGCTGATCGAGCCGGACACGCTATAGGCGGTGACCGCCGATGCGGCGGCGAAGTTCTGGGTCGAGTTCGCGTTCAGTGTCACGGTCGGCACCGCCGGCGTGTACGTGTAGCCCGGCAGCGACGGCGTGACCGTGTAGGACCCCGACGGCAGGTTCGTGAAGCTGTAGTTGCCGCCGGCATCGGTCATCGTCGTGCCCGCACCCGCTCCGGACAGGGTGATCGTCACATTGTGGACCCAGGCGCCGGTCACGACGCCCGTCAGGCTGTAGGTCGGCGCCACATTCGCGGCAGCGGTGAAATTCGCCGCGGGCGGGTTCGCGCCGTTGACGATCACGCTGGTGCTGACCGGCGTGAAACTGTATCCGGCGAGCGAAGGCGCGACCGTATAGCTCCCGTCGGCTAGGCCGGTGAATGAATAGGCGCCGTTGGCATTGGTCGTCGTGCTTGCCGTCGCCTTACCGGACAGGCTGATCGTCACGCCGGCCGCGACCGCGCCGCCGACCGTGCCGGAAATCGCGTAGGTGGCCTGCACGACCGCCGTCGCGACGAACGTCGTCGCCGTCTGGTTCGCGCTCGTGAGCGTCACCTGTGCGCTCGCCGGGGCGAAGCTATAGCCCGCAAGCGACGGTGTCACCGTGTACGTTCCCGCCGCCAGGCCGGTAAAGGTGTATGCGCCGGAGCCGTTTGAGTTCTGCGAGGCGCTGGCCGCGCCGCTCAGCGTCAAGCTCACGCCGCTGCTCGCGGCGCCGGTCGACGTCGTTACGGAGCCGGTGATCGAATAGGTCGTGGTCACGGCCGATGCGGTGAAGTTCGTCCCCGGCGCGCTCGCGCCGTTGACGGTGACCGCCGCGCTCGCGGGACTGAACGAAAATCCGCTCAAGGTCGGTGTGACCGTGTAGCTGCCGTTGGCAAGCGCCGTAAAGCTGTAATTGCCGCTCGCATCCGTGGTCGTCGTCGCCGTCGCGGCCCCGGACAGGGCCACTGCGACGCTGGCCGCGCCGGACACGTTGCCCGAGATCGTGTAGGTGCTGGCCGCCTTGGTGCCGCTGTGGCCGCTGCCGCCGCAGGCGCTCAAGGCGAATAGCCCGATCAGCAGCAGGGTCCAATTCCATATCGTCGATCTGGCGAGTCTTTCCTGTCTCATGGGCATGTACCTTTTATCCGTATGCGCTCGGGCGAGTTGGCGATGTGAGGGGAGGATGTTCGCGCGCACTGTAAAATCACCGGCGTGTATGCGCGTCACCCGTAGAGGTGACAAAAGCGCAATGCGAGAACTCAATCACACTGTCGCCGAGCGAGGCCGGAAATCGGCAGCACGCGCGACGCACCGATGAACTTGCGCAAGACCTGTGCAATCCGAGATCGTGCAATCGTGGAATTCGCCGGTTACACTGGCCGCGGAGGCGCGATGACCATTTCGGGTGAATTCTCGGATTTCTTGACGACGCTGTACGCATCGACCGCGAGCACGACGGATTGGCGATTGATGGCGCCGCGCATTGCGACCTTGGTCGGCGCGCACAGCTGCCAGCTCGGCATCTGGAGTCCTGCGCCCGGTGCGAGCCAGCGTCTTTCCTGGACGGATAATTACACGGCCGCGTTGAACTCGGCCTATCAGGCGAAATATCACACGGAAGACCCGTGGGTGGCATGGGTGCGGCGGATCCAGCCGGGTTCCTTGGTCACGGGCGATGCCGCCACGATCACGCCGCAATTCATCAAGAGCGAGATCTACAACGACTATTGCCGCCCGTTGGGCATTTATCACGTCATCGGCGCAGGCGTGGCGCGCATGGCCGCCGGCGGTTTCAGCATCGTCGGACTGCACAAGGAGCGCCGAGCGGGCATGTTCAGCACGAAGCAATCGATTCGCTTGCGCTCGATGTTGCCGCATCTGCAGCAGGCGATGATGCTGCGGGAGAAGATCGGTCATCTGAAACTCGAGGGCCGCGCACTTTTCACCGCGCTCGAATCGCTGCAAATGGGTGTGATTATCGTCGACATGCATGGCCGGTTGCTGTTCGCTGATTCCACTGCGGAGTCGATCGTCGCCGGGCATACCCAGCTGTCGTTCCGCAACGGCCGAGTGCGCCTTGCCGAAGCCCGGCAGGACGCAACGCTTCGCCGGTTCGTCGTCGATGCGGC
>DAIDVO010000054.1 GCA_027456085.1 Steroidobacteraceae bacterium | reverse complement strand
CTTGCCCGAGGCGTCCGTGGGTCTCTTGCCGTGCGGCGGCGGGACGCAGACCCTTCCGTGGCTCGTCGGCGAGGGCTGGGCGAAGCGCATGATTCTCACGAACGAACGCATCGACGCGGCGACCGCGCTCTCGATCGGCCTCGTCGAACAGGTCGCGGCGCCGGGGCGCGCGCTGGAATATTGCAAGACTCTGATTCACGAGGCGCGCGGCGCGGCGCTAAGCCTCGAGCGTGAACGCTTCGTCGACCTGTTCGACGGCGCCGATCAGCGCGAGGGCGTCAACTCGTTCCTCGAGAAGCGCAAGCCGCGGTGGACGAACGGCTGATCCGCGCAGGGCGGTGCGCGCATATGGATATCGACGTTCAGGTCCGCAATCGCGTCATGTTCGCGACGCTGAACCGCCCGGCGGTTCTCAATGCGCTGTCGTTCGCTATGATCCGGGATCTCGGCCGCGCGCTGCGAGCATCGGCGGCGGACCCCGGCGTGCGCGCGCTGGTGCTGCGCGGCGCGGGCGAGAAGGCCTTTTGCGCCGGCGGCGACATCCGTGCGCTGTACGAGAGCCATCGCAGCGGCGATGACTCGTACCTCGATTTCTTCATCGAAGAATACCGGCTCGATTATTTCCTGCATGGCTATCCGAAGCCGTTGGTCGCCGTGCTCGACGGCATCACGATGGGCGGCGGCATGGGGCTCGGGCAGGGTGCGTCGCTGCGCCTCGTCGGCGAACGCACGCGCATCGCGATGCCGGAAGTCGGCATTGGCTTGATCCCGGATGTGGGCGCGAGCTACTTTCTTTCGCGCTTGCCGGGCGCGCTCGGCGTCTACCTTGCGTTGACGGGCAGCGAGATACGCGCAAGCGATGCCGTGTACGCGCGCTTGGCGGACCTGTATCTGGCGCGCGCCTCGGTCCTGCGTCTCGAGACGGCGATGACGGGCATCAGCTGGAGCGGCGATTGGAACGGAGACGTGATTGCCGCGATCGGGGCGCTTGCGGATGCGCCGCCGGCTCCGGCGCCGCTCGAATCGCTGCGCCCGGCGATCGATCGGCATTTCTCTCAGTCCAGCGTCCCGGCGATCCTCGCATCCCTGCAAACCGAGACGCAGCCCGAGTGGCGGGCCTGGGCCGAGAAGACCGCGCAACTCCTCGGCCGGCGTTCGCCGACGATGCTCGAGGTGACGCTGCGGCAACTCGAACTCGGCAAACGGCTGAGCCTCGCCGACTGCTTCCGCATGGAGTTCGGCCTCGTGCGCCAATGCTTCGCGCAGGGCGACATCCTGGAAGGGGTACGCGCGCTGATCGTCGACAAGGACAACCGGCCGCAGTGGCGGCCCGCGCGCATCGAAGAGGTCACGCGGCCCATGGTCGATGCGTTCTTGCAGGGCGTCCCGCCCGGCGATCGCCACCCGCTCGCGGAGCTTTAGCGCCGCCTATCGTTGGCGCCGTCTAAAAGGGATTGCGCACGGGATCGACCCAAATCGGGTCCGTATATGCCTTGTGCCCGGCGCGATCCTCGACGACGAGCGAAAACCAGGTAGCTTGCGTCGCCGAGGCGGCGAAGTCGGCGTGGGCGCGCCGCGGCGCGCCGGCGAACGTCTTCGTCGCGCGCACCGCTCCGCGCTCGATGAGCGCGGCGCTCTTCAAGCCGGCCACCGACTCGAAATCGAATGCCAGCGTGAACGCCGCGCCGGGCTTGACCTTCAGGTCGCTGCCGAACATCACCGACGGGTAGACCAGAGGCCCGTAGCTCACGTAGGCATGGCCGCCCCGCATCGCCTCGGCAAACGCGAGCGCGCTCGGTTTGCCGTCGAGATGAGCGAAGGCGCGCACGCGCCCGGACACCTCGTTCCAGACGTCGTTGGTGTCGGTTCCGGCGCTGAAATAATAGCGATGCCCCGCGTTCCAGAACGCCCATACGGCATGCGCAACTTTGTCGTCGTCGTAGAAGTTCGCGGCGTTGATTTCGACGAGATCGAACGCAGGATCGAATCCGCCCGGCGCGACGCCTTGCTCGAGACTCTTGAAATATCCGTACGGGATGAACGGATGATTGACCTGTACGACGACCGCGCCCATGCGCCGCGCCGCGGCGAAGATCTGTCCGACCGTGGCCGTGCCGATATCGATGCCGGGCTGCTCGCCGAGATGCAGCGGATAGGCGTTGAAGTGTCCCCACGATGGCGAGAATTCGATCGATGGAATGAACGCCACCCCGCGGCGATCGGCGATGCGCTGAAGCGCCGCATGATTCACGGTCGAGTCGTGATCGCTGACGAACAACAGATCGAGACCCGCGGCCAGTTGGGAACGCGCCAAATCGGCCGGCGGCGTCACCGCCTCGGCCTGATCGGCATGGTGGTGCAGATCCGCGGAATACCAGCCGCGAGTGCGCGGATCGAACAGCCGCGGCAAGCGCACCTTCACATTGGTCGTGCGGCCGGGCGCGATATCGACCGATGCGTCGCGGCTCGGCCCCAAGAACCCACCGCCCGAAGCGACCGCGAACACATAATGGCCCGGGGCGATCGCGAAATCAGCGATTCCGCGGCGCCCGAGTTGCGTGAAGAATGTCCGGCGCCCGAGGAATTCGACCGCCGGTTTGACGCCTTTGCGGATGACGATGCGGGCGTCGAGCCCGGCGCCGTTCGCGGCGTCGGTCACGGCGAAGCGGACGCGGCCGGGCATCCGTAGACTCGCAAAGTCGAACGTCGCATCGGCGCCGGCGCCGAGGTGCAGCGGCAGCGCGGCGGATTGCGAATAATTCTTCGCCGTCGCATAGATCGAGTAGTCCCCGGCCGGGAGGTCGAGCGCGTACGCGCCATTGTCGCCGCAGGTCCAGGCATAGGTGTGGCCCTGCTTCAGGGCGACGACGACCGGATGAGCGACCGCGCGGCCGTCGGACGTGCGCACGGCGCCGTGCACCCGTGCCGGCGGCAGATGAAAGTGCGCGATGTCGGCGCGCACCACCGGCGCAAGGTCGCAGCTCGACCCGACTTGCAGGCGCGCGGTGAAGGTGGCCGGCGCGCCGGGCGCGAGCGTATGCATGCGGAACAGGTCGCGCGATTCATTGGCGAGGTGATCGAGGTACGGCGCATGCAGCGTCACGGTCCAATGGCGGTCATAGGCGACCACGCGATCCGCGAGCGCCCCGGTGGCGCCGCTGGCGACGCTCGGCTTCACGCCCGGCACGCCGAACAAAAATCCGCCCTTTGGCCAGAGCGTCATGCCCGACAGTAAATTCTTCAAGACCTCGGTGCCATCGTTGCGCATCGTCGTGCGGATCGCGATCGAGTCCGAGTGCGAGCGCAGCGTGTAGGTCGTTTCGATCCTGACCTTGCCCCAATCGCGCCGCGTGCGGATGACCACTTGCGCGGGACCGCGTTCGAGGATCCGAACGCGCTGGTAGGTGTTCGGCCACGCCGACCAGGCGTTCGGTATGAAGTCCGCGAAGACGACGTGGTCGTGCCCTACGCGGCCTGCGCGCACCGGCGCGACGTCGACGATCGCGCCGCGCGGCACGCCGTAGGGAGGAGGCGTTCCGAGCGCGAGTGCGAACGCGAGTTTGTCGTTGATCACGGTGATGGCGCGGGACGCGCGGGCTTCGCCGCCGATGATCGGCGTCGGCCCAATGACGATGCGCACGGCTGCGTGCGCCGGGCCGCAGAGGCTCAGCGCGGCCAACAGCGGCGCCCAGGCGCCATTGCTGATTTTCATGCTTGTTAGACCCCGGTCGATTGAAGCGCGCCGCGCGCAGGCGAGCCGAGGCTCCGATGGTACAGAATTTTCGCGCGCTCCTGCGGCGCAATGGCGTCCGGCAGGTTCGCTCCTGATCGAGTCTTGTCTCTTCATCAGTCGAGCCTGGGGGCGGCCGCTTGGCGCCTGATGGATGCCTCAAAAGCCACCGCCAACGTCCGTGGAGACTCTACTGTGAACGCCTCGTCCAATGCGATTGCCGCTCAGCCGAATCCCTCGAACAAAGTGCGAGATTTCGTCGCGCGAAAGCCGCGCCTGTTGATCAACGGCGAGTGGGTCGACTCGCGCTCCGGCAAGACGATTGCCGTTTTCGATCCGGCCACCGGCCGCGAGATCGCGCAGGTCGCCGACGCCGGCAAGGAAGAGGTGGATCGCGCGGTGGCCGCCGCACGCGCCGCGTTCGAGTCCGGACCGTGGGCTGATATGACGCCGGCGGCGCGCGAAGCGATCTTGTGGAAGCTCTCGGATTTGATCGAACGCGATGCCGCGGAGCTCGCGGAGCTCGAGAGCCTTAACAACGGTAAGACACGCTTCATGGCGAGCATCATCGACGTGCCGGGCGCGCGCGACTGGTTCCGCTACATGGCAGGCTGGGCGACGAAGATCGAAGGGACGACGATGCAGACGTCGATCGGCGGTATCCCGGGCGCGAAATTTCATACCTATGTCGCGCGCGAGGCGGTCGGCGTGGTCGCGCAGATCGTGCCGTGGAACTTCCCGCTCGCGATGGCCGCGTGGAAGCTCGCGCCGGCGCTCGCCGCCGGCTGCACCTGTATCTTGAAGCCCGCGGAGCAAACGCCGCTGTCGGCGCTGCGGCTGGGTGAGTTGATCGTGGAAGCCGGATTCCCGCCCGGGGTGGTCAACATCCTGACCGGGCTCGGCGAGACGACCGGCGCCGCGTTGGTCGCTCATCCGGGCGTCGACAAGATCGCGTTCACCGGTTCGACCGAGGTCGGCAAGATCATCAACAAGAGCGCGACCGATACGATGAAGCGCGTATCGCTGGAGTTGGGCGGCAAGTCGCCGATGATCGTGCTGCCGGACGCCGATGTCGGCGCCGCGGTCGGCGGCGCCGCGATGGCGATCTTCTTCAATTCGGGACAGGTCTGCACCGCGGGATCGCGGCTCTATATTCACAGCAAGATCTTCGACAAAGTCGTCGAGGGTCTGTGCGGCGCGGCGAGTTCGATCCGCCTCGGGCCGGGGCTCGAACAGGCGACGGAAATGGGTCCGTTGGTCTCGAAGGAACAGCAAGAGCGGGTGCTCAGCTACATCGAGTCCGGCAAGAAGGAGGGTGCAACCGTAGTCGCCGGCGGCGAGGCCGTTTCTCATCCCGGCTATTTCGTGAAGCCGACCGTGCTGGTGAACTGCAATCCGCGGATGCGCGTCGTGCGCGAGGAGATCTTCGGGCCGGTGGTCGCCGCGCAGCGGTACGACGACCTCGATGAGGTCGTCAAGGCGGCGAACGACTCTCCGTTCGGCCTCAGCGCGAGCATTTGGACGAACAATTTGTCGGCGGCGCATCGTTTGATTCCGCGGATCAAGGCGGGCACGGTGTGGGTCAACTGTCACAATCTCGTCGACCCCAACATGCCGTTCGGCGGGTTCAAGTCTTCGGGTGTCGGCCGCGAGCACGGGCGCGCGGTGCTCGACCTGTACACGGAACTCAAGTCCGTTTGCATGCTGGTCTGAGGTGGCGGGCATGGGATCCCAATTCGGTGCATACCTCGCCCGCGGCGGTCCCCAAAGGGCCGGCCGCGGTGGACGGCGCACGCATCGTCGCGGCGGACCGTGAACCCGGGAACTGGATGAGCTATGGCCGCACCTACAGCGAGCAGCGCTTCAGTCCGTTGACGCAAATCGACGCGAACGATGCCAAGCGTCTGGGACTCGCCTGGTCGTTCGAACTGGATACCGCACATCGCGGCCAGGAATCGACCCCGCTGGTCGTCGACGGCGTCATGTATGTGACGGGCGCATGGAGCAAGGTTTATGCGCTGGACGCGCAGACCGGCGCGTTGAAGTGGAGATTCGATCCGAAGGTGCCGGGACGCGTGGCGGTCAATGCCTGCTGCGACGTCGTCAACCGCGGAGTCGCCGTTTGGAAAGGTCGCGTGTACGTGGGCACGCTCGACGGCCGCCTCGTCGCGATCGACGCGGCGACCGGCAAGCCGGATTGGGAGGTGATGACGGTCCCGCCCGGCGGCCGTTATACGATCACCGGCGCGCCGCGCATCGTCAAAGGCATGGTGCTGATCGGCAACGGTGGCGGCGAGATGGGCATTCGCGGATACGTGACCGCGTACGACGCGAACAGCGGAAAGAAGCGCTGGCGCTTCTATACGGTGCCCGGCGATCCGTCGAAGCCGTTCGAAAGTCCCGCGCTCGCGCGGGCGGCGAAGACTTGGACCGGAAACTGGTGGAAATACGGCGGCGGCGGGCCGGTGTGGGACTCGATCGTCTACGATCCGAAGCTGAATCTCGTCTATATCGGCGTCGGTAACGGCAGCCCGTGGAGCCACCCGCGCGGGAAGAAATCCGGCGATCAGCTGTATCTGTCGTCGATCGTCGCGCTGAACGCCGACAGCGGCGCATACGTCTGGCACTACCAGGAAACCCCGGGCGACGAGTGGGACTACGACGCGTGCTCGCCGTTGGTCCTCGCCGACTTGAAGATCGGCGGAAAAGCGCGCGCCGTGATCATGCAGGCGCCGAAGAACGGATTTTTCTACGTTCTCGACCGCAAGACCGGCAAGCTGCTGTCGGCGGACGCGTTCGGCGCGACCAACTGGGCGAAAGGCGTGGATCTCAAGACCGGCCGGCCGCAGGTCGTACCCGCCGCGCGCTACGGCGAGTCGGGCAAGCCGTTCGTCGCGCTGCCGGGCCCCGGAGGCGCGCATAGCTGGCAGCCGATGGCGTACAGCCCGGTGACCAAGTTGGTTTACATCCCGGTCATGACCGCCTCCTTTCCGATGATTCCCGACGAGCAGTTCAAACATCGCGCGATCGGCTGGAACACGGGCGTCGATTTCAACGCCGGCAGCCTGCCGCAGGATCCGAAGATCCAGGCGCAAATTCTGCAGAGCCTCAAAGGGTATCTCGAGGCTTGGGATCCGGTCGCGCGCAAGGTCGCATGGCGCGTCGAGCTTCCCCACCCGTGGAACGGCGGAACGCTCGCAACCGCCGGCAATCTCGTGTTCCAGGGCAACGCGAACGGCCAATTGGTCGCGTATCGCGCCGACACCGGCGAACGGCTGTGGTCCGCCGACACGCAGGCCGGCGTGCTCGCCGCGCCGATGAGCTTCGCGGTCGGCGGCGAGCAGTACGTCGCGGTCGAGGTCGGCTGGGGAGGGGCCTTCGGCCTTGCGGCCGGAGAGCTCGCGCTCAAGTCGCATATCGCCTCGAACATACCGCGCGTGCTCGCGTTCAAACTGGGCGGAACCGCGGCACTTGCGCCGCTGCCCGCAACGGCGGCGCCGCTCCTCGATCCGCCGGCCGACAGCGCGAGCGAAGCCGTGGTGACCAAGGGCAAACTTCTATATCACGGCTATTGCTCGAGCTGCCACGGCGACAGCGCCACCAGCACCGGCGTGCTGCCGGACCTGCGCTATTCGCCGATCCTGAACGTGAAGACGCTGTGGTACCGGACCGTTCTCGACGGGGCGCGAATCAACAACGGCATGGTCGGCTTCAAGAGCGCATTGTCGACGGCGGACGCCGACGACATCCGCGCGTACGTGATTCATCAGGCAAATCAAGGCAAGAACGCCGCCGCCGCGGCGAAACATTGACCGGGGTAAGGACTCCGCTTACGGCAAAGGGTCGGCCTAACGGGCCGCGTTCATGCGCGAAAAGATCTTTCCGCACGGCATGTCGCCGATCGAAGTCGGCGAGCGCGTGCTCGCGGGAATGAAGCGCAACGACCTGTGGATACTCACGCATCCGGAGTACCGCGACGGCGCCAAGGAGCGCTTCGACGCGATCCTCGAATCCTTCCCGATCGAGGGCCCGGCGCTAGCCCGCGAGAACTTCCCTTAAGCCGCTTCCAGCACGATCAAACCGGTCGCCGTGTTCGAGATCGGTATGTAGTAGTTGCTGTGCAGTTTGCGCACGCACGGCGATGCCGCGGTCAGCGCCGCACGCATCGCGAGCCACATCAATAGTTCAATGCCCTGCGTGCCGGTCTTTTCGACCAATTCGTAAATGCTGAATTGCGTCGCCCACTCGGGGTTCGAGACGAGGCTGTCGAGGAACTGAGCGTCGAATTCTTTGTTGATGAAGCCCGCGCGCGCGCCGTCGAGCTGGTGCGACAGTCCGCCGGAGCCGATTACCGCGACTTTCTTGTCGCTATCCCAGGACTTGATCGCCGCGCCGACCGCCCGGCCCAGCGCGTAGACGCGCGCCGCCGACGGGAGCGGGAACTGCACGGTGTTGATGCACACCGGTACGATGGCGACGGGACAATCGCCTTGCGGCCAGAACAGCTTGAGCGGCATCGTGCAGGCATGATCGATCAGCAGTTCCTGGCAGGTGGTGATGTCGAACGATTGGTCGACCAAGGTGTTGATCACCTGCCACGAGAGATCCAGATCGCCGCGGAACGGCGGCAGCGTCGGAATACCCCAGCCTTCGTCGGCGTTGTTGTACACCGGCGCCGCGCCGACTGCGAACGTCGGCATCTTGTCGAGAAAGAAATTCAAGCCGTGGTCGTTGTAGAACAACACGACGACGTCGGGTTTTACCTCGGCGAGCCAGCGCTGCGCCGGCGGATAGCCGTCGAAGAACGGCTTCCAATACGGATCCTGTTGTAGGCCCTTGTGAATCGCGCCGCCGATTGCGGGAATGTGCGAAGTGCCGAGGCCGCCGACTAGTTTAGCCATCTTCGATATCCTCTTTAACGGCCGGCCGCTGCGCGCAGCTTGGCCTGAAATTCCGGCTTGGACATGCCGGTCTGCTGGGCGCCGATGTCCTGCACATCGAGCCCGAATATGCCGGCGAACTTCGCGAGGTAATAGACATTGCCGCCGGCGGCGAGCAGCGCGAGAACCTGGCGCGAGCGGATCGCGGCCGCCTGTTCGGCGTTCAGCCCGTACTTGCGCATGTAGGCTTCCTCGTCCTTGACGAATTCCGCGCGGTTCTCCGCGGAATTGAACGAATAGCACATCTTGTTCAGCGCATAGCCCTTGCGGGCCTGGACCTCGTCGAACGGCGTGGTTCCCGGAATTTTCGGCGGCGATGTGGTCACGGCAAAGTCCCCCCAGAAAGGCTCGAATGAAGCCATGTTGCGCACATTATCCGTGACCTATTGCGAAAGAACCACGGGGTAATCATGATGCAATGCATGAGTAAAGTCGATTGGTTGGATCTCGACGTGCGCCTTCTGCGGCTGTTGGTCGCGGTCGTCGACGCAGGCTCGATCACCGGCGCCGCATTGCGCCTCGGCGTCACCCAGTCGGCGGTCAGCCATTTGCTCGCGAAGCTGCGCGCGATCACCGCAGATCCGCTGTTCGTGAAAGCCGGGCGCGGCATTGTGCCCACGGCGCGGGCGGAGCTGCTCGCGGCCGAGGCGCGCGACCTGCTGCGCCAATTCGAGCGCTTTGCGCGATGGGGCGATTTCGACCCGTCGCGCTGGCATACGACGGTGACGATCGCGGCGAACGATTTCCAGCGGGATCTTCTGCTGCCGGGCGGCGCCGCGCGGCTGCGCCGCGAGGCGCCCGGCGTCGCGCTGCGCATCGTGCCTTCCGCGGTGCCGCGCGTCGAGATGCTGCGCGCGGACGAGTGCCAGTTGGTGATCAGCCCGCGCCCGCCAGACGGGTCCGACATTCTGCAAAAGAAGCTGTTCGAGGACCACTACCATGTCTTCTACGATCCCGCCCTGCGCCCGGCGCCGCGCAGCCGCGGCGACTACTTGGCGGCGCAGCATGCGACGGTCCTGTATGGAGAGCGCCGCAGCCTCGACCTCGACCAATATCTTGCGTCGCACGGCGTCGCGCGCAAGTTCGCGGTCATGGTGCCGGGCTTCGGTGCATTGGCCTCGTTCATTCGCGGCACGCCGCTGCTCGCGACCGCACCGGGCCTGCTCGCGCGTCAAACGCTTGCCGGATTGGCGCACGTGAGGCCGCCGGTTCATTGTCCGGAATTGCCGATGTACATGATTTGGCATGCCCGCTATCAGGAGGATCCGGCCCATCGTTGGCTGCGCGAGGTCATCGAAGCGGGCGTGGGTTCGGCGCTGCCGGCCGCGGCGCGGCGCTGACGCTGGTGTCAGTCGCTTTGGCCGACGGGTACCGGCGTGTCGAGATCGATGCCGCAGAACTCGAAGCCGCGGCGAAAGTCGCGGACGTGTTTTGCCATCCAAGTCCTGGCGAGGGCGCCGTCGGCGGCTTGGATCGCCTGTAGCACGCGCTTCTGCGCGACCGCGATGCGTTCGCGCGCCGGCGGTGCGGCATCGATCAGCACGCGCAGCGCGGCTTCCAACAGCTGCAGCAGCGGCTCCTGCATCAGCGGCAGCACGCGATTGCCGCTCGCGGCGGCGACCGCACGAAAGAATTCGGCGACGCCGGCGACCGCATCTTGCGCGCGTACGTGGCGGGCGGAATAGGCGTCGACCGCCTCCTCGATGCGCGCGAGCGCGGAAGAAGTGCGCGACCGGGCCGCGCCATCGGCCGCGGGCGGCTCCAGCACCTCGAGCATCTCCCAGACTTCGCGCACCGTGACGTCGTTGAGCGCGAGGGCATTGCGCATGCGGTCGGCGATCTGGCTGGTCGCGGGGCGCGCGACCACCATGCGCTTCGTGCCGCGGCGCCGCGCGACCAGATCGGCGCTCTCGAGCTCGCGCAGCGCTTCGCGCACCGTCGAGCGGTTGACCGCGAATTGCGCGGCGAGGTCGAGTTCCGACGGGAGCGCCTCGCCCTCCTTGAGCGTGCGGTCGAGGATGCGCGCCGCGATTTCGCTGGCGACGCGGCGGTATCCGGGCGCGAACGACAGCGGCGCGAACGTCGCGTTCACGCCGCCTCCACCAGTTCGCGGCCGCTCAGCATGCGGCGGATCTCTTGCGTGCCCGCGCCGATGTCGTAGAGCTTCGCGTCGCGCAGCAGCCGGCCGGTCGAGTAGTCGTTGGTGTAGCCGTTGCCGCCGAGCGCTTGGATCGCCTCCAGCGCGACCTGTACGCCGCGGGCGGAGGCATGCAGCAAGCAGGCGGCCGCGGCGCGGCGCGTCTTGTGGCCCGCGTCGCAGGCGCGCGCGACCGCGTGAACATAGGCCTGGCTTGCGCTGAAGTCCGTGTACATGTCGGCGATTTTGCCCTGCATCAGCTCGAAACTGCCGATTTTCCGGCCGAATTGGCGGCGCTCGCGCACATACGGCAGAACGACGTCGAGCGCCGCGGCCATGAGTCCGAGCGGGCCGCCCGCGATCACGACGCGCTCGTAGTCCAGGCCGTTCATCAGCACTTCGATGCCGCCGTTCTCCTTGCCGAGCACGTTCTCGGCCGGTACGCGGCAATTCGCGAACAGCAGTTCCCCGGGGGAGGAGCCGCGCATGCCGAGCTTGTCGAGTTTCTGCGCGACGGAGAACCCCGGCATGTCGCGCTCGACGATGAACGCGGTGATGCCGCGCGGACCGGCCGCGGGCGCCGTCTTCGCATAGACGACGAGCACGTCCGCGTCCGGTCCGTTCGTGATCCACATCTTTGTGCCGTTCAGTAGGTACTCGTCGCCACGGCGCTCCGCCGTCAAGCGCATGCCGACGACGTCCGAGCCCGCTTCCGGCTCCGACATGGCGAGAGCGCCGACCTGTTCTCCCGAAACCAGTTTCGGCAAATAGCGCTCGAGTTGGGCTTCGGTGCCATTGAGGCGCAATTGATTCACGCACAAATTCGAGTGTGCGATGTAGCTCAAGCCAACCGCGCCCGACGCGCGTGAGATCTCCGCCATCGCGATCGTGTGGGCGAGGTAGCCCAGCCCTGAGCCGCCGTAGCGCTCGGGCACCGTGATGCCGAGCAGACCCTGGCGCCCGAGCTCGGGCCACAGGTCGCGCGGAAACGCGTCGCTGCGATCGACCGCCGCAGCACGCGGCGCAATGCGCTCGGCGGCAAAACGCCGCACGGCCTGCCGTAGTGCGGCCATGTCTGCGTCAAGCCCGGCGTCGAGATCTTCATCCGGGCATCCACCGCTCGTGCTCATATTGGTTTCTCGTTAATCTTGAGATAGTATGATTGTCGGACAATTGAGGGGCTGAGAGCAAGATGCATCGCTTGACCAGTCAAATCGACCCGAAAAGCGCCGAATTTGCGCAAAATTATGCCTCAATGGCAGCGATCGTCGCTGATCTCCGCGATAAGACGGCGGCCGCGGCGCGCGGCGGCCCGACTCGGGCCGTCGACAAACATCGGCCGCGGGGCCGCTTGTTGGTGCGTGAGCGCATCGATCTGCTACTCGATCCGGGAGCGCCGTTCCTCGAATTGTCGGCGCTCGCCGCATACGGCCTGTACGGCGACGAGGTGCCGAGCGCCGGCATCGTCACGGGCATCGGCCGGGTATCGGGCCGCGAATGCGTCATCGTCGCGAACGATCCGACCGTCAAGGGCGGCGCCTATTACCCGCTGACGGTCAAGAAGCATCTGCGTGCGCAAGACATCGGGCGCGAGAATCGCTTGCCATGCGTCTACCTCGTCGAGAGCGGCGGCGCGTTCCTCCCGGCGCAGGACGAAGTGTTTCCGGACCGGGACCATTTTGGCCGCATATTCTTCAATCAGGCGAATCTGTCGGCTGCCGGTATCGCGCAGCTCGCCGTGGTGCACGGTTCCTGCACCGCGGGCGGCGCGTATGTGCCCGCGATGTCCGATGAGAACGTGATCGTGCGCAAACAGGGCCAGATATTCCTCGGCGGTCCGCCGCTCGTACGCGCGGCGACCGGCGAGATCGTCGACGCGGAGAGCCTCGGCGGCGCCGACGTGCATTGCCGGGAGTCCGGCGTCTGCGATCACTATGCCGAGAACGACGCCGATGCGATCGCGATCGTGCGCGGCATGGTCGCGCGCCTGCGCCCGGCGCCCGAGCGCGCGCCTGCGCGCGCGCCGCGCGATCCGCATTACGACCCGGCCGAACTCTACGGCGTCGTACCTTCCAATCTGCGCACACCGTATGACGCGCGCGAGATCATCGCGCGCGTGGTCGACGCGTCCGAATTCGACGAGTTCAAACAGCTATACGGCGGTACGCTCGTCACCGGGTTCGCCCACATCGGCGGTTACCCGGTCGGCATCGTCGCGAACAACGGAATCCTGTTCTCCGCGAGTGCGCTGAAGGGCGCGCACTTCGTCGAACTGTGCGCGCGCGAGCACATACCGCTCCTATTCCTGCAGAACATCACGGGCTTCATGGTCGGCCGGCGCGCGGAGGCGGGCGGCATCGCGCGCGACGGTGCGAAAATGGTGACCGCGGTGGCCGCCGCGCAGGTGCCGAAATTGACGCTGATCGTCGGCGGCAGCTATGGCGCCGGCAACTATGCGATGTGCGGGCGCGCGTATGGGCCGCGCCTGCTGCTCCAATGGCCGTGCGCGCGCACCTCCGTGATGGGCGGGGACCAGGCGGCCGCCGTGCTCGCGACGATCCGCCGCGATCAGCTGCAGGCCGACGGCAAGGACTGGAGCGCGCAGCAGGAGGCGGAGTTCACCGATCCGATCCGCCGCCGCTACGAGCTTCAAGGCCACCCGTACTATGCGAGCGCGCGCCTCTGGGACGACGGCATCATCGATCCTTCGGACACGCGCCGCGTGCTCGCGCTCGCGCTCGCGATGGTGCGCAACGCGCCGACCGCGGATACCCGGTTCGGAATATTTCGGATGTAGCCATGGAATCACTCGTCATCGAAACCGAATTGGCGCCGGGCATCGTCCAATTGACGCTCAATCGGCCGGCTGCGCGCAACGCGCTGAACGCGGCGATGATCGAAACGCTGAGCGCGGCGATCGCGCGCCACGCTGCGCTCGAGGCGACCCGCGTATTGCTGCTCGCGGCGGCGGGAACCGCGTTCTGCGCGGGCGCCGACATCGCCGAAATGCGCGCGCAAGGCGACGCATCCACGCGTGCCAACCGTGCGGATGCGCTGCGGCTCGCGCAGCTGCTCGCCGCGCTGCGCGAATGCCCCAAACCGTCGATTGCCTGCGTGCAAGGTCCGGCCTACGGCGGCGGCGTCGGACTGGTCGCCGCCTGCGACGTCGCGATCGCGTCGTCGTCGGCGTCATTTCGACTGCCAGAAGTGCGGCTCGGCGTCGTTCCGGCGGTGATTTCCCCGTACGTGAT
>DAIDVO010000053.1 GCA_027456085.1 Steroidobacteraceae bacterium | reverse complement strand
GCGCGCGCATGCGCGCGCGGCTCGATGCCTTGGCGGCGGAGCTTGCCTGCATCGGCGACGTGCGCGGACTGGGCGCGATGATCGCGTTCGAATTGGTCAAGGACCAGAAGACCAAGGAGCCCGATCCTGAACTGACGAGCGCGATCCTGGCGCACGCCGAAAAGCGCGGCCTGATCCTGCTGTCATGCGGCGTCTCGGCGAATGTCGTGCGTCTGCTCGCGCCGCTGACGATACCGGATGCGGTGCTCGAAGAGGGGCTCGGCATTCTCGCCGAATCGGTGCGCGCCGCCGCCAAGCGCGAGCCGGTTACGCGCGCGGCCTGAGCTTTCAGCCGCGCGCGCCGCCCCAAGGTTTCAGTCGCGGTAGGTGAACGTCAGGCCGACCGTGCGCGGCCGGTACGTGAACTGCTGCTGCAGGCGCGAGCTGCCGGGGAAGGTCGCGCTGCCGTCAATCGTCCAATTGTAGTTGGTGATGGTGCGGTTGTCCGCCAGATTGTCGACGAACGCGGCGATCTGCCAGCCGCCGAATGTCATGCCGCCGCGCATCGAGATGAAGTTCGTCGAACTCAGCACGTAGTTCGCCGAGTCGTATTGCTGCGACGTCGGGTCTTGCTGCGGCGACAGCCACCTCGCACGGCCCTGGTACTCGTCGTCGGCGCGCACGAAGGAGTCGTGATTCAAGAAATTGAATTTATACTCCAGGCCGATCGAGGCGGTGACCGGCGCGCTCGGCTGGCCGCTCTGGCCGGTGATCGCATCGCCGCTGGTGACGATCTGGGTCGCGCCGGTGCCGGTGCCGAACAGCGAATTTTGGGTATAGCGCGCGTCGGTATACCCCGCCGACAGTTCCGCCGTGAAATTGTCGGTGACGGCGATGTCGGCCTGAAAGTCGGCGCCCTTGGCGACGGCCGTTCCCAAATTCGCGATGAACGAGATCTGGCAAATCGGCGGGATCACGGTCTGCTGGATGTTGTTCCACTTGATGTAATAGATGCTGCTCGCGATCTTCACGCGATTGTGGAAGTTGTTCTTGGCGCCGAATTCGTAGCTGTTGACGGAGTCGGAGCTGAAGGTCGCCGGCGCGGCGGTGATGCCGAAATTCGTGAAGTCCGTCGAGCAAGCCGCGTATGGCACGGGATTGTTCGCGCCGCCCGGCCGGAAGCCCTTCGCGTAGGTGAAGTAGTACAGGTTATGCGGATCGTGCTGGTAGGCGAAGCTCACCTTCGGCGTGAACGCGTTTTCCTTCTTGTCGCCGCTGCCGGTCTGCGGCGGGAGGAACAGCTGCGGGCCGCCCGTCAGCGTGTTGAACGAGTACTTCATCTTCGAGTAGCGCGCGCCCACGGTCAGCTTCCACTGGTCGGTGAAGCTGTAGCTCGCTTCGCCGTACCAGGCGAGCTGTTCGTCCTTCGCGAACGTCTGCAGGAAATAGGAGTCGTTCGGGAAGCGGGGGTCGTAGAGGACGGGGACGTTGTTGTTGTTGACGTCCGTGTAGTAGAAGATCGAGCCGTAGTCCGCGCCGACGTAGGCCTGTGTCAATTCGTTCAACAGGGGATCGTGGATCTGTTCGAGATAGCTCTGACGGTTCGAGCTGTAGAACAGGCCGGTCGTCCAGACGAGCGCTGAGTTCGAATCCGCCGATTGCAGCCTTATCTCCTGGACGAAGTTCTGCTGGCCGTTGTCGACCGACGCCGGTGAACGGTAGTCGGTCGCGCCGGCCGGCAGATGCAGGCCCGCGCCGTCGAGCAGCGGCGACGAACCGCCGAAGAAAGTCTGGTAAAAACCGAGATTATAGAGCGTGCCGTCGTAGCCGGTCTTATCCTTGCGGTGATAGTACGAGGTGTCCGAGATCAGGCGAAACGAGCCGAAATCCCCTTGGATCTTCAGTGCCGGCAGATAGAACCGGTCCGGCGCGGAGCGCTGGGTCGGGTTGGCGCTGAGGTAGCGGTCCTGGTTCGCATTCGAATAGAGCGGCCAGTAGCTCTCGACATCGTTTCGGTACCGGTCCTGGTAGTAGAAGCTCGGCGTCATCGTCCAACGGTCGGACATCGCCCAGACCGCGGCGAGGCGCAGTAGCATCGTCTCGTCGTAGTTGGAGTTGTTCTGTACCGTGTTCAATGTCACCGGGTCGATGCGGTTGATGTAGCCGCCGTCGCGCCGATACCAGACGGTCGCGCGTACACCGAGCGTGCCGTCGATGACCGGCATGCCGGCCGCCACGCCCGCTTCGTAGCTCGGATCCCCGCCTTGCGTGTAGGAAATTTCGTCGCGGCTGTAGATGCTGCTCTTCGTCAGGCTCGGCTGCGTCGTGATGTAGCGCACCGTGCCGCCCTCGGAACCGGCGCCGAACAGCGTGCCTTGGGGCCCGCGCAGCACCTCGATGCGTTGAACGTCGAAGCTCTTCGGCAGCGCTTCGTCGGGATTGAATGCGAGCGCGCGCATCTGGATCGGCGTGTCGTCGAGATAGATGCCGGTCGTGCCGGCGCCGCCGGTCGAGGCGATACCGCGGATCGAGATGTTGTTAGTGCCGGAATTGTCGATGCTGACGCCGGGCGTGAACTTGGCGACGTCGGTGAAGTCCTTGATCCCGCGCAGGTCGAGCGCGGCCTGGGTCAGCGCCGTGATGCTGATCGGCACTTTGCTGAGGCTTTCCGCATGGCGTGTCGCGGTGACGATGATCTCTTGCAAGGGACCGGCCTGGGATTGATCCGCTTGCGCCTGGCCGGATTGTGCCGCTTGGGCGAACGCGAGTCCCGGCAACGTAATGGCCGCCGCGGCGGCGCCGAGCAAGACCGCTCTGACGGCATTGCGCCCGCCGTGGTCATGACGCAACGTGTCGAATCGCCTGGGTCCTTGCATGATGCACCCTCATTTTTGGTTTGGTTTTTCCGCCACGGATCGGCAGATTGCTGAACTTCTGGTTTGAATCTAGCGCCCTAAGCCGCGAAACGCAATTGTCGCGGGCGTCAAATCGGCTTGACGTGGTGCATTTACAACGCCAGCGGCTGCGACGCAGGCCGCCGGCCCCGTTGTGGGGCGCGGCCGGCCGCGCGGCGCACCCGGCCGGATCCTTTATGGGATCATAAGCCGATGACGACCGCAGCCGACCGACCGCGCGCAAGATCCTTGAGTCCGTTGCGCGCACTGATCCCCTTCTTGCGCCCCTACCGCGCAATACTTGCGGCCGCGATGGCCGCGCTGTTGGCCGCTTCGGCGGCGCTCCTGTCCCTGCCCGTGGCTTTGCGCCAATTGATCGACCATGGACTCGCGGCCAAGGATGCGACGACGATCAATCGGTATTTCCTCGGATTCCTCGCGGCGGCGGTGCTGTACGGCATTTTCGCGGCGCTGCGCTTTTATCTCGTCACCTGGCTCGGCGAACGCGTCGTCGCCGATTTGCGCAGCGCGGTATACCGGCGCGTCGTGCGCATGGATCCCGCATTTTACGAAACCACGCGCATCGGCGAGGTTCTGTCCCGCTTGACCGCCGACACGACGCTCGTGCAAGCGATCGCGGGCGTCAACCTGTCGATCGTGCTGCGTTCGACGCTGAGCCTCGCCGGCGCGCTCGTGATGCTGACCCTGACGAGCGCCAAGCTCACCAGCGTGATCTTGATCATGATCCCGATCGTCGTCGCGCCGCTGATTCTGATCGGCCGGCGCGTGCGCGGCCTGTCGCGTGCGTCGCAGGACCGGATCGCCGATGCCAGCGCGCTCGCCGACGAGACGCTGAACGCGATCCAGACGGTGCAGGCGTTCACGCTCGAGGGACTGCAGAGCGAGCGCTACGGGCATGCGGTCGAGGACAGCTTCGCCGCCGCCGTTCAGCGTACGCGCGTGCGGGCCTTGTTGACGGCGATCGGCATCATGCTGGTGTTCGGCGGCATCACCCTGGTGTTGTGGATGGGTGCGCACGCGGTGCTCGCGGGCAGCATGACCGGCGGCGAACTCGGGCAATTCCTGCTGTACGCGGGCCTCGTCGGCACCTCCGCGGCGCAGCTGACCGAGATGTGGGGCGAGATTCAGCGCGCGGCCGGCGCGATGGAGCGCCTGTCCGAATTGCTGCACGCGCAGCCGCGAATCGAGGCGCCCGCGCATCCGCTCGACCTGCCGCAACGGGTCGCGGGGCGCATCCGCTTCGACCAGGTGGTGTTCCATTATCCGTCGCGGCCGGAGGCGGCCGCGCTCGCGAACTTCAGCCTCGACGTCGTGCCGGGCGAAACGATCGCGTTCGTCGGCCCGTCTGGCGCGGGCAAGAGTACCGCCTTCCAGCTCCTGCTGCGTTTCTACGATCCGCAATCCGGACGCGTGTCGATCGACGAGCGCTGCCTCGCGGATTTGCGTCCCGAGGACATCCGCGCGCAGATCGGGCTCGTGCCGCAGGACACGGTTTTGTTCGGTGCGAGCGCGCGCGAGAAGATTCGCTATGGCCGGCCGGGTGCGAGCGATGCCGAAATCGAGGCCGCCGCCAAGGATGCGGCGGCGGACGAGTTCTTGCGCAAGCTGCCGCAAGGGTACGATACGTTCTTGGGCGAGCGCGGCACGCGCCTCTCGGGGGGGCAGCGCCAGCGGATCGCGCTCGCGCGCGCGATACTGAAGGACCCGCCGATCCTGCTGCTCGACGAAGCGACGAGCGCGCTGGATTCGGAGTCGGAGCAGCTCGTGCAGCAGGCGCTCGAGAGGCTGATGCAAGGCCGTACGACGATCATCATCGCGCACCGCCTCGCGACGGTGCTGAAGGCGGACCGCATCGTCGTCATGGATCACGGCCGCAAGGCCGCAGTCGGCACGCATGCCGAGCTCCTCGTGCAAAGCCCGCTGTACGCGCGGCTCGCGGCGCTGCAGTTCGGCATGGCCGAGGCCGAGCCCGGCGCGTGAAAGCCGCGGCGCGCGCGGCTCAACGCGGGAAGCGTATCCGCCGTGCGTCGACGTATGCGCGCGCGTACGTCCGAGATTTCAACGAGTCGATGCGCACGCGCTCGTGCGACGAGGGCGCATGGATGAAATGCACGGCGTCGGTCGCAATGCCCACGTGCAGTTCCTTGTGCGGAAAATGCATGAAGATCAAATCGCCGGCCCGGATCCCGGCGCGCGCGACCGGGTCGCCGATTTTGGATTGCCGTTCGGCCGTGCGCGGCAGCGCGAAGCCCGCCTGGCGCGCCGCGAAGTAGGCGAGGCCGCTGCAGTCGAATACGCCCGGCGCGTCGCCGCCGTATCGATAGGGCTGTCCGAGCATTGCGGTCGCGGCGGCGACGAAGCGGGTGCCCGCATCCGGCTGCGGCGGGCGCGTCGGCCGCGCCGCGCACGCCGCCAAGCTCAAGGCAATCGCCGCGGCCGCGATGCGCGGACTCAAGCGCCGCCGGATTCCACCGGCGCCGTGGCGAGCGCCGCGCCGACGATACCGGCGTCGGCGCGCAGCGCACCCACGCGCAGCTGCGCTTCGCAGCGCAGTTTCGCAAGGAAAGGTTCCGGGTTCTCGGTGATCCCGCCGCACAGCACGATGAGATCGGGCCAGAGGAGCGAGTGAAGTTCCTTGAGGACCATATTGAGTTCGTGGGTCCACGCATCCCAGCTCAAGTTCTGCTCGACCTTGATCCGCGCCGCGGCGCGCTGTTCGGCTTCGCGGCCGTCGACCTGCAAGTGGCCGAGTTCCGGGTTCGGCACGAGCTTGCCGCCGATGAACAGGGCGCTGCCGATGCCGGTGCCGAGCGTCAGCAGCAGAACCGTGCCGGCCACGCCGCGCGCCGCGCCGTAGCGCTGCTCGGCGAGGCCCGCCGCGTCCGCATCGTTGATCGCGGTCACCCGCCGGCGCAAGCGCGCGGCCGCGAGGGTGGCGAGCGGCTGTCCGATCCAGGCTTTGTTCAAGTGCGCCGCGGTGCGCACCGTGCCGCGCACGATCACGCTCGGGAAAGCGAGACCGACGGGATGATCGCCGGGTATCAGGGAAACCACCGCGGCGATCGCTTCCAGCAGGGTGTCGACCGGGTCCTGCGCCGGCGTCGGGATGCTGTGCCGTTCGCCGACCAAGGCGCCGTCGCTCAAATCGACGAGCGCGCATTTGATCGAGGAGCCGCCGACGTCCACGCCGATTGCGAATTCTTTCACAGGTTTTTGCAATCGCCATTCCGCCGTATGCAGGATTCGAGAGGTCGGTTCACCAAAGTAAATATAATAGCCTGTAAATTGATACCATTGAACTTAACGTACTTCGGGGTGAAAAACGAATTGATGAATCAGGCGGCTACACAGTTGTCCATGCGCCGCAATGTGGCGCTGCAGCCGGGAATGCTTCAGGCCGCTCTGCTCGATCGATTGACGCGCGCATTGGGCAAGAATCTCGAGACGGCGACGCCGCGCGACATCTACGACGCTTTGTCGCTCGCGGTCCGCGAGGAATTGACGCTGCGCTGGCTTGCGACCCAGAGGCGCATCGGGCGCGCGCGCGTCAAGCGCGTCTGCTACCTGTCGGTCGAGTATTTGCCCGGCAATTCGCTGCTGAACGCGCTCAACAGTCTCGACGGGGACCTCGTTCAAGAGGCGCGCGCCGCGCTCGCCGAGCTGCACTACGACCTCGACGAGATCGCGGCGCTGGAAGCAGACCCGGGTTTGGGGAACGGCGGCCTGGGCAGGAGCGCGGCCTGTTTCATGGATTCGCTCGCCACGCTGCAATATCCGGCCGTCGGCTACGGCATCCGCTACGACTACGGCATATTCACGCAACTCATCGACGGCGACGGCGCGCAGCGTGAAGTCGCGAGCAGCTGGCTGCGGCTGCGCAACGTCTGGGAGACGCCGCGCGGCAACGCGCGCTACACGGTGCGGTTCGGCGGCCGCAGCGTCGCTTGCGGCGACGCCGATCCGTCCGCGCCGCACCGCTTGATCGACACCCGGGACATCTATGCGATCGGCTTCGACCAGTTGATCCCCGGGAACCGCTGTTCGACCGTCAATCATCTGCGGCTTTGGTCCGGCCGCGGCATCACGCCGTTCGATATCGACGCGTTCAACTACGGCGACTACGCCGCGGCCGTCAAAGAGCAGGTCGACGCGAAGAACATGTCCCGGGTCCTATACCCCGACGACACGACGCCGCAGGGCAAGGAACTGCGGCTCAAACAGCAATATTTCTTCGTCAGCGCGAGCCTGCAGGACATGCTCGCGACGCTCGCGGCCGAGGGACGGCCGCTCGAATCGCTCGCCGACGCGATGGCGATCCAATTGAACGATACGCACCCGGCGGTCGCGATACCGGAATTGCTGCGCCTGTTGGTCGACGAGCACGGCATGGCCTGGGACGCGGCCTGGAAGTTGAGCAGCGCCGTGTTCTCCTACACGAATCACACGCTCCTGCCCGAAGCTCTCGAGACCTGGCCGGTCGAGATGTACGAGCGCCTGCTTCCGCGCCACCTTGAAATTATCTACCTGGTCAATCGCGACTTCTTGAAATTGGTCGAAGCGCGCTTCCCGGGCGACGTCGAGCGTCAGCGGCGGCTTTCGATCATCACCGAAGACGGCGACCGCCGCGTGCGCATGGCGCATTTGGCGATCATCGGCAGCCATCGCGTCAACGGCGTCGCGCGCCTGCATTCGGAGCTGATGCGAACGGAGGTATTCGCGGGCCTGGCCGAAATCTACCCGGAACGATTCATCAACGTCACCAACGGCATCGCCGTGCGGCGCTGGCTGAAACAGTCCAATCCGGGACTCTCGGCGTTGCTGACGGAGCGTTTGGGAAATACCTGGGAAAACGATCTCGAGGATATCGGGCGCCTGATCGAGTCGGCCGAGAATCCCGAGTTCAGGGGCCGCATGCGCGCGATCAAGCGCGCGAACAAGCGGCGTCTCGCCGATGAAATCATGCGCCGCCTGGGGATCGCGGTCGACGTCGATTCGCTGTTCGACGTTCACGTCAAGCGCATCCATGAATACAAGCGCCAGACCCTGAATCTTCTCTACGTCGTCGCGCGCTACCAGCGCATCCGCGAGAACCCCGCGGCGGAGATCGTTGCGCGCACGGTGATCTTCGCGGGCAAGGCCGCGCCCGGCTATGTGATGGCGAAGGCGATCATCAAGCTGATCAACAATGTCGCGCACACGGTCAACTCGGACCCGCTGATGCAGGGAAAGCTGCGCGTCGCGTTCCTGCCGGACTACGACGTCTCGCTCGCGCAGAAAATCATTCCCGCGGCCGATCTCTCGCAGCAGATTTCCACCGCGGGCATGGAGGCATCCGGCACTGGCAACATGAAGCTCGCCTTGAACGGCGCGCTCACGCTCGGCACGCTGGATGGAGCGAACATCGAGATTCGCGACCACGTCGGCGCCGAAAACATATTCATCTTCGGGCTCACCGCCGAACAAGTCGCCGCGCGGCGCGCCGCCGGCTACGTGCCGCGCACGGAGCTCGCCGGGAATCCGGAACTCGAGCGCGCGCTGAAGCTCATCGATTCGGGATTTTTCTCAGCGGGGCGTTCCGATGAGGGCCGGCAGGTCGTCGAAAGGCTCCTCGCGGACGGCGAACCGTATTTGGTTCTCGCCGATTTCGCGGCGTACGCGGCGGCCCAGAGCCGCGTCGATGAGTTGTATCTGCAGGCCGACGCATGGAGCCGCAAAGCCGCCGTCAACTGCCTGAACATGGTGTATTTCTCGAGCGACCGCAGCGTGCGGGAATATGCGGACTGGATTTGGGGCGTACGGCCCGTGATATGAGCGCTTTAATTCCCGTTGAACGCGACTCCGATCACCGATTTCGATTTGTACCTGTTCGGCGAGGGCAAGCACAGCCGTATTTACGAGAAATTGGGGGCGCACCCCGAGGGCGAGGGCGCTGCGCAGGGCACGCGTTTCGCGCTCTGGGCTCCGAACGCCGAGCGCGTCAGTGTCGTCGGCCCGTTCAACGATTGGGACGGCCGGCGGCAGATGATGCACCAGCGCGGGGTGTCCGGCGTATGGGAATTGTTCGTGCCCGGCATCCGCGCCGGCACGCCGTATAAGTACGAGATCGGAACGCGCGCGGGCGAGCGCCTGCTGAAGGCGGACCCGTACGGCTTCGCGATGGAGCTGCGCCCCGGAAATTGCTCGGTCGTGGCGACGCTCGACGGCCATCCCTGGCAAGACCGCGAATGGATCGAAATGCGCGCACGCTTCGACCCCAGGCGCCGTCCGATGAACATCTACGAGGTGCACTTGGGGTCGTGGCGCCGGCCTTGGGATCAAAGGACTCCGCCGTTCATCAGTTGGCGCGATGCGGCCGAACAGCTCATCCCCTACGCGCAGGATTTGGGCTACACGCATCTTGAGTTGATGGGCGTCGCCGAACATCCGCTCGACCAGTCGTGGGGCTATCAAGTCACCGGCTACTACGCGGCGACGGCGCGCTACGGATCGCCGCTCGATTTCATGTACTTCGTCGATTCCTGTCATCAAGCCGGCATCGGCGTGATACTCGACTGGGTGCCGGCGCATTTCCCGCGCGATGATTACGGCCTCGCGTTCTTCGACGGTACCGCTCTTTACGAACACGCGGACGCCCGGCTCGGCGAGCACGTCGAATGGGGCACGAAGATTTTCAATTACGGCCGGCACGAGGTCCGCAATTTCCTGGTCGCGAACGCGCTTTTCTGGATGGACCGGTTCCACGTCGACGGCCTGCGCGTCGATGCGGTCGCCTCGATGCTGTATCTGGATTACAGCCGCAACCCCGGCGAATGGCTGCCGAACCAATACGGCGGGCGCGAGAACATCGAGGCGATCGAATTCCTGCGCCAGATGAACGACGCCGTGCACGCCGCATTCCCGCGATCGCTGACGATCGCCGAGGAGTCGACCGCGTTTCCCGGGGTCACGCAGCCGCCCAGGTTCGGCGGGCTCGGCTTCAATTTCAAATGGAACATGGGCTGGATGAACGACACGCTGAAATACATCGGCTTGGACCCGATCTACCGGCGCTTCAACCACCAATTGATCACCTTTTCGTTCATGTATGCCTGGTCGGAAAATTTCATCCTGCCGATCTCGCACGACGAGGTCGTGCACGGCAAGCGCGCCCTGCTCGACAAGATGCCCGGCGACGAATGGCAGAAGCGCGCGAACTGCCGGCTGCTCGGCGCCTACATGATCGCGCATCCCGGCAAGAAGCTCCTGTTCATGGGAGCCGAGTTCGGCCAATGGCGCGAATGGCGGGAGTACGATCAGCTCGACTGGCAACTGGCGGCGGAGCCGGGCCATGGCGCCTTGCGGGATTTTTTCCGCGAGCTGAATCATTTGTATCTTGCGAGCCCGCAGCTGTACGCGAGCGACTGCGATCACGAGGGCTTTCGCTGGATCGACCTGCACAATGCCGACGAGAGCGTCTGGGCGTTCCAGCGGCGGGTCACCGGCACCGATGTGGGTGCGCCGCTGACCTGCGTGTTCAATGCGACGCCGGTGCCGCGGAATCATTATGCGATCGGCGTCGCCGAGCCCGGCCAATATGTGAAGGTATTGGACAGCGACGGCTTGCGCTTCGGCGGATCCGGCTACAACCGCCAAGCCGAGGTCGCGAGCGCGCCCGACGCCTGCGCCGGCTTCCCTCATTCGCTCAGGCTCGATTTGCCGCCGCTCGGCGCCGTCTTCTTCGCAGGCCCGGTTTGAAGTGAAGCGACGAGTGCAGGTCGGGCAACCACGGCCCCTCGGCGCAACGTGGACCAAGGATGGCGTCAATTTCGCGGTCTTCTCCAGCCGCGCGACGCGCATCGAGGTGTGCCTGTTCGACGCCGCGAGCGGCAAGGAGCTGTCGCGCCACGCATTGCCGGGGCGCACCGGCGAGGTTTGGCACGGGCTCGTGTCGCTGCGTCTTGCGGGATACGGCGCGCACTACGCGTTTTGCGTGCAGGGCCCCGACGAGCCGCAGAACGGGGATCGCTTCGATGCGAACGCGATGCTCATCGACCCCTATGCGCGCGAACTCGCGCCGGGACCCCGGCCGCGCTGCCGCATTGCCGACCCGCACTTCGACTGGGACGCCGACCGGCCGCCGGCGACGCCGTGGCGGGACACGGTGTTGTACGAGCTGCACGTCAAGGGCTACACGGCGCTGCATCCGCGCGTGCCGCAGCGCCTGCGCGGCACCTATCTGGGACTCGCGAGCGCGCCGATCATCGATCATCTGCAATCGATCGGCGTGACCGCGGTCGAGCTCCTGCCGTGCCACGCGTTCGTCAGCGAGCAATCCCTGGTCGACCGCGGCTTGACCAATTATTGGTGCTACAATCCGCTCGCGTGGTTCGCGCCCGCGTCGCAATACGCGCTCGAAAACCCGGTCGCCGAGTTCAAGACGATGGTCAAGGCGCTGCACGCCGCCGGCATCGAGGTCATCCTGGACGTCGTTTTCAATCACACGGCCGAGGGCAACGAGGAGGGGCCGACGCTGTCGCTGCGCGGCATCGACAACGCGGTTTACTACCGCCTGGTCGGCGAGAACCCGCGCCATTATGAGAATCTCACCGGTTGCGGCAACACCGTCAATTGCGCGCATCCGGCCGTCAGGACGCTCGTCATCGACTGTCTCAAATACTGGGTCGACGAGATGCACGTCGACGGCTTCCGCTTCGATCTCGGCACCGTGCTCGCGCGCGGCGAGCGCGGGTTCGACGAGAATTCGGCATTCTTCAATGCCGTGCGGGCCGAACCCGCGCTTGCCTACGTCAAGTTGATCGCCGAACCCTGGGATGTCGGCTTCGGCGGCTATCAGCTCGGCCGCTTCCCGCCGGGGTGGTCCGAATGGAACGATCGCTATCGGGACACGCTGCGCGCATTCTGGCGCGGCGACCGCGGCACGATCGGAGAACTGGCCGAGCGTCTCGCCGGCTCGAGCGACTTGTTTCGCCACAACGGACGCAAGCCGACCGCGAGCATCAATTTCGTGGCGGCGCATGACGGCTTCACGCTGTGCGATCTGGTTTCCTACAACGGGCGTCACAACGAGGCGAACCTGGAAGGCAATGCCGACGGCAGCGCGAACAACTTGAGCTGGAACTGCGGAGCGGAGGGTGAGACCGGCGACGCGGCGGTCGTGAATTTGCGCAGGCGCCAGCTGCGCAATTTCTTGGCGACGCTGTTCCTCTCCCAAGGCGTGCCGATGCTGCAGGCGGGCGATGAGTTCGCGCGCACGCAGCGCGGCAACAACAATGCCTATTGCCAGGACAATGAAATATCCTGGGTCGACTGGCGCTTGGCCGAGGCCAATGCCGATTTATGCGCGTTCGTGCGCGTGCTCGCCGCGCTGCGCAAAGGGTACGCGGAATTTCGCCGCGAGACCTTCTTCAAGGGCACGCGGCTGCACGGCGGCACGAAAGACGTGACCTGGATGCACATGCGCGGAGCGGAGATGACGCACGATGATTGGATGAACGGCGAGCTGTCGACGCTCGGCGTTTGGCTGCGCCGCGGCTCAGGCCCGGTGAGCCGGCTGTTGTTGCTGCTGAACGCGAGCCCTCGCGCCTGCGAATTCACCATGCCGGCGCTGCCGCCGGGCGCGGCGTGGACGCGCCTGTTCGACACCGCGCTCGACGGCGCGGCGGCGGCCGGCGCCCCGCCGGGCGGCGCGGGGAACTCCTATCCGCTCGCGGCGCACAGCGCCGTATTGCTGGAGTGGTGAGCCCATGCACGCGGACTTGATCGCGCGGCTGGCTCGCCTGCGCGGCATCGGCGATGCGTACCACGACTATCGCGGTCAACTGCAGTATTTCACGTTGGAGACCAAGGCCGCGATTCTCGGCGCGATGGGCGAACGTATCGACGATCGCGACGCGCTCGCGGCGAGCGCGTCGCGCCTGGAGATCGCCGGGTCGCGCGCGCTGCTGCCCGCGGTCGCTGCGGCGAACGGCCCGCGGATCGGTTTCGACATCAACGTCACGGCGCAGGAATTCGGCTCCATGCTGATCTGGTCGTTGCGCCTCGAGAACGGTGCCGAGAGCGACGGCGCCTGGTCGAGCGCCGATTGCGCGGAGCTCTGGCGCGGCGAAGTCGAGGGTGGTTGGATCACCCGCCGGCGATTCGAACTGCCGCTCGATCTGCCGCCGGGCTACCACGAGTTCGAGGCGAGAATTGCGGGCGGCGCCGCGCAGCGCTGCCTATTGATCATTTCGCCGCCGGCTTGCTACGAACCGCCGGCGATCGCGGCCGGCCGGCGTCTCTGGGGCGTCGCGGTCCAGCTGTACACGCTGCGCTCGCGCGACAATTGGGGCATCGGCGATTTCGCCGACCTCAAGCACCTGATTCGCTGGCTGGGACCTTGCGGCGCGGGTTTCATCGGCTTGAACCCGCTGCACGCGCTGTCGGCGGCGGATCCCGAACGGGCGAGTCCGTACAGTGCATCGGACAGGCACTTCTTGAACTTCCTGTATATCGCGGTGCCGGAGGTGCCGGAGTACGCGGATTGCGCGGCGCTGCGCGCGCGCCTCGGCGCCAGCCCGCTGCGCGAGCGGCTGGATGCGCTGCGCGCCGCGCCGCTGGTCGATTATCGCGGCGTTGCCGAGCTGAAAATGGAAATGCTCGGGCTCCTGTACGAAGAATTTCGCGAGCGTCATCTCGACCGCGGCAGCGAGCGCGCGGCGAATTTTCGCGCGTTCGTCGCAGCCGGCGGTCCGATGCTCGAGCGCCATGCGTGCTTCGACGCGCTCGACCGGCATTTTCGCCGCACGCTCGGAACGCAACCCGGGTGGTTCTGCTGGCCGCAGGACTACCGCGATCCGGATTCCTCCGCGGTAGCAAGGTTCGCGGCGGATCAGCGGCGCGAGGTGGAATTCTTTCTCTATTTGCAGTGGCTCGCCGACGTTCAGCTGCGCGAGGCGCAAAGCCTGGCGCGCGCGCTCGGCATGCCGATCGGCCTGTACGGGGATTACGCGGTCGGCGCCGATGCATCCGGCTCGGAGACCTGGGCGGACCGCGCCGATTACCGGCTCGGCGCCGAGATCGGCGCTCCGCCGGATCCGCTCGCGCTCAAGGGCCAGGGTTGGGGAATCCCGCCGCAGGATCCGCTCGCGCTGCAAGCCGGGAGACTACAGAGTTTCGTGCGTGTGATCCGCGACAACATGCGCTATTACGGAGCGCTGCGGCTCGATCACGTGATGTCCTTGTTCCGCTTGTGGTGGGTGCCCGTGGGCGCATCGCCCACCGCGGGGGCCTATGTCCACTATCCGCTGCATCAGTTGATGACCGTGCTTGCGCTCGAGAGCGCGCGCGCCGGCTGCCTCGTCGTCGGCGAGGACTTGGGCGTCGTGCCGGACGAGGTGCGAGCGGCCATGGCGCAGTACGGCCTGTATCACTA